>JBEQCK010000132.1:0-10402 GCA_041639335.1 Novosphingobium sp.
TGCTTCCTCGTGACGAAATGCGTTGGTCTTTGAAAAGACCAGCACGGCCGGGCGCGGAATATTGGCGGGGATCTGCGGCGGAACCGTCTCATAGACTTTGACACCGCCCAGGAACACGCGCTGGACCAGGTCCCAGTTGCGCCACGCGATGATGGCAAAAACCACGGAAACCGCCAACAGCAGCAGGCCCAGCACCTTCAGCACCTTGCGCAAAATCACTCTCCCCGCGCCGCCGATCCTGTTGGACCTGATTTAGATAGCGCTGTCAATCAAGTTGGTAGCCCGCAGCAGCGGCGGACGCAATAGCATGCGCATCAGTCGCGCAAGTGGCGTTCGATCGCTTCGTCGGTGAAGCCGACCCCGCGGCAGCAGAACCACACGGCGTCGCGGATCAATTCGGCCTCGTTGCCTTGGTAGGGCGAACGTTCAACATTGGTGGCCAAAACGTTGAGCACGGTGCCGACGTGTTCGGTGAACAGCGAGGTGTTGGACGGCGAAATTTCGCGGCCGGTGACTTCTCCGGCGTCCCGCGCGTTCTGCAACGCGGCCGTGATGCGGTGATTCATGAGGCGCTGGGCGCGGCGGTAGACGAGCGTCGCAAAGTTCGTATCGCCGACAAGGCTGGCGAGCAGGAGGCGGAAGCCTTCCTTGAAGCGCGGCTCGTTCGATCCGACGACGATGGTGAAATAGGCCTTGAGGTTGCGGACGATGGCGCGTCCATTAAGCTCTTGCAGTGTCAGGGTTTCGTAGCTTGCGTCCTGTTCGCGGATCACCTCGCGCAGGACGGCACGGTAGAGCGCTTCCTTCGAGGGGAAGTGCCGGTACATCAGCGCTTCGGATACGCCCGACCGCTTGGCGATTTCCTGCGTGCGCGCCGCTTCATAGCCGCTCTGCGCAAAGATGGCGCGGGCGTTGGCGAGAATGAGCGCCTTGCGGTCTTTCGCGGGGAGGCGGGTGCGTTTGGTCACGCCTCCCGACTAGGGCGAAACGCCGGTTCCGCGCAAGGCCAATGCTCAGAACCGGCGTCTTGCGGTCACGCGATCAGGCGGTAGCTGCCGGGTTCCGGGCGGCGGGTGGCGTTGAAGAAGTCCACCAGGCGCCACGGCCACGACAGGAAGACACGCCCTTTCGAGTTGTTGTAGTAGGAATTGGCGCGCGGGTGTGTCCAGATCATCTGGGGCATGCGCTCGTCTACCTTGCGGTTCCAGGCATCGAAGGCGTCTTGCTCCACCTCGAAAGCGCGGGCGCCGGCTTCGTTGATCCGGTCCAGCGCCTCGATGATCCAGTTGACCTGCGCTTCGGAGATCAGGTTCTGACCGGCGGCGTGGTTGGGCGCGCTGTTGGGGCCGACGGTGTGAAAATAGTTGGGATAGCCCGGCACGCACATGCCAAGGTAGCTGCGCGGGTCTTCCTCACCCCATTCCTCGCCCAGCTCACGCCCGCCTTCACCCTTGATCACCAGGTTTCCGACCATCCGGGCTACGTTGAAGCCGGTGGCGCAGATGATCACGTCGCATTCGAACACCGAGCCGTCCTTCGCTTCGATGCCGTTCGGCAGGACGCGGGCGATCCCTTGTGTTTCGAGATGGACGTTGGGCCGGGCAAGCGCATCGAACCAGCCATTGTCAAGGATGATGCGCTTGGAAAAGATCGGGAAATCGGGAGTGAGCTTCTCGATCAGATCGGGCTGGTCGGCAAAGCGCTGCTGCATGTAGCCGAGCGCATACTGGCGCGTCATTTCGTTGCCTTCGGAAACGGCGAGCATGTTGCCCTCCCACGCCGGGTCCTTGAGCACGTTTGAGAAAAGTCCGTCGGCGGCGGCCCAGTAGACGCGGAATCGGAACCATTCCTTGAGGGTGGGGATGTTTGCCAAGGCCCACTTCATGCCCTCGCTCACCTCGTGGGCGATTTCCGGATTGTAGAGCACCCAGTGCTTGGTGCGCTGGTAGACGGTGAGCTCGGCAACCTCCGGCGCGATGGCGCCACACAGCTGGGCCGAGCTGGCCCCGGTGCCGATCACGGCAACGCGCTTGCCCTTGAGATCGAGGTCAGCCGGATAGGCGGCGGTGTGGACGACCGGCCCTGCAAAGTCGGACAGCCCGGCAATGTCCGGCATCTTGAGGCGGTTGACCGGACCGTGGCCGTTGATGACGGCATTGACGACGAGGTCTTCGCTGGTGCCATCAACGTTCCGAACGGTGACCGTCCAGGTGCAGGACTTTTCGTCCCAGACCAGCTTCTCGACCGTGGTGTTGAAGCGGATGTCGCGGCGCAGGTCGTACTTGTCGGCGACGCCGGTCATGTAGTGCTGCATGTCTGCGCCGTGGGGATGATAGTGCTGCCAATCGGGCCAGATTTCCCAGCTGAAGCTGTAGAAGTGGCTGGGCGTATCGACACCGACGCCGGGGTAGCGGTTTTCGTACCAGGTGCCGCCGACTTCGGGATTCTTCTCGATCACGACGAAGTCGTAGCCCGCCTCGCGCAGCTTGGTTGCGGCGGCCATGCCGGTCATACCGGCGCCGATGACCAGAACCTTGAATCCGGCCTTGGGGGCAGGCGGGTCGGCCAGTTTGCTGCGGTCGATCCACGGGCGGAAGCCGCACTGGTCGTTCACCAGTTCGATGAACTCGGTATCGACCGGTTCGCCCACGGTCACTGACATGATGCGCTGCATGAGTTCGTCCGAGGGTTCGCTGCTGGCGAGGCCTTCGCCGGTGGTCAGCAGGTGGCGCAGCTTGAGGCGCAGCGCGTCGGCGAGATCGTCGGGGATCTCGGTTGGCGGATAGGAGAAGGCGGGCCGGATATGGGGCGCAAACCGCTCCAGCATGTCCACATCGTGCGAAAGGTGGACAAAGGCGGCGAGCAGGGTCGGCACATTGGCTTCGTCGAGCGCGCGGGCGAGCTCGGGGCGATTGGCCAGAGGCGTGAAATTGGTGCGTTCTTCCAGAATCGCGGCCATGCAATGTCTCCCGTTAATATAAGTGGGCACTTACATCATAGACTGAACGTGGGAAAGATGCTTTATGCGGCAGTGATTGACCGGAGCATCGAATTAATTGAACTTTCGGGGTCAATTATAACATCCGGAGCGGCGTGACGTGGCGATTTGCACCAAGAAAACGATCTTCCTGACCGGCGCGACCGGCAACATGGGCAGCGCCACGCTGGCGGAACTGGCGGCCAGGGCTGACCGGTTCAGGGTCCGCGCGCTGGTGCGGCCGGAGGAGCAGGGCCACCCGGTGGTGAAGCGATTCGCCAAGCACCCTGCCGTCGAATGGCTCAGCGGCGATCTGACAAGCGCGCAGGACATGCGTCGGGGCATCGAGGGCGTGGATCAGGTGCTGCACATCGGCGGCATGGTCTCCCCATTAGCCGACCGCTTTCCCGAGCTGACGATGCAGGTGAACGTGGGCGGGGCGCGCAACATCGTTGAAGCGATCAAGGCGGCCGGACAGGCGGAGACGACGGCTTTGGTCTATATCGGAACGGTGGCGCAGACCGGGCACCGCAATGCGCCGGTGCACTGGGGCCGCACCGGCGATCCGGTCAAGATCAGCCGGTTCGACCAGTATGCGGTCAGCAAGACCGAGGCCGAAGCCATCGTCGCGCAAAGCGGCTTGAAGCGGTGGGTCTCGCTGCGCCAGACCGGAATCGCGCATCCCGGCATCTGGAAAATCTTCGACCCGATCATCTTCCACAATCCGTTCAACGGCGTGTTCGAATGGGTCACGGTCGGGGATTCGGCACGATTGGCAGCGAACGCCTGCGAGGATGCCGTGCCCGAGACGTTCTGGAAGCGGTTCTACAATATCGGTGGCGGCGAAAAGCTGCGGGTCACCAATCATGAGTTCGCGCGCATTACCGCACGCGCGCTGGGGCAGAAGGATGCCTTCGCCAGCTTCCGTCCGCATTGGTCCGCGACGCGAAACTTCCATGGGCAATGGTACGCCGATTCCGACAGGCTGGAAGAGGTGGTGCCGTTCAGGTCGGAGACGCTGGAGGATTGGGCGCGCGGGATGGTGGCGAGCATGCCGGCGCCGGTGCGCCTGATCGCGCGGTGGTTTCGGGGCGCGGGACGCAGCCGGATGGAGAAGCTGGCCAAAGGACCGGGCGGCACGCTCAACTGGATCGCCAATGACGACCGCGAGCATATCGAAGCCTACTTCGGATCGCGCGAAGCGTGGGCGAAGCTGCCGCGTGATTGGACGGATTTCCAGTTCCGCGAACCTTCGCGTGAGATTTCGCTGCTCGATCACGGCTACAACACGGAGAAGGCGGAAGGGGGCTGGACCGCCACAGACCTAAAGGGTGCCGCACAGTTCCGGGGCGGTTCGTTCCGGGGGGATTCGTGCGAGCCGGATCAGCCCGCTGCGTTCCGTTGTGCGCTGGGCCACGATTTCACGATGACGCCGCGGCTCTATCTCAAGGGTGGTCACTGGTGCCCGAGCTGCATGGTCGATCAGGCCAGCTACGACGCGAACAAGGCGGCAAATCCGTTCTTTGCGCAAGTCTGGCCCGACAACGACTGAGCGAGGGGCGGATAGGTCCCTCGTTGGCCTAGTGCGTTGCCAAAAGGGCACATGTTTACGCAAATACCCAGAAAAGACGCCGCGAAGACCGAATAAGATTGAGTCTGAGCGAATCTGATTTGACGCACGCTCCACCGTTTGTTAGTTAAGACTAACTTCGGCAAAAGATCCGCGACCGAGGGGAGAGTAAGTCTGAAGCACATACAGGCATTGGCTGCTCCTTCAGCGCCTGTTGCCCCCGATTACTCCCCGAAGCCGTCGATCACCGAACCACGCCATAATCGGCCGAGCGATCGGTGCGACACGAGGATTCGAGTTCTGGCGCGACCTGCTTGCAGGCTCGCCATTCCAGGGGAGGATTAATGACGACCGACAAGAACAGGTTCGCGCTGCTGTTTAGCGCGAGTGCGCTGGCCATGCTGATGCCGCATGCGGCAATGGCGGCAGAGGCCGACGCCACCGCCGACACCGCACCGGTAGAGGAAGCGCCGGGCAACGAGATCATCGTCACCGCCACGCGCCAATCGCAGAACCTTCAGGACGTGGCCATGACGGTCAACGTCGCGACTGGCGAACAGCTCGAGAAGTTCAAGATCTTCGACGTCAAGGATGTGCAGCAACTCGCTCCCGGCCTTGAGCTTACCAATGTCAGCGGCCGCAACAACACCACGACCCTGCGCGGCATCTCGTTCGATCCCGACCAGGGCACGTCGCCCGCCGTGCAGGTCTACCTCAACGAAATCCCGACCGACGCACAGACCGTCTATACCGCGATCTACGACGTGCAGCAGATCGAAGTGCTGCGCGGGCCGCAGGGTCTGCTGCGCGGACTTTCCGCACCCGCTGGCGCCATCACCATCGCCACGCGGCGCCCCAGCTTCGACAAGGCTGAGGGTTATGCGCAGATCACCGGCACGACCCGGGCGGGCTACAACGCGCAGATGGGTGCCTCGCTGCCGTTCTCCGACAAGCTGGCGATCCGCGTCGCCGCGCTGGTCGACGGCAACCGCCTCAACAACGTCACGAACGTGACTCGCGGGGAACGGTCGAAGAGCACGACCGAAAGCGCACGCGTGACGCTGGGCTGGAACCCGACCGACAACTTCACCGGATACCTGAGCTATCAGTACCTCGAAGCCGACAACCGTCAGTTCCAGCAGGTCATCGGCACGGGCAACAATCCCTACAGCCAGTACTTCACGATTCCGGTTCCGGGCGTGGGCGATCTTCCGGCGCTTCTCGCCGGGGTGTTCGTGCCCGATACGAGCGTACGGTCAGGCCCTGCGCTGACGACCGGCGACTATGCGTCGGTGCAGGATGGTGCCTTCCGCAACATCAACAAGTCGCACATCGTGAACCTCAATCTGGACTACGATCTTGGAGCGGCGACAATCGCCTTCGTTGGCGCGCACCAGTTCAGCCGCCTCGACATCCAGCGCGACCTTGACGTTACCAACGCGCTGCCCAGCTATGTGCAGTATTCCAACGTAGTGACGCCTTACAAAGTCGACACCGCCGAACTGCGCGTGACGTCGAACAACAGCGAGGGCCTCGGCTGGGGCCTCGGTGCGTTCTACACGAAGCAGACCGGCACCACCGTGGTCAATCAGGATGCGTCGCAGTTCTGGTACGCGGTCAATCCGAATGCGCAGGTCAACCTGCCGTTTGCCGCGATCGGGCTCCCGATCCCCGGTTTCACGCCGTTCACGCTGCCCAACACGCTGGGCATCGCGACCCGCGTCAACGTGCCGGTCAACAACCAGACCTGGTCATTCAACGCAAACCTGCGCTACCGCTCGGGACCGCTGTCGATCGAGGGCGGCGTGCGCTATTCGATCATCAAGAGCGTGCAGACGACGCAACTGACGCTGAGCGGAGCCGTCAACAGCGGTCCGACCGAGATCATCCCACCGGCGCTGCAGCGTAATACCAACAAGCCGGTCACGGGCGGCGTCAATATCTCCTACGCAGTCACCCCGAGCCTCAACGTATTTGCGGCCTATGGCCATTCCTTCCGCGCGGGCAGCACGGGGGTTGCGGTGCCAGCCGGCATTTCCAATGATCTGATCCGCACCAACCCGGAAAAGAGCGACTCGTTCGAAGGCGGCATCAAGGGCACGATGTTCGATCGCCGCGTCAGCTATTCGCTTTCGGGCTATTACCAGAAGATCGACAACTTCCTGTCGCGCTTCACCGACATCTATTACAATGCCCCCGCGAACCAGCCGACGACCGGCTTCTTCGACTTCAACTACAATGCCAATGCCACGATCAAAGGCGTCGAAGCGTCATTCGACGGCCGCGTCTCGGACAACTGGGACCTTGGCGTGTCTGCCGCCTATACCAAGGCGCGGTTCGACAAGGCCCGCGTGCCGTGCACCGACTTTGCTGGCACTGGCGTCCCCAACCGCACTGGCGCGCCCAAGGTCACCGGGAACGGCAACGTCAGCTATTGCGTGGCCAATGGCCGCCTCGCCGAAGTTCCGGACTTCAGCCTGACCGCCAATACCGAACTGCGCCTGCCGATGGGTGCGGTGACGCCGTTCGTCCGCGCCTTGTTCACCTATCGCCCGGGCTTCGATTCCGAGCGGGCGCAGTTCACCTACCAGTCGCGCGAATTGCTCAACATGTTCCTTGGCGTGCGCACCGATGACGGGAAGTGGGAGTTCGACGTGTTCGCCCGTAATCTGCTCGACCAGCGGCGCATCACCAACCGCGGCCTGGGCAACGGCACGGTGGATTCCCTGATTGCGGGCACGTTCAATTCGGGTTTCCGCCAGGTCAGCATGACCAATCCGCGGGAGTTCGGCGCGACGCTGAAGTTCAACTGGTAAACTTGCCACGCAGGTAATCGGGAGGGGGCAACCGGAAGGTTTGCCCCCTCTTGCGTGCCGCGCCTTTCACATGCGCGCAAATTTTCGTGCACTTTGGTGCAATTAGCTAAGAATGCCGGTGATTTCACGCTAAAGTTTGGTTTAAAGCCTTTTCAAGGCGCAAAATGCGTATGATAGGAATCATCGGACTACGCACTGGGTTTCAAGGGGCTTTGAATGTCGATCTCAGCAGGCACGCTCGATCTTGTTGCGGCTCATGCCGCAGAAGGGCGCAAGGCGCGGCGCATTTCGGACAAGGTGGTGGAGGCATTGCGCGGGGATGGCTTCTTCAGGCACTTCACCCCGGCCAGCCACGGCGGGCTGGAAGGAACCCCGCAGGACTTCTTTCTCGACCAGATCGCCATTGCCGAGCGGGACATGAGCACGGCCTGGGCGCTGGGGATCGTTGCGGTTCACAACTACCAGATCGCGATGATGGACGCCGAGACGCAGGCCGAGGTCTTCGCCGATGGCCCGGATGCGATGATCTCGAGTTCCTACAACCCCGTGGGCGCGAAAGTTGAGCGCACCGAGGGCGGCTTTATGCTGTTCGGGCGCTGGGGCTGGTCGAGCGGATGCCTCCACTGCAACTGGGTGCTGCTGGGCGGGATGGTGGCCGAGGAAGGCCATCGCACGTTCCTCGTTCCCGCGGGCGATTACCGCATCGACGACACCTGGCACACCATGGGCCTGCAGGGCACCGGATCGAACGACATCGTGATCGACACGCCGGTGTTCGTGCCCGAGCGCCGTACTCACAAGCAAATGGACGGCTTCCATGGCGTCCACCACCAAGGCAGCGGCGTCTATGACCTGCCGTGGGCGCAGGTCTTCATCCGCGTGGTCAATACCAGCGCGATCGGTGCGGTGCGCCACGCCATCGCGCTGTTCAGGGATCGTGTCGGCCTCAGCTCAACCGACATGACCAAGTCGGCAGCCGACCCTGACGTGCTCGAACGCATCGCGCGCGCATCTAACCTCGCCGAGGAATGCCTGGCGATCATGGTCAGCAACTTCGAGGCGATGGAGAAGGTCGGCTGGAAGCCGAGCATCGAGGACCGAGTCCGCTATCGCTATCAGGCCAGCCTTGTGGCCGATCGCTGCATCGAGGCGATGGACCTGTTGATGGATGTGGCCGGTGGCCGCTCGGTCTATCTCGGCAGCGATTTCCAGGACTTGTGGCACGACGTGCGCATGTCGCGCGCGCACGTTGCCAACAACCCGGTCGGCTTTGCACGCAATTATGCCAGCGTGCTTATGGGCGCAGAGAACCGCGACTTCTTCCTGTAAGTCGCGGCTCCCGCGGGCGCAGCGCCGATTACGCTGTTCCGATTCCTAGGTGGCGTTCGAAGAAGCGGGCCATGACGTCGATCGCCTCGCGCGATTCCGGCATGGCCACGCTGAACCAGAAGCCGTGGGGCATCGCTTCGAACACGTGAAGTTCGGCCTCTCGCCCGGCCTTGCGCAAGGCGCGGTGGAACATCGCCGCCGAACTCAGCACTGCATCGCGCGTGCCGGTGACTAGCAGCGTCGGCGGGAAGTCCGACAGGTCGCCCTTGATCGGGGCGAGCAGCGGATCGTTGCGGTCTGCGTCTCCGACGAATACCCCGCGTTCGCACTGCGGATCGTCGAGCTTGGCGCCGAGGTGGCCGAAGAAGCCGGACAGCGTCAGGTAGTTGAAGGTATCGCCCAGCTGCGTCACATCTCCGCCCGCCGTGAACACGCCGCACGCGACAGGCAGGGGCAGACCCTCCTTCTTGAAGCGCATGATCGCCATGGCCGTAAGGAAGCCGCCGGCAGAAGTGCCGAACAGGATCACGTCCTCGGCGGCGTGAGTCTTCAATACATCGCGATAGACCGCGATTATATCGTCGACTGCTGCGGGGAAGGGGTGCTCCGGCGCAAGGCGGTAGTCCACGGCGACAACTTCGCACCCGGTCTCGGCCGCGATCGGAATGGCTTCCACCAGTGAGCCGGAACCCATGACGAAGCCACCACCGTGCAGGTTGATCAGGAGCTTGCCCGCATGGCGCACGCTGTCCCTGGGCGTGATGCGGTGGCAGCGCACGCCGTTGATCGCCGTTTCCTCGATAGCACAGGGATAGGCTTCGAGCGCCTGCTGGTTCAACCAATCAAACATCGGCGCCAGCGGCTCGCGCATCAGCCACATCGGCACCGGGGGTGCGTCCTCGGTCACCTGCTGATTGGGATCGAAGCGCAAGTATGCCTTGGCTTCCTCGCTGATCGTGTCAGGTACGTCGAGCTTGATCCGGCCTAGATCCACGACCCCGTTTTCGACCTTGTAGCTACGCATTCGCTTGTTCCCTTGAATGTATGCGATCAGATGGAGGCGAGCCGTTCGCGCAGTTCGCGCTTCAGCAGCTTGCCGTTGGCGTTGCGTGGCAGAGGTGCAGCCTCGACGTGGAGTTCCTCAGGCACCTTGTAGTCAGACAGCAGGGGAGCGAGGTGCTGGCGAAGATCGTCCGGCGACACCGTCTGGCGCAGATTAACAAAGCCGATGACGCGTTCACCCAGCACCGGGCAAGGCTTGCCGACAACGGCGGCCTCAATAACGGCGGGATGAGAGCAGAGCGCGTTCTCCACTTCGACCGACCAGACCTTGAACCCGCCGCGATTGATCATGTCCTTGAGCCGGTCGTGCAGCGCGACATAGCCTTGCGCATCGCGTGAGCCCACGTCTCCGGATTTCCAGAAGCCTTGGACGAACTCGGCAGCGGTTGCATCTGGATCATTCCAGTAACCTGGACTGACCATGGGGCCCGCCATCCAGATCTCGCCCTGTTCGCCCGGCGGCAGTTCGCAGCCTTGCGCGTCCATGACCAGCAGGTCGCAACACGCGACGGGCAAGCCTAGTTGATCTGAGCGCCCAGCGGCCTCGCTTGCGGGCATGATCACCGCGGGCGAGGTTGTCTCGGTCGCCCCGTAAGTGTTGTGCAGGCCAAGGCCAGGCAGAGCGGCATTAAGCTGGGCAATCGTCGA
>JBEQCK010000133.1:0-10397 GCA_041639335.1 Novosphingobium sp.
AGCCCGGGGCGAACTGGGTGACCTTGTCGCCATGGCTCATCCACACCTGGTGGCGTTCGCCTTCCTTCCACAGCCCGTCGAACAGCACGCAGGGTTCGGTCACGGTCAGGAACGCGCGGCCGAATTCGCCCGAATCGCCCGGTTCAACCTTGCCGCCCAGCTGATGGCTCATCACCTGCTGGCCGTAGCAGATGCCAAGGATCGGCAGGCCGGAATCGAACAGCACCTGCGGAGCGCGAGGAGATCCATCGGCGGGCACGCTGGCGGGCGATCCTGACAGGATGATGCCCTTGGGCTTCATCCGGTGGAACGCGGCCTCGGCCTGCGTGAACGGTGCGATTTCGGAATAGACCCCCGCTTCGCGGACGCGGCGGGCGATAAGCTGGGTTACCTGACTGCCGAAGTCGACAATGAGGATCGATTCTGAAGGCTGGATGCTCATGGCTGGCCGATAGTGGCAGCGGGCTTTTCTGTCCAGATGCGCGGCGAAATGTGACAGTTGCGTTACATGCAACTGCAAGTGCCCTGTTCGCACTTGCAGCATACGCATATCGGCGTATTTGCACCCTCAGTTCCGATGCTTCCAGCCCACCCTGCCGGATGAACACGAACTGGGAGGATGTCCTGCAAGGTGATCTCAACAGGAGGAACACCATGCGCGCCATTACGGCTTTTGCATTCCCGATCATCCTCGCTGCTGGCCTCAGCAGCCTGATGTGGACTGCCACGCTCGCCTGAGCAGGCAAGGAAATGCGATAAACGACAAAAGCGGCTGCCCCGGCGGGGCAGCCGTTTTGTTTATCCGGCGCACGCCAAGCCAGACTTTTGGGCTGACAGTCTTCCGGCCCGTAACGCTCCGCGCTAGGTTCCGGGGATGACAGTCACCCGCTTTGCCCCCAGTCCCAACGGACCGCTCCATCTCGGGCATGCGTTTTCCGCAATCGTTGCCCATGACCGGGCCCATAGTGGCGTTGGGCGCGACGGTGGCGAGTTCCTTTTGCGCATCGAGGACATCGACGGTGCCCGCTCACGCCCGGAACTTGCCGCCGAGTTCCGCCAGGACCTCGACTGGTTGCGGCTGAGTTACCGGGAAGTTGCCCCCCAGTCCTCGAGAGTTGGAGATTATCGCACCGCCGCCAACGAGCTGCGCGCGATGGGCATTCTCTACCCGTGCACCTGCACCCGCGCCGAGGTTGCCGCTGCGGCGGTGGCCCATGGGCCCGATGGTCCGCTCTACCCCGGCACCTGCCTGCGCCGGGGCCCTACGCCCGGCCCGCAAGTGGCATGGCGCTTGGACATGGAGCAGGCGACGCTGCTGGCGGGCGAGCTCGAATGGACCGACGAGCGCCACGGCACGCAGATCGCGACGCCCGAGATCTTCGGCGATGTGGTCCTGTGGCGCAAGGATGCGCCGGCCAGCTACCACCTTGCCGCAACGCTTGACGATGCAACCGATGGCGTGACGCATGTGACGCGGGGCATGGACCTGTTTCGCGCCACGCACATCCACCGCCTGCTCCAGCATCTGCTCGGCCTGCCGGTGCCGGTGTGGCATCACCATCCCGTGCTGGTGGAGGCCGACGGCCGCAAGCTGGCCAAGCGGCGCGACGCTCCGGCGCTGGCGGACCGACGGCGGGCGGGCGAAGATGGCCGCGCGGTCGCCGCAGAGGTGCGCGCTACCCTATTTGACACTGGTATTTCGCTGTCCGACGCCATAGATCAGTGCCCATGAACTACGTCCTGATCCCGCTGATCATCATTTTCGTCGCGCTGACGGTCGTCTCGCTCGTGCGCGGGATCATCGCATTCCTGAACAGCACCAAGGAAGACCTGAACCGCGATCCCGTTTCCGGCGCAACGGCAAACCAGTTGCTGCAGAACAAGATGATGTTCAACCGCATCAAGTTCCAGGGCCTTGCCGTGCTGGCCGTTGCGATCCTGCTCGCGTTCTCGCGCTGAGGCGCGGTTCTCTCCAGCATGGTCAAGCTCAACAAGATCTACACGCGCACCGGCGATGACGGCACGACGGGCCTCGTCGACGGTTCGCGCCGGGCCAAGCACGATGCCCGCATGCAGGCCATTGGCGAGGTGGACGAGGCCAACAGCCTGATTGGCCTTGCCGCAGTCGTCGCGTCGGAAACCTCGGCGCGCAACCTGCAACGCATCCAGAACGACCTGTTCGATCTCGGGGCTGACCTCGCCACACCCGGCGATGACTTCACCCCTTCGGAAATGGTCCTGCGCGTGGTCGAGAGCCAGGTCGAGTGGCTGGAGATGGCCATCGACACCTTGAACGAAGGCCTGCCGCCGCTGACCAGTTTCATCCTGCCGGGCGGTTCCGAGGCTGCGGCACGCATCCACATCGCCCGCGCCACGGTGCGCCGGGCGGAGCGCAGCGCGGTGGCGCTGGCCGATGCCGAGCCGGTGAACCCGCAGGCCCTGGCCTATCTCAACCGGCTTTCGGATTACCTGTTCGTGCTGGCCCGTGCGACCAACGCGGGCAGCGATCCGCTTTGGGTGCCCGGCGCCTCGCGCTAGACCGAAACGCCTCGCGATACGAGCAGGTGGACTCAAGGGTTTGCGCTCGCTAACCGCCATCCCGCATCTTTTCGGAGCGGGACATCCACATGATCAAGACGGTTGCAGTGATCGGTGCGGGCCAGATGGGTTCGGGCATCGCCCAGGTTTCGGCGCAGGCGGGGCTCAAGGTCCTGCTCGGCGACGTGTCGATCGAACTGGCTGACAAGGCCAGGGACAAGATCGCCAAGGGCCTTTCCAAGCTGGTCGAGAAGGGCAAGGTCGATGCCGCGCTTGCCGCCTCTACCGTCGCCAACCTGCACACCTTCTCCGATCACGCTGCGCTTGCCGAAGCCGACCTGGTGATCGAGGCCGCGACCGAGCGCGAGGACATCAAGCACAGGATCTTCGAATCCGCCGGCAAGCATCTTGCTCCCCATGCGATCATGGCATCGAACACTTCGTCGATCCCGATCACCCGCATGGCCGTGTCGTCGCCCGATCCGGAACGCTTCATCGGCATCCACTTCTTCAATCCGGTGCCGCTGATGAAGCTGGTTGAAGTCATTCCTGGCCTTGCCACTTCGGTTTCGACGATTGAGGCCGTGCGCGATTACGTGGCGAACATCGGCAAGGAAATCGTGCTCTCGCAGGACGAGCCCGGCTTCATCGTCAACCGCATCTTCGTGCCCTTCATCAACGAGGCCGCTTTCGTGCTCGGCAGCGGCACGGGTTCGATCGTCGACATCGACAAGGGCGTGAAGCTTGGCCTCAATCACCCGATGGGCCCGCTGGAACTGGCAGATTTCATCGGGCTCGACACCCTGCTCGAGATCATGAAGATCTACCTCGCCTCGACCGGCGACCCGAAATACCGCCCGGCCCCGCTGCTGCAGAAGTATGTCGAGGCAGGCTGGCTCGGCCGGAAGAGCGGGCGCGGGTTCTACGACTATTCCGGCGACGTGCCGGTCCCGACCCGCTAGAGCGTTTTCGAACCAGATGGAATCATCTGGTGACTCGGAAAACGCGGCAAAACAAGAATCTGGAGCGATCCGTCCGATGCAATCGGAACGGATTTCGCTCTAAGGAACAGGCCAGCGATCAGGGCGTAGTCTCCGCAAAGGAGATACGCCCATGATCGACGACAAGACACCAGCGCCCGAGACGGTGAATACCGAACAGGAAGACGGCGATGCCCAGGCGCAGACCGTTGCCGACGAAGCCATTTCGCGGGCGACCAGCGTTCTGGGCGAGCAGGATCTGGGCGACAAGGTCGGCGGGTCTGGTCTCGACGATGCCGACATGCCCGACCTCGTCGACCACATGAAGCAGATGGTAAGTTCAGGCCAGATCGACATGAGTGCCTATCGCGGCGAGCGCAACGACGATGATGAGGCCGGGATCTATGGCGATGGCGTCCCCGAAGACGACGACACTCCCCGCGGAGCCTGACGCACCGGTCAGGACACAGGTTGGTCCTGTTCTGCCTCCATCGCGTCGGCAGGCGAGTCCGGGTTGATCTGGTCGGCCTTCATCTCATCGGCCTTCATCTGGTCGACCGAGACGCCGTCGGGAAGCTGGCGAAGTTCGACCATCTTTCCGTCCCGTTCGATTTCGCCAATCAGCCGCCCTTTTCCATCGGCGGCATCGCCTTCCGCGGCCCACTTTTCGAATGCGGATTGTTCGGGGAGCGCTGCTGCAGCTTCGGCGGCAGCGCCCTCAGGCTCCACGGGAACAGCCGATCTGCTGCTCATGCCGTTGGCGATGAGTGCGCCCGCGACCAGCACGCTACCGCCCAGCAGCAGCAAGGCGAAGCGATAGGTCGATCGGGCATCGGACATCGGCTAACTCCGGCGAATAACTATAGGTAATTACCCAGCAAACCGTTAAGATTCGCACAACTTTCGCCCACCTCCCAGCGGCCCGTTACCCTCGGCTCCTTCCCATCAGAACGCCCAGACCCATGACCACGATTGCCCTGCTTGTCCTGTCCAACCTGTTCATGACCATTGCCTGGTACTGGCACATTCAGGGCGGCCCGGCAGCAGTGGCGCAGCGCCCGCTTTTGCTGGTGATTTTCATAAGTTGGGGCATCGCATTGCTGGAATACTGCCTCGCCGTGCCGGCCAATCGTATCGGCGCGATCAACGGGTGGAGTGCCGGTCAGCTCAAGATCACGCAGGAGGCCATTGCGCTGATCGTGTTCGGGGTATTCATGGTGGTGTTTCTGAAGGAACCGCTGCACTGGCGGCATTTCGCCGCATTTGCCTGCATCATGGCAGCCGTGGCGTTCCTCTTCACCGGCAAATAGCAGCTATTCCGGGTCCTTGGCCCAGGGATCAACGTGCGCCGGCTTCGCCGGCTCGTGCGGCTCGCGCTCGCTGGCAGCGGGCACCAGTGACCAGGTCAGCAGCAGGATCGAAGCCGCCCACCACAACGCCCTCCAGCGACTGGCAAAAACGGTCGTAAGGCGCGGTCCGAACATGGAACGAGCTTGGCACAGGCCGGTTGTCCAGTGGTTACCACTGAGAGAAACTTCTGAGCGAAGAACCTGAGAATCGACGCTGAGTCCCTTTCCTGAGCGGAAGGATACGGAGACGCGCACGCTTGCCGGTTGGGCCAGATCCGGACAATGCCCCAGACCTCCCTGCTTCTCGCCGCTGCCTTCGCCTCACTGGCGCTCGCCGCTTCATCGCCCTCTCCTGCCGCGCCTGCCGATACCAGGCTGCACCGGTTCGAGATCTGCTCGCCAGGCCCGCGCGTCACTTGCGTGGTCGACGGCGACACCTTCTGGCTGGAGGGCACCAAGATCCGCATCGCCGATATCAACACGCCGGAAACCTCGCAGCCGTCATGCGCGGCGGAAGCCAGGCTTGGCCTGCAGGCGACACACCGGCTGGTCGAATTGCTGAATGCCGGGCCGTTCAACCTTGAAGTGCAGGGGCGCGATACCGACCGCTATGGCCGCGCGCTGCGAGTCGTAACGCGCAACGGGCGCAGCCTCGGCGCGATTCTGGAAGCCGAAGGCCTCGCCGAACACTGGAAGGGCCGGCGCAGCAGTTGGTGCGGGGGCTGAACCACGCTAAAGCATGGCCCCTGCAACGACAGGGGGAGCATGCAATGGCGTTCAGAACCTATCTCATCGTGGCGTGGCTGGCGCTGGCGATCTTCACCGGAGTCGTCATGGCAAACCATGGCGCGGGGCTGTTTCCGATCTTCTTTGCCGACATTGCCGCCGCGGGATGGCCGGGCCAGTTCAATGCCGATTTCACCACGGTGCTTGCCCTGTCGGCACTGTGGTGCGGCTGGCGCGGCAACTGGTCGGTCACCGCAATCGCCCACGCTCTGCTTGCCTTCGTGGGAGGCGGTATCGTGCTGATGGCGACGTTGCTGATCCTGCACGTGCGGCACAATGGCGATATGCGGCAAGTGCTGCTGGGTAACCGGGCGCGCTGATCGGCTTAGCTGATCGGCCACGCCTGAAGAAGTTTCAGGCAGCGCGCAGGCCTGTCAGCGCCTTGGCCCCCCGATCCTGGGCCGAAAGCCCGTCGAACACGGCGTCGACGATGCGCGCCAGCTTGTCCTCGCTCAGGCGCTCCATGAACGCCGTCATGGTGTTCAGCGCACAGTAGGGTGCGCACATCTGGTTGACGAGGCTGATCGTCTCATCAACTTCGAGCCCGGCAAAGTGCCCATCGCTCATCCCCTCGCCGATGATCTCGCCGAGGTAATGATCGGCCAGGTCGATGTAGCTGCGAATCTGTTCGAAGTTCTCGCTGCCGACCTCGATATAGGTCTGCAGCTTGGCCGGATCAGCCTCCCATTTCTTGCGCATCACGATGAAGCGGCGGGCGAAGAATTCGTACATCTTCCGGCGTGGCGGCAGGTCGCTCGCCAGCACGTCTTCCATGATGTCGACCATCGGCTTGAACCAGTGGTCGGCAATCGCCTCCATCAGGTCATCGCGACCTTCGAAATAGCGTGAGAGATTGGCCTGGCTGATACCGGCGCGGGCGGCCAGCTCCGACAGGTTCAGTCCGGCCCCGCCGCGCTCCTCGACCATGGCTTGCGCCAATTCGACAAGCCGGGCGCGCATGGCGTCTTGCTCTGTTGCGGATTGAGCCATGTTTCCCTGTGCGTCCTGAGTCTTGGGCCTCTTGCGCATTGTAGGGAGGCGCAGCGGCCTAGACAATGGGCGCGCATACGAAGGCTCTTTTGCCGGGCTCCGCATAAACGGCCTTCAAAACGCAACACCGATGGGCTAGGCCGCCCTCAACCGGTTGCACCCGTTACGATAAGGTCGCTTTCTCGATGCAGCAGCGCGCGCGTTTTATCCTGCCCTTTGCCCTGTCCGGACTTCTCGGCGCCTGTGCCGCGCCGATGGCGGGTGGCGGAGCCTCGGGGCCGGTCGAGGTCGGCATCGTCGGGATCAACGACTTTCACGGCAGTCTCGAACCGCCGCGCCAGGCAGTGAACGTCAGCGATGGCAAGGGCGGGGTCACGCCGGTGCCGGCCGGCGGGGCGGCGTGGCTGGCTTCGGCGATCGACTCGATCCGGGCGAAGCATCCGCAGTCGATGACGGTTTCAGCCGGAGACATGATCTCGGCCTCGCAGCTGGCATCCTCGCTCTATCTCGATGAACCCGCGATCGGCGTGATGAATCGCATCGGCGTGGACTTCAACGCGGTGGGCAACCACGAATTCGACAACGGCCAGCAGGAGCTGCTGCGAAAGCAGAACGGCGGCTGCGAGAAGTTCACCGCCAAGGAGCCGTGCGCGCTCGAAAAGTTCACCGGCGCGACGTTCAAGTACCTTGCTGCCAGCACCAGGCGCGCCGATGGCTCGACGCTGTTCCCGGCGACCGGGCTCAAGACCTTCGGCAGCGGCAAGCGTGCGGTGACCGTTGGCGTCATCGGCCTGACGCTGAAAGGCACGCCCAATCTGGTAAACCCGACCGGCATCCAGGGGCTGACCTTCGAGGACGAGGCCGACACCATCAACGCCGCTGTCCCTGCGCTGAAGGAACAGGGCGCCGACGCCATCGTCGTGCTGATCCACGAAGGCGGGCGCACCAAGGGCGATCCCGATCCGCAGGGGTGCAATGACTTTGCCGGAGACATTCGCCCGATCCTCGACCGGCTGGATACACGCGTGGACGTGGTCGTCTCGGGCCACACGCACTGGTCCTATGTCTGCGACTACGGCCAGCTCAATCCGGCCAAACCGTTCCTGCTGACCAGCGCGGGCGTCTATGGCGAGCTGGTCACCGACATCACGCTGCAGATCGATCCGGTGGCGGGGCGCGTAGTCTCGAAGCGGGCCGAGAACGTGATCGTGCAGTCGGTGCCCTACACCTCGACGCGCGGGCCGCTCGGCAATACGCCGCTGTTCCCGCAGTTCCAGCCGCGTGCCGATATTGCCGTCTATGTGGCGAAGTACGTCGAGGCATCGAAGGCTTACACCCAGCGCCCGATCGGCAAGATCGACCGTGCGGCACCCAAGAACGAAGGCGCGGAAGGTGGCGCGGGCGGGCCTCTGGGCAACCTCATCGCCGATGCGCAACTCGGCGCGACGCGGGACAAGGGCGCGCAGATCGCCTTCATGAACCCCTTCGGCATCCGCGCCCCGCTGGTCCCGGGCGATGACGGCACACTGACCTTCGGCGACATCTACCTGTGCCAGCCCTTCGGCAACAACGTGGTCACCGAAAGCATGACCGGCGCGCAGATCAAGGCGGTGCTCGAAGAGGGGCTGGACGATACCGGCCCCAAACAGGCGCTGGCACCGTCTGCGGGCTTCGAATTCCGCTATGACCCGGCGCGGCCTGCAGGGGATCGCATCGTTACGATCACGCTGGACGGCCAGCCGCTCGACATGGCGAAGACGTACCGCGTGACCGTCAACGGCTTCCTCGGCCTCGGCGGCGATGGCTTCTCGGGTTTCGTCGGCAAGCCTGACACAGTGACCGGCCCGACTGACATTGACGCGCTGGAAAGCTGGATCAAGGCTGTGCCAGTGCGGAGGGTGCCGCAGGAGGCGCGGGTAGTGGTGAAGTAGCGCTGTCCAAACTCCCTCAACCCCACACACTCGTCACCCGGGCGAAGGCCGGGGCCCACAACCTGTCAACGCTGCGCGACCCTGATTGGCGAGAGCAAACCTCACCGTAATGAGCCCCAGCCTGCGCCGGGGTGACGAGTGGGGAGTGGCGGTGATTTTCTTAATCAGTCTACGTGAAATTCATCCCGGCAAAAGGCATCGCGTTCTGCACTTTTGGGGGGAATTGCCGGTATGCCATAATCCCATTCTGCGGGGCGTTCACCAGCGAGTTGGGCACAATAGACAACTATTGCCCGATCGTACTCACGCAGGAAGGCGGGGTCCAGCTTAGGGTCGGCGTGCCCATAGAGAAGCATTAACACGTAAAGTTTCTTAATATCTTCGCCGTCACCGCTGCGGGCCAATCCACGGTAATGTTGATAAGCACGTTCTATCCCCATACGCCCTGCGGCAATGCGGATTTGGCCTTCCTCATCTGGAATACAAGATGCCAGCAAGAGGGCCGTGCCAACGACTGCGAACAAAGAATGACTTGCGGTAAGACGCTTCACTATCAGCCCCCTCTACCCCCGCTTCGGCCACCAGGGCACAAACCCCGCAGTCCGCTCGACGTATTCCTTATACCCCGGTCGCCGCTCTTCCATGCCCTTTTCCAGCAGCGGTTTGCCCGACCACTTGGTCAGCGTGAACGTCAGAAACACCGGCCCGATCAGACTCGCCAACGCCACCCACAGACCCGCTTCGGCGGCGGCGAGCCAGATGCCCCACCAGACGCAAGCGTCGCCGAAGTAGTTGGGGTGGCGGGTATAGCGCCACAGGCCGGTCTGCAGGACCTTGCCCTTGTTCGCGGGATCGGCGCGGAAGGCCTTCAGTTGGGCATCGCCCACCGCCTCGAACGTGATGCCGAGCAGCCACAGCGCGGCTCCGGCCATGGCCAGCGGGCCGATCGGCGCCGGCGCTCCGCTGGCGAGCACGCCGAGTTGCGCGGGCAGGCAGGTGATGAACAGCAGCAGCGCCTGTGGAGCGAACACGAACTTCAGCGCGGCCGACGCAAACTTGCCCTGCGCCTTGGCCTTGCCCAGCATCTTCGCATAACGCGGGTCTTCGCCGTGGCCCTGCCAGCGGGTGTAGAGGTGCCACGCCAGCCGCGCCGCCCAGATCACCGCCATGGCCGCGATCAGGCTCGCCCGCGCGCCGGGGCCTCCCTGCACATGCAGCCACGACGCCAGCGCCAGCACACCCATGCCGCCGCCCCACACCGCATCGATGAAGCTGACATCGCCGATCCGCACTGCCACGCGCCACAGCAGGCCCATGCCGATCACGAGGATCGCGACATTGATCAGCAGGGCGGGGACGAGCGCATCAGGCATCGAGATTCTCCGGCGGTTCGGTCAGCCCCCTGCCGGGGTGCTTGGGCGTGACCTTGCGGTAGACTTCGAAGATCTTGCGCATGTCGGCTTCATAATCGCCAGATGGCCAGATGGCCGGGCCGAGACCGCCGGTCTTCGTCCCGTAGTCCATCATGCCGACGACCATCGGCACCTTGGCCTTCAGCGCGATATGGTAGAACCCGCTGCGCCACTGGCCGACGGCGCTGCGCGTGCCTTCTGGCGCGATGGTCAGCATGAAGCGGTCTCTCCGCGCGAACTCGGCAACCATCGCGTCGACCACGTTCTTGCGTGCCTTGCGGTCGATCGAAACGCCGCCCATGTCGCGCATGAAACCGCCCAGCGGCCAGCGGAACAGGCTGTCCTTGGCCATGAAGTGCGGTTTCAGGCCAAGATCCTCGGTCAGGCCGATGAAATAGAGAAAGTCCCAGT
>JBEQCK010000134.1:0-10327 GCA_041639335.1 Novosphingobium sp.
GAACGGCCGGGCGACCTTGCCGCCGATATCGAGCTTCCAGTCGGCAAAGTTGCTGGCCATGTGCGCCTGATATTCCGGTGAACCGGGCAGGCGATTGCCGTTCATGCGGAATTTCGGGGAAATGTCCGCCCGTGTGAATTCTGGGGCAAGCGCGTTGCGATCGGTGACCAGTCGCTGGCCGGATAGCGTGGCTTTCTCGCCCAATGTCAGCACCTTGCGCACCGTTGGCGATGTGGTGATCTTGTCGCAGCCGGCGAGCAGCAGGCTACTTGCACCCACGAGCGCGGTTCGCCGCGTGATGATCGTCATGGCTGAGGCCTCCGCTCGGCGGGCAATCGATACCACCCGGTGATGATCGAGCGCAATTCGTTGAAGGGCCCTGCGAGCAAAACCATGAGAAGATGGATGAGGATAAAGGCCAAGAAGCCTGTTGCACAAAGGAAATGTATCGACCGCGCTGACTGCCTGCCCCCGAAAATATCTAGCAGCCACGGGAAGGCGGCATTGAGCGTTGGTGACATGGTCATGCCAGTGAGCACGATCAAAGGGATCAGCACGAAGATCACGCCGAGGTAAGCGATCTTCTGCAAGGGGTTGTAGGCCTTGGCCGCTGCGCCGGTGGGGAAGCGAAGGCGGGCGTGTTCCTTGATGTCATGCCACAGGTGCGAAAGTTTGCGCTCTTCACGTGTCAACGCAAGATCACGAGACAAATGTCTGGAAAAAATCGCATAAATGACAAACAGGGTGATTGAAATGACCAGTACCCATGCGAAGAAGAAGTGCCATTGGCGCCCCTCGGCGAGACTGTAGTAATTGGGGATCGTGACCAGTGGCGGGAAAGCCCTGGTCGAATGCTCGGTCCAGCCCAGAAAGCCGGTCGTATCGAACTGCAGCGATCCTAGGCGCAGGAACCCGTGCTGGCCCTGCCTGCCGATTTCCAGCCACGGCGTTTCGAAGGTGGCGCCGTACTTGCCCCAATAGAGGCGGGGATGGGCGTTGAAGATCGTGGCGCCGCTCATCAGCATGGCGAAGATCGTGACCGCGTTGGTCCAGTGCCAGATCCTGACTGGCAACCGCGTGCGGTAAACCAGCGGGCGCGTTTGCGCGTCTGGGGTGGTTTCCTGTGACGTAACGATTGCTGGCGCGGCATCCACGGCGGGGTTCCTGCTCCTGTTCTGCGGGCAGAGTGCCACATTCAGAAGCGGGTAAAAAGCCCGGACCTGTCTGCTCCCTACGAGAGATGGACCCTGAGCCGCAGGCCAGCGAAGCTAAACGAGTTCAGGGTGACGAGTTCTCCAAGGTTGCAGCTACGCCGGATTGCGGGCGGCCAGCGCTATCAGGTCTGCACGGCTGAAGCGGCGCTGGTTGGCGCGGGCGATGCAGGAGCGCGGGACCGGACGCAGCGCGGACCATGCGGCCTTGCCGATGAAGCCGAGTTTGCGGGCGTTAGTAACGACGGTGCGATGGTCCCATGCATGGTCGCCGCGCTTGGCGACCTCGCGCGCAATCTCGCCATAGATGCCCGCGGCGGCGAGGATGGCCCAGCGTTGGCGGCCCTTGAGACGGGCAGCGCCGATGCGGGCCGAGCATTCGTGGATTTCCGCCGTCTCGCACATTCGTGCGACCAGCCGGGTGAGCGCGGGGCGGTAGTGCGGCTTCATCTGCTCGCCGGGCGGAATGTCGAGCTCGGACAGCCAGTCGAGCGGGATGTAGCAGCGGTCCGCCGCGTCATCTTCCTCGATATCGCGGGCGATGTTGGCGAGCTGAAAGGCAAGGCCGAGATCGCAGGCGCGATCGAGCGTGTCCTCGTCATCCGGCGAAACGCCCATGACCACGGCCATCATCACGCCGACGGCACCGGCGACATGCCAGCAATAGCGCATCAGGTCGGCCTCGCTGTGGGGCTGCCATTCGGCGGCATCGAGCGCAAAGCCGTCGATCACGGCGCGGGCCATCTCGATCGTCAGGCCGGTTTCGCGGGCGACAAGGCCAAGGGCGTCGAACGCCGGATCGCCGCTTTCGCGACCGGCAAAGGCAAGTGCGGTCTTCTCCCGGACGAGGGCAAGACGCTCGGCCGCACCTTCCTGAATGCCGAGCGCGCCGCCGTGGTCCTGCGCGTCGACGATATCATCGCAGCGGCGACACCAGGCATAGAGCAGCCAGACCCGCTCGCGCGTTTCGCGGTCGAACAGGTGGCTGGCGGCGGCGAAGCTTTTCGAGCCCTTCAGGATTGACTTGCGGGCGTTACTAACGAGTGCGCTGCGATCCTGCATTGCTCAGAGATCTTCGGCCTTCATCGCGAAGATCGGCTTGTGCGGGACGTGGGCTTCCATGCGCGCCAGCAGGATATCCAGATCGGGCTCGGCGATGATGATTCCGGCGTGGGCTTCGCGAATGAAGCCGACTTCGATCATGTGGCGGTTGAAGGCGAGCAGGTGGTCATAGAAGCCATAGGCGTTGAGCAGTCCCACCGGCTTGGCGTGGTAGCCCAGTTGCGCCCAGCTGACCGCTTCCCACAGCTCGTCCATCGTGCCGACGCCGCCGGGGATGGTGAGGAAGCCGTCCGACAGGTCGGTGAAGGCCTTCTTGCGCTCGTGCATGCCGGGGACGACGTGCAGTTCGGTGCAATCGTGGTTGGCAACCTCGCTGCCGACCAGCGCTTCGGGGATCACGCCGATGACTTCGCCGCCTGCATCAAGCGCGCCATAGGCGACTGCGCCCATCAGGCCGAGGCGTCCACCGCCATAGACCACGCCGATACCGCGCCGAGCAAGTTCGGCGCCGATCTCGCGGGCAAGTGTTACGTAACGGGTGTCGGCAGGCGAGGCAGATCCGCAATAGACGGCGAGACGTTTCATCGAAGTACGGCCGGTCAAGCAAGATCCTCCAGCATCAGTTTGGCGGTGGCCTTGGCGGAACCGACTACGCCGGGAATCCCGGCGCCGGGATGGGTTCCCGCGCCGACCAGATACATGTTCGAAATGGCATCGTCACGATTGTGCGCGCGGAACCAGGCGCTCTGCGTGAGCAGCGGTTCGAGGCTGAAGGCGCTGCCGAGGTGGGCGGACAGGTCAGTCTTGAAGTCCGACGGCGCGTAGTGGAACTTCGTTACGATACGCGAATGGATGTCCGGGATGAGGCGGCGGCCGACTTCGTCGAGGATGCGCTTTTCGAGGATCGGGCCGATCTCGTCCCAGTCGACCGGAAGCTTGCCCATGTTGGCCACCGGCACGAGCGCGTAGAACGTGCTCATGCCCTCCGGCGCGACAGAGGGGTCGGTCACGGTCGGGTGGTGGAGGTAGATCGAGAAGTCTTCCGGCAGGACGCCATGCTTGTAGATGTCGTCCAACAGGCCTTTGTAGCGCGGTCCGAACAGGATCATGTGATGGGGAATGCCCGGCCAGGTACCTTCGACACCGAAGTGGACGACGAAGAGGCTGGGCGAGAATTTCTTTTTGGTCAGAGACTTTGCGCGACGTTGTGCATGTGGATTGTCAGGCATCAGGTCGCGGTAGGAATGGACGATATCGCCGTTGGATGCGACGGCATCGAACTTTTCGGACCAGCCGCTTTTCGTCTTCACGCCGGTGACGCGGGTGCCGAGCGTCTCGATGTGGGTGACCGGATCGCCCATGCGCACTTCGCCGCCGAGGCGTTGGAAATGGGTGAGCATGCCCTGGATCAGCTTGTTGGTGCCGCCCTTGGCCCACCACACGCCGCCGTCCTTTTCGAGCTTGTGGATCAAGGCGTAGATCGCGCTGGTGTTCATCGGGTTGCCGCCGACGAGCAAGGTGTGGAAGCTGAAGGCCTCGCGCAGGCGTTCGTCCTTCACGTAGGACGAGACCATCGAATAGACCGAGCGCCAGGCCTGGTAGCGGGCGAGCGCCGGGGCGGCCTTGAGCATGGAAGCGAAATCGAGGAACGGGACCGAGCCCAGTTTGACGTAGCCTTCCTCGAACACACCGGCGGAGTATTGCAGGAACTCGTCGTAGCCCGCGACGTCAGCCGGATTGAGCTTGGCAATCTCGGCGCGGAGCTGGGTCTCGTCGTTCGAATAATCGAAGTTGGTGCCGTCTGGCCAGTTGAGGCGGTAGAACGGCATGACCGGCATGAGCTCGACATCATCGGACATGCGGTGGCCCTTGAGGGCCCACAGCTCCTGCAGGCAGGCAGGGTCGGTGACGACGGTGGGGCCGGCGTCGAAGGTGAAGCCGTCCTTCTCCCAGTGGTAGGCGCGGCCGCCGGGCTTGTCGCGCGCTTCGATCACGGTCGTCTGGATGCCGCCGGACTGGAGGCGGATGGCGAGGGCAAGGCCGCCGAAGCCGGAGCCGATTACGCAAGCGCGCTTCATCGTGGGGTTCCTGCAAGGGTAAGAGGCTTGGGCCGCGCGCCGAGGCCGGTGAGCACGCCGATGGCGTTCAAGATCGGCAGCGGCGGCTTGCCCGCGAGGATGCGGGCCTTGTCGAACGTGGTGGTCTTGCCAGCGTAGAAACGCTCGATCAGCCCGTGGCGCAGGCTGTAGAAGCGTTCGAGGACGCGGTAGCGCTTGTCGGGCTCGGCGCCTGCAAAGAGCAGGGCCGAGAGCTGGCGCAGGTAGGCGGATTGCGCCCAGTGTTCGCGCGCCCAGTATTCGCTGAACTGGGCAAGGGCTTCGCCGGACAGGTCCTGCTGCCGGGCGAGGGCGAGGGCGTATTTCACGGCATCGGGGAGCGAGTAGCTGGTGACGGCCTGGAAAAGCCCGGCGCGCACACCGGCACGGGCGACGGGGCCGCCGCTTGCGCGCCAGAACGCATCGAAATTGCCGCCGGCGACGACGGGAAGGACGCCCTGTTCTTCTTCCAGCACTTCAGCGACCTGCCAGCCTTTGGAGGCAACGTAAGCGTCGATGCGGGCGCGGATGGCATCGGCATCGAGGGCGGGGCCATCGGAGTAGTAGGTGTCCTCGACGAAGATCTCGTCAGCCGCGAAGGGGAGAGAATAGACGAAGCGGTAGCCGTCGATCTGGTCGACCGTGGCGTCCTTGACGATGGGGGCTTCGAGGCCGTGGGGGGCCGAAAGGCGGAAGCGGCGGCCGACGAACTTCTGCCAGCCGCCGGTGAGGTCCGTTACGTTACGCAGGCCGCGTGCGTCGATCACGCCTTTTGCCTCTAGCCGGGTGCCGTCCGACAGGGTGGCGTTGGTGGCGCTGCAGGCCAGAGCGCGGACCCCGGTCATGATCGATGCCTCGCCAAGGCGCTGGCGCACGACCTTGTCGAAGCGGTGGGAGCTGATCGAGTAGTAACTGGTCTTGAGGCGACGTTCGTAGCGCGGGAAGTGGACGGTGTATTCGGGCCAGGCGGCGACGACCATGCCGTCGAGCAGTTCGCGCCCAGCCTTGTTCACGTCAGTACCGAAGAACGACCACACGTGGTTGCCGCCGATCGTTTCGCCCTGTTCGACGAGGACGAGATCGAGTTCGGGGCGGGCCTGGCGCAGGGCCAGAGCGACGAGGCCGCCAGCCAGCCCTCCGCCGAGGATCGCGATGTCGCAGTGTCGCACGCTCATGACCATAGCGCTTAGGGGGATGCGGTTGCCGGTGCAACCATGGGCTTGTCGCTGTCAGCATCACCCGTCAGAAAGGGCATGGATCGGGGGGAGTAGCGGCAAATGACGAGCAGGGTTTCATTGCGGCCCGGCAGGGCGGGGTGGATTGCCGCCGCAGGCGTCGCGCTGGGGATCGTCATCATCCTGCTGGGCATGGCGCGGCCGCCGATCTGCCCGTGCGGAACGATCCGGCTGTGGCAGGGCGTGGTGGAATCGGCCGAGAACAGCCAGCAGATTTCCGACTGGTACAGTTTCAGCCACGTGATCCACGGCTTCCTGTTCTATGGCGGCGCGCACCTGCTGTGGCGCAAGGCCGGGCTGACGGCGATTTCGCCGCGGTGGGCGCTGGCATTGGCAGTAATGGTCGAGGGATCGTGGGAAATCCTCGAGAATTCGCCGATCATCATCGACCGCTATCGTGCCGTAACGATCTCGTTCGGCTATTCCGGTGACAGCGTGCTCAATTCCTTTTGCGACATGGGCTTCATGGCGCTTGGGTTCGTCTTTGCCAGTCGCATGCCGGCGTTGGGGACAGCGGCGGTGGCCGTGGCGTTCGAACTGTTCACGTTGGCGATGATCCGCGACAACCTGACGCTCAACGTGCTGATGCTGGCCTGGCCGGTGGAGGCGGTGAGGGAGTGGCAGGCGGCGGGCTGATCGGAACCCTGACTGCCTGATTTTCTTGACCGAATGCCTCATTCGCCGGGGCAGTCGGTTGCCAATTGATACGCATCAATGTCACTTTTCCAGACGAGCCGAGAACGGCCGCATATGGCGTCAGACCATGGAGAGGCATGATGAGCGAGCACGCAGCATCGGGCGGCGACTTCGACGTATTGATCGTGGGCGCAGGCATTTCCGGCATTGGTTCGGCCTGGCACCTGCAGGAGCAGTGCCCCGGCAAGACCTATGCGGTCATCGAGAGCAAGGACACCTTTGGCGGGACCTGGGAAACGCACAAGTACCCCGGCGTCCGTTCGGACTCTGACCTTTACACTTTCGGCTACCGCTTCAAGCCCTGGGTTGGCGCGCCGATCGCCAGCGCGCAGGCGATCCTCGACTACATGGGCGAGGTGATCGAGGAAGGCGGTATCGACCAGCACATCCGCTATGGCCACACGATCACCAGCGCGAAATGGGACAGTGGGACCAACCGCTGGACGCTGGAGGCGCGGACCAAGGGCGGCGAAACGGCGATCTTCACTGCGAACTTCCTATGGATGTGCCAAGGCTACTATGATCATCAGGTGCCCTACATTCCCAAGGAATGGCAGGGCGTCTCCGACTTCAAGGGCCTGTTCGTCCACGCCCAGCTGTGGGACCCGGCGACCGACTGGGAAGGCAAGCGCGTGCTCGTGATCGGATCGGGAGCGACCGCCGCGACGGTGGTGCCGGCCTTTGCCGAAAAGGCGCAGGTGACGATGCTGCAGCGCTCGCCCACTTACTTCTATTGTCACCCCAACCAGAACGAACTGGCCGACCGCTTGCGCCAGATCGGCATTGACGAGCCGACGATCCACCGCGTGGTGCGTGCGCAGATCATGCATGACCAGGCGCTGATGGACAAACGCTGCGTCGAGGAACCCGACGTGGTGTTCGAGGAACTGAAGATGGCCGCTCGCGCCTATGCCGGAGAGGACTTCGCCTTCGAGCCCCACTTCACGCCGAAATACCGGCCGTGGCAGCAGCGGCTGGCGTTCTGCCCTGATGGCGATCTGTTCCGGGCAGCGTCGGAAGGTAAGGTCAAGGTCGTGACCGACACCATCGATCGCTTTACCGAGAAGGGCGTGCTGACAAAGAGCGGCGAGCTGCTGGAGGCGGACATCATCGTCGCCTGCACCGGCTTCCACCTGAAGGTTCTGGGCGATATCCCGTTCGAGGTGGATGGCAAGGCCGTGAACTGGGGCGATACCGTCACCTATCGCGGCATGATGTTCACAGGCGTGCCCAACATGGCCTGGGTGTTCGGCTATTTCCGCGCGAGTTGGACGCTGCGCGTGGATATGCTGGGCGATTTCGTTTGCCGCCTGATCAACCACATGGACGAAAAAGGCGTGCGCAAGGTCGAAGTTGCTTTCCGCGACGAGGATGCCGGCATGGAAGTGCTGCCGTGGATCGAGGCGGACAACTTCAATCCGGGATACCTGATGCGCGACATGGACAAGCTGCCCCGGCGTGGCGGAAATGAAGTGTGGCGTCACAACCAGAGCTACTGGCGGGAGCGCGAGGCCATTCCCGCGATCGATCTGGACGGGCAGGAGTTCGTCTACGACGGGGTGCGGCGGGATGCGCCTTTGGCGGTGGCGGCGGAGTAACCAGTCCTGCCTTGACCAGTTTTCTGCTTTGAAACTGCGACCTCCCCATCCGCACTTCGTGAAGATGGGGAGGATCGAGCTTTCAGGCGATCAGAATTCGCCTGCAACACCGACGCGGACGGCGGTGTTGGCGCCGCCGCCGTAGGCGACGCCAGCGGTGATGGCCATCGCGTTCGGACCGCGCAGGCGCATGGCGAGCGAGGCGGCGACTGCCTGTTCGTCGCGGAAGTTGGCGACGTTGACCGTGTAGGCGACCTTGCCCGGTGCGGACGGCATCGGGGCCGGGGTCATCGCCACCGCAGCGGCGATACCCTGACGGGCGTCCTTGCGGTCCTGGCGGACATTGTTTTCAAGCGAGGTCACGCGCCCGGTCAACGACGAGAGGCTGGTGCCGAGCGTGTTGATCTGGGTCTGCAGGCGGTTTTCGGCAGCGGCGCGGGCATTGGCTTCTGCGATGTCGCCAGCGGCGCGAGCCGAGGCTTCATTGTTGAGGCCGGTCTGCAGAGCAGCAACTGCCGTCGCGCGGGTTTGCGCTTCGGTGTTGATGTTGTTCTGCAGTGTGGTGTCTGCCGCAGCGCGTGCCGAGGCTTCGGTGTTGATATTGTTCTGCAGAGTGGTGTCTGCTGCGGCTCGTGCCGAGGCTTCGGTGTTTATGTTGTTCTGCAGGGTGGTGTCTGCCGCAGCGCGTGCCGAGGCTTCGGTGTTGATATTGTTCTGCAGGGTGGTGTCTGCAGCCAGACGGGTAGCCGCTTCTGCATCGAGCTGGCTCTTGTTGACAGCATCGGTGGCGTTCACCGCGTTGGCAACGTTGACGACTCGACGTTCGGCTCCGGCCGAACCCACTGAGACGGTGTTGGCCTGATCTGCGACCGAGCTGTCACCGATGGCGACCGAACTGAATGCCGTTGCCGATGCGTTACGGCCAAACGCGCTCGAATTGAAGCCAGACGCGGTTGCCTGACCGCCGACTGCCGTAGCGTTGGGGCCAGTGGCTTCGGTGCGGTAGCCCAAGGCCACAGCGTTGGTGGCGGTTGCGGATGAACCGTGGCCGAGGACCGTCGCGCCCGTGGCGCTTGCCACCGTGCCGCTGCCAATCGCAACCCCGCCAATGCCGGACGCCTCGGCGTTGGAGCCAATGGCGACGTTGCCAAAAGAGGATGCCGTGCTGTTGGAGCCAAGCGCTACTGAGCCCTGGGCTGAAGCGACATTGCGATTGCCGACAGCAACCGCGCCCTTGCCGGTGGCGGTGTTATCAGCACCGATGGCGACGGCACCGGTGCCGGTGGCGGTATTGGGATCGCCGATTGCCACTGCGCCATTGCCGTTTGCGGTCTGCTGCTGACCGAGCGCAACCGCGCCGTTGCCATTGGCCGAGGAACCGGTGCCGCCGGCAAGCGCGCCGTCGCCTTCGGAGTTCTGGACCGGGCCGCTCGTAGCAATAAGATGGTTTACCTGGGCGAGGTTCACCGCATCGGTTCCGTTGACGGCTTCGCCAAGGTTGGTGACGCGGCTGCCGTTCATGTTGATACCGTCGGTTACGGCGATGGTGGGGGTGACGAGGCCGTTTTCATCGAGGCGCGTCGTCTCTTCGGAGGTCACGTTCAGGCGCACGGCCATCGGTGAAAGGAAGACGCTGCTGGGGCTGCCATCTTCGTTGAGGGCGATCGGCGATGGAGTGAACACGGCTGAGCCCGGCTGGGCAACGACCACCGTTGCAGTACCGCCGAGCTTGCCGAAGACCAGGCCGCCGGTCTCGTTGTTGCCACGGAAACTGCCTGACAGGGCAGTGGAATTGTCGGTGATGGCGGCGGGATCGGCCGACTTCAGATTGATGGCGTATCCACCACCGCCCTTGGTTTCGACGCCTTCGCCGCGATAGTCGACATTGATGGCGCGAAGGTCGACGTCATGGATATCGTATCGTTGAAACTGCCCGAGGGCGGCGCCTGGCTGTGACGCCAACAAGTTGGCAGTCGAAGTGGGCAGGATCGCCGAGACCTTGCCGGTGTAGGACAGCGACGCATCAACGCTTACCGCGTCGGGCGAATAAACGAACTGCGGCGGAATGATGAAAGAGGACGAAGGGCTGGTGCCGAGCGCAGCGCCACCGACGACGAGCGTGCCATCGAACGTGACGTCTTCCGAATGGGTGAAGGTCGATGTGCCCGGGATCGTGGCGTTGGGCGTTGCTGTTCGAACAGGCGTTGTGCTGGTCCGGGTGCCGGTCACTTCGCATTGTGAAAGCGCATGGAAGAAGGTGCCGCCGCTGCACTGGGTATCTGCGACCGGGATCTGGCCTGCCACGGCGACTTGTGCCTGCGCGCCATTGGGCACGGCGGCGATCGCGGTGGCAAATGCGGACACGGAGACATAGAACTTCAAATTCCTGTTAAGCATCACAAACCCCCAAAATCGTGCATTCTTGCATC
>JBEQCK010000135.1:0-10275 GCA_041639335.1 Novosphingobium sp.
AGCAGACGGCCCTCCGACCAGATCTGGAGAGACGGCAAGGCCGACACCAGTTGCCGCGCCGCCTGGCGCTCAAGCGGGCGGAAGCGCGATCGATCGAGGCCGGTGTAGTGGACCTTGATACGGTCAGAGGGCATGCCCAGCGCGATCATGTCGTTTGCCAGAGCCTGGGAAACGGAAAGCAGGACGGCCGATTGGCGTGCGGCTTCGATCATCTGGCGGAGCGGCCATGATCGCTGTCCCCACAGATGGATGTCCGACCCGCGCGCCTTTATGGCCAGCGGCACTTCAAGCGCGCGCGCGACTTTTGCCGCAGCAGGTCCGTCAGGATAGAAGAACTGCGCATCGATCATGTCGAACGGCCGCTCGGCATGAAGTCGTTTTGCCAGCGGCAGGATCGCGTGGGCGATCAGCGCCGGGTTGATCGGTCCGGACAGGCCGGGAATCAGGAGAAAGCGCGGGTGATGGATCGTGACCGCGCCCTGTTCCTGCACTTCCGGCACACCTTTGAGCGTTGCGTAACGCTTCATCGGCACTGGTGGAATGCCGATCGGATTGACGACCGTGACCTCCCAGTCCCCCCGTTCGGCCAGGGCTTGCATCTGGCGACTGACGAAGCGGCCGAAGCCGGGACGGCCCGTTGCAGGATAGAGCGTGGAGATCGAGAGGAGGCGTCTCACGTCAAAGTTTGCGCACGAGCATTTCGGCAACGCCAAGCCATGCCGGCCGATCGATCACGACCTGTCTTTGGCCAGGCCCTGGCGGAAGCAGGGCAACCCGCCCGTCACGCTGATCGATCAAACGGCCGAAGGCGAAGCGACCGGCCGTGCGTGGCGCAAGGACATCGCGGTTGAAGGCGCGGGCGAAGTCGTCCGGATCGATCTGGCGCAGCCAGACCTGATCGCCTGCACGATACTCGCCAGCGCTCGCCTCAACGGACAGCGCGAGGAGGCGGGCAGAACCGTCGAGCGCTACCGGAAGGATGGCGTCCATCGGTTTGGCAAGAGCTTCGGCGCCATTCGGTCCGAGGCGGGCGACGAGGTGAGTTGGCGTATCCTCCTCGGCCTTGACCAGCAATTGCGGCTCGACCCCGAGTGCGGCGCCGATGCGGTTCATCCACGTCAGCGACAGGCTGCGCGTGCCGGTTTCAAGACGGCCGATCGTCTGCGCAGTTGTCGGCGGATCGCAGCGCGCAGCCACATCGGCCAGCGTCATGCCCTTCTGCCGGCGAATATCGCGGATTCGATTGATCATGCGCGCGACCCCTGTTCGTGACCGTCTTAACCGTAACGGTGATTTTTTGCTTACCTACAAATTGCAGGGCGAAGCAAGGGCTTTGCGCAATGGGACTTCACCCCTCCACCATCTCCGCCAGTTCCAGCCAGCGCTCTTCTGCCGCATCCTTTTCCGCCCGGACCTTTTCCAGCGCAGCCATCAGGGCATCGAATTTCTTGGGGTCCTTGGCATAAAGATCGGGATCGGCCAGTTGAGCTTCGCCTCGCGCAATCGCCGCGTCGAGCTCCTCGATGCGCTTGGGCAGCAATTCGTAGTCGCGCTGATCCTTGTACGAAAGCTTGCCCTTTTTCGCAGGCTGGGCGGGCGGTGGCACTGCCGCTTCCGGCTTGTCCGTCCCGGCGGACCGGGCAGTCGGCTTGCCGGCTTGCCTCTGCTTGCGGATCTTCTCCCAATCGGCATACCCGCCCGCGACGATGTCGACCTTGCCCGTGCCATCCATGCCCAGCGTGATCGTCACCGTGCGATCGAGGAAGTCACGATCATGGCTGACGATCAACACCGTGCCGTCGTAGTCCGAGATCACTTCCTGCAAGAGATCGAGCGTTTCGAGGTCGAGGTCGTTGGTCGGCTCGTCAAGAACCAGCAGATTCGAAAAGCGCGCAAACTCACGAGCCAGCAGCAGGCGCGAGCGCTCACCGCCCGAAAGCGTGCCGATGCGCGCTTCGACCAGCCCCGGATCGAACAGGAAGTCCTTGAGATAGCCCTGGATGTGCTTCCGGACGCCGCGGACGTCGATCCAGTCGCTGCCATCGGCGAGCACGTCGCGCACGCGCTTGTCCGGTGCCATCAGGCTGCGCTGCTGATCGATCATGATCCCCTGCAGCGTCTTGGCAAGAGTGATCGTCCCGCTGTCCGGCTCCAGCTCACCGGTCAGCAGCTTGAGCAGCGTCGTCTTGCCCGCGCCGTTCGACCCGACCACGCCGATACGGTCCTTGCGCGTGATGCGCAGCGTGAAATCCTTGACGATGGCCCGATCGCCGAACGACTTGTTGACGTGGTCGGCAACGATCACCGCCTTGCTCTTGGCGTCGTCACTGGCGATGGCCAGCTTCGCAGTGCCCTGTGGAGAGAGCATGGCCGCCCGCTGTTCGCGCATCTCGTAGAGCTTTTCCAGCCGTCCCATGTTGCGTTTGCGCCGCGCGGTAACGCCGCGCTCGAGCCAGTGCGCTTCGATCTTCAGCTTTGCGTCAAGCTTGTCGGCAGCGCGCGCTTCCTCGGCATAGACCTGTTCCATCCACGCCTCGTATCCGCCGAAGCCGATATCCTTCCGGCGCAGCGAGCCCCGGTCGAGCCACAGCGTCGCCTTGGTCAGCCGCTCGAGGAAAGTGCGGTCATGGCTGATGACCACGAACGCCCCGCGATAGCGCTGCAGCCAGTCCTCCAGCCAGTCGATCGCGGCAAGATCAAGGTGGTTGGTCGGTTCGTCGAGCAGCAGGAGGTCCGGCTCGCTCGCTAGGGCGCGGGCCAGCGCAGCGCGACGGCGTTCACCGCCGCTGGCGCTGTCGGCCTTGCGGGTCATGTCGATCCCGAGCTGCCCGGCAATCGACTCCACTTCATGCCGGGGAGGGGCGTCCTTACCCGAAAGGGCAAAGTCCATCAGCGTATCGAAGCCGGTGAAGAACGGGTCCTGCTCCAGCGTGACGATCTTCGTCCCCGGCTGGATCGAGCGCGTGCCCTTGTCGGCATCGACTTGTCCGCCAAGCAACTTGAGCAGCGTCGTCTTGCCCGCGCCGTTGCGCCCGATCAGCGCAAGCCGGTCACGCTGCTGGATATGGATGTCGAGATCCTGGAAGAGCCAGCCATTGCCCTGGACAAGGCCGAGGCCTTCCCAGCTGAGTATCGGTGCCGCCATGGCCTGCCGCTTAGCCGCACCGTTGCCCTCGCGCAACGCCCGACGCTGAACGATAACGCGGCTTCGCATTCACCGCTTGTTCAATGCCCTCGGCTTATGCATGCGGACATCATGAACCGCGCCATTGCTCTCCTTGCCGCATCGCTGGCTCTCCTGCCCGTAACGTCGCACGCCCAGCAGCGGCCTGACGAGCAGAACGAGGCCCGCCGCGATCTTCGCGCCGGCAACGTCCGCTCGCTGCGTGACATCGAACGCCGCGTGCTGCCGACAAAGCCGGGCATGCAGTACCTCGGCCCGGAGTACGATCCTTCGGCGATGGTCTATCGCCTGAAGTTCATCCGCGACGGTCGCGTTGTCTTCGTCGATGTCGATGCCCGAACCGGGCAGGTCCTTGGCGAGAGTCGTTAAGCGAGACATCGGGTGAACGCAGGCTTTCTTGCCAGTTCCTTGACCGTTCAGGTTTCACGCCCCATCTAGCCGTTCAGGTTACCGCGCCGCAAAAGCGCGCAGCAAGGGGCAAGTGATGCGCATTCTGATCGTCGAGGACGAACCCACTCTCGGCAAGCAGCTCAAGAACACGCTCGAACAGAACGGCTATGCCGTCGATCTTTCGGTCGATGGCGAAGACGGGCACTTCATGGGCTCGACCGAAGAGTATGACGCCGTCATCCTCGACCTTGGCCTGCCCGAGATTGACGGTCTGACCGTACTCGGCATGTGGCGCAAGGAGGGGCGCAAGTTCCCCGTCCTTGTCCTCACTGCGCGTGACAGCTGGTCCGACAAGGTTGCCGGCCTCGATGCCGGTGCCGATGACTACCTGGCCAAGCCTTTCCAGACCGAGGAACTGATTGCCCGCCTGCGCGCGCTGATCCGCCGTGCCTCGGGCAATTCCTCCTCGGAACTCACCGCCGGGGATGTGCGTCTCGATACGCGTTCGGGCCGCGTCACGCTCAATGGCGAGCCGGTCAAGCTGACGGCGCAGGAGTACAAGCTCCTGTCCTACCTACTGCATCACAAGGGCAAGGTGGTCAGCCGTACCGAACTGATCGAACACATCTACGATCAGGACTTTGACCGCGATTCCAACACGATCGAAGTCTTCGTCACCCGCATCCGCAAGAAGCTGGGCCCCGATGTGATCACCACGATCCGCGGCCTTGGCTACAGCCTAGACGATCCGGCCGAACCGGGACGTGGGTAATTCGCGCAGGCAATAGGTGCCGGAGAAGGGCAGCAACGACACACCGCAGCCAGCGCCGCATACCGGTTCGCTGGCGCGGCGCATGCTGCTCATCGCGGCAGGCTGGATCAGCGTCCTCCTGCTCGGGGGCGGTCTCGCGCTCGACCAGACGCTGACCGGTCTCGTCACCCGCAATTTCGACGAGCAGCTTGGCTACATGCTGACCGCAATGGTCGCCTCGGCCGAGATCGGGCCTGACGGAGAGGTGTTTTTCAACCGCCCCCTCGGCGACCAGCGCTTTCTTGAACCGAACAGCGGCCTGTATTGGCAAATTTCCGGGCAGGGGCACGAGGACTTCCCCTCGCGCTCGCTGTGGGATCGTTCGCTCCGCACCGATCCCGATCAGAACTACGTCGAACCGAAGATCGATGACAGCGACCAGTTCGAGGGCGAACGCCTGCGTATCATCAAGCGCTCCGTCATCCTGCCCGGCGCCAATACGCTGTGGGAGTTTCAGGTCGCCGCCAGCCGTGGCGAGATCGACGCGCAGATCCGGCGAATCCGCTCGATCCTGATCTGGTCTTTCCTGGCGCTCGGCCTCGGGCTGTTCACGATGGCGGGCTTGCAGACCTTCTACGGCCTCGGCCCCTTGCGCCGCGTGCGCCTTGCCATTGCGCGCATGCGTGAGGGTGGGGCAAGCCGGGTGACGGACCCGTTGCCGCTTGAAGTCCAGCCGCTGGTGGTCGAACTCAATGCTCTGCTCGAACATTCCGAGCGGCAGGCCGAGGAAGCCCGCACCCACGCCGGCAATCTCGCCCATGCGCTGAAGACGCCGCTCACCGTTGTGATGAACGCGGCAACCGCCAAGGCCGATGATCTGGCCGATACGGTGATCCGCGAGGCTGCGGTCATGCGCCGCCAGGTCGACCACCACCTTGCCCGCGCCCGCGCTGTCGGTCGCCGCGCCGTCGGCATGTCGCGCGCACAGGTCTGGGAAAGCGCCGAGGCGGTGGAGCGCGCGGTCGTCCGCCTCTACCCGCAGGTGCGCTTCGACATGGACGGCAATCGCAACGCCGAAGTTTCGATCGAGCGGCAGGACCTTGATGAAATCCTCGGCAACCTCATCGAGAACGCGGCCAAGTATGGCGGCGGGTCCGTGTTCATCACCGTCGATGCCGCGCCGACGGATCCCAAATTCTGCGAAATCTGGGTGGAGGACGACGGCATGGGCATCCCCGAGGAGGCGCGCACCCGCATCTTCGATCGCGGCGCCCGTCTTGATACCGGCAAGCCCGGCACCGGATTGGGTCTTGCGATCGTGCGGGACGTTGCCGAAATCTACGGCGGCAGCGTCGAGCTCAAGGAAAGCGAAGACCTCGGCGGGTTGCTGTCGGTACTGCGCTTGCCGCGTTCGATCACCTTGAAGTAACCCCTTTCGCCACACTCTTGCCAGAATGGTCCAAATGTCCGATCCGTTCAGTGGGGCGGCGCTCGGGCCGTAAGCAGGGGGCATGAAATGAAGGCAGGCTTTGGTTTGGCGATGGCGGCGCTGTGTCTGGCGCAAGTACAGGTGGCCATGGCGCAGGACGGCACGGCTGCACCCGCTGCCGCGTCGGTTGAGCCTGCAGGAAAGCAGGAGTGCGAACTCCACGTTTTTCCGACCGAGAACTACATCGGCTTCAACAGCGGCCTGCTGTCAGGCTTCGGTATTGTCGGCGCGGTGGCCGACCAGGAAGTTCACAAGAACAAGGTTGCTTCGGTAAACAGCCTGATGAAGGACTATCTCGGTCCGGACATCCAGTTGGCCGAGCTTGAGAAGATCAATTACCGCGCCCGCCTTGGCGTTCAGGACTGGAAGGTGATCATCGAGCCACCGACGCCTTCGAATGAAGCGGTCAAGGCCGATCCTGAGCTCAAGGCCAAGGTCAAGCTGCTCAACGCCGATCTCAAGGCGGGACGGCGCATAACCTCGTCCACCAACCCCTGCTATGCCGAATTCGTCTTGCTCAGCGTCTTCTACTTCAAGGCGATGATGTACGGCAGCAACCTGCTCGTCGGTACGCAGTTTCGCGATTTCAGCAAGGGTGGCGCTCCGGTAATTTCCATCGGCGCGGTGAAGAATCCTCTCGAAGTATTCCCGCCCAAGGCGCCGGAAAACGTGGAGGCGGCCAAGGCTGAACTGCGCGATGCTTTCGCCAAGGATTTCATCGAATGGGCCGACAAGAAGCTCAAGGACGACAAGGCGGGCAAGAAGTAAACCGGCAAGACGTCGTCGTTCACGCCCTAGGATGGGCATTCCTGTAAACGTCCAGCAGCGTTGCCGCATCGACGCGGGTGTATATCTGCGTTGACGACAGGCTCGCGTGGCCGAGCAGTTCCTGCAACGAACGCAAGTCTGCCCCGGCGCTCAGCAGGTGCGTGGCGAAGGAGTGGCGCAGCGCGTGCGGCGTCGCCGTGGCGGGCAAGCCGAGCGCGGTGCGCGCCCTTGCTACCGCACGTTGCACCATCCCTTGCGCCAGCGGTCCGCCCTTGGCGCCGCGAAACAGCGGTTCATCCTTGGCAAGCGGCCAGGGGCATTGCGCCACGTAGTCGGCAACACCCTCGCGCACGATCGGGAGCAGTGGCACGACGCGCTGGCGGCCGCCCTTGCCGGTAATCACGACAGTCTCGCCCAGCGGCAAGGCCGAAGCTGGCAGCGCCAGTGCTTCGGCAATGCGCATTCCCGCACCATAGAGCAGGAGCAGGACGGCGCGGTCACGCGCGGCTATCCACGGTACGCTCGCATCGTCGGCAACCGTTTCGGCAAGATTGACTGCTTCATCCGGCGTCACTGGGCGCGGCAAGCCCTTCTTGACGCGCGGGCCGCGCAATCGTGGGCGGCTGGTGTCAGCCTCGCCAGCCTGCTCGCGGGCAAAGGCGATGAAGGACTTGAGCGCCGAGAGCTCGCGCGCCGCCGAGACATTGCCAAGGCCATCGGCACGGCGCTCGGCCAGATGGTTGCGCAAGGTCGTGGCGTCGATGCGGGCGAGCGTGGTCCAGCTTTGGCCTTCCGGCAGGGCATGGAGCAGGCGCGCGACGGTTGCGCCATAGGCGCGCACGGTATGGGGTGAGCGCCGCCGGCCAAGGGCAAGATGATTGTGCCAAGCCTCGAGAAACTCGGCCGTGATCATGCGCTTAGCAGCGTTGCGGGCACCAGCTCTGCCAGCAGTGCTTCGAGCAGCGGCGCACCCTGTTCGGTCACGCGCAGACGGTCGCCATCTTGTGCGAGATGGCCGATGCGCAGGTAGAAGTCGCGCTTGGCAGGGTCGATCAGATCGGTTGCTCTGAAGCCGAACCGGGCAGCGAGGGCGGCCGGGGCGATGCCCTCGGTCAGGCGCAGGCCCATCAGCACCGCTTCCATTGCTTGATCCGAGGGGATCAACTGGCGTTCCTCGGCAATGCCATGGCCATGCCCGCTTACCGCGCGGAGGAAGTTCTCTGGCTTCTTGTGCCGCACCGTCGCCGCGCCGAGCCTGCGGCCATGCGCGCCGGGGCCGATGCCGACATAGTCCTGATAGCGCCAATACGTCAGGTTGTGGCGGCTTTCCTCGCCTGGGCGGGCGTGGTTGCTGGTCTCGTAGGCTGGAAGACCGGCAGCGGCCGTGATGTCACGGGTGAGGGTGAACAGGTCTGCCGCCTGATCGTCGTCGAGCGGGGTCAATTGCCCTTCGCGCACCAGTGTGGCGAAGCGGGTGCCGGGCTCGATGGTCAGTTGGTAAAGGCTGAGGTGTCCGGTACCGAAACCTAAAGCCAGCTTTAGCTCGGCCTGCCATTGCTCGGGCGTCTGTTCGGGCCGCGCATAGATCAGGTCGAAGCTGACGCGGGCGAAGTTCTGTTGCGCAACCTCCAGCGCAACAAGGCTTTCGTTGACGTCATGCAACCGGCCGAGGAATTTCAGCGTCTTGTCATCAAGCGCCTGCAGGCCGAGCGAAACGCGATTGATCCCCGCGCTTGCCAATGCGCTGAAGTTTGCAGCTTCAACCGAACTTGGGTTCGCCTCCAACGTGATCTCGATACCGGGCGCGAAGCCCCAGAGCGCTTCGGCCTCGCGCAGCAGCGCTTCGACCAGCGCGGGCGGCATCAGCGAGGGCGTGCCCCCGCCAAAGAAGATCGAGGTCAGCTTCCGGCCCGGCGTCAGTCGCGCTTCATGGCGCATGTCGGCCAGCAGCGCGGCGGTCCAGCCCGCGATGTCGGTCCGCTCGCGGACGTGGCTGTTGAAGTCGCAGTAGGGGCACTTGGCGAGGCAGAAAGGCCAGTGGATGTAGAGGGCGAGGGGCTGCATTGCCGACCCTCTAGCACCGAACTGCTCCCCCGCGAAGGCGGGGGCCTCAGTCGTTTTACACTGACGTTCCATAACACCCCCCAGGCCGGGCGTTGTGCGTCAGGCGAACTGGTCTGCCACCAGCTTTGCGAAGGCATCGGCGCGGTGGCTGATGGCGTGCTTCTCTTCCGGGTCCAGTTCGGCGAAAGTGCGGGTATCGCCCACCGGCACGAACACCGGGTCATAGCCGAAGCCCAGCGTCCCGCGCGGGGGCCACGTCAAAGTGCCGTGAGCGCGGCCTTCGTAGACGGCGTGGGCGCCATCGGGCCATGCGATTGCGAGCACGCAGGCGAAGTGGCAGCCCCTTTCCAACTCTCGCGGACTCTCCCCGGACTCTGCCGCAACTCTCGCGAACTCAGCGGCAACTCCGGCGAGCTTTCCCTCAACCTTGCCCATCGCCATGTACCAGTCGCGACCAGGTCCGCCCTCGAACCTGTCCGCTTCGGCCCAATCCGCCGTGTACACCCCCGGCGCCCCGCCAAGAGCGTCGACGCACAGGCCGGAGTCGTCGGCGAGGGCGGGGATCTGCGAAGCTTCCGCCGCAGCCCGCGCCTTGATCAGCGCGTTCTCGATGAAGGTGGTCCCCGTCTCGGCAGGCTCCGGCAGGCCGAGCGCGCCCGCTGACAGGCACTCGATCCCGTAAGGGGCGAGAAGGGCCTGAATTTCCTTGAGCTTTCCGGCGTTGTGCGTGGCGATGACCAGCTTGCCGGTGCCGAGACGGGGCGAAGACATCAGCCGCGAACTGCCTTTTCCTGCGCCGCGAAGATTTCGTTGCAGCCAATGCGGGCGAGGCGGAGGAGGCGGAGGAGGCCTTCCTCGTCATAGGTCGCGCCTTCGGCGGTGGCCTGTGCTTCGGCGATCTTGCCGCCTTCGATCAGGACGAAGTTGGCGTCGGCGTCGGCCGAGGAATCCTCGATGTAGTCAAGGTCGAGCACCGGCTGGCCATTGACGATGCCGCAGGAAATCGCGGCGACCTTTTCGGTCAGCGGATCTTCCTTGATCGCGCCGCTGTCCATCAGCTTCTGCACGGCAAGGCGCAGGGCGACCCAAGCGCCGGAGATCGAGGCGGTGCGGGTGCCGCCATCGGCCTGGATCACGTCGCAGTCCAGCGTGATCTGGCGCTCGCCGAGCTTCTTGAGATCGGTGACGGCGCGCAAGGAGCGGCCGATGAGGCGCTGGATTTCCTGGGTGCGCCCCGACTGCTTGCCCTTGGCCGCCTCACGGCTGCCTCGGGTGTGCGTGGCGCGGGGCAGCATCGAGTATTCCGCCGTGACCCAACCTTCGCCCTTGCCGCGCAGAAATGGCGGCACGCGCTCTTCCACCGAGGCGGTGACGAGCACCTTGGTATCGCCGAAGCAGATCAGGACCGAACCCTCGGCATGCTTCGTAAAAGCGGTTTCAATGACGATGGGGCGCATTTCATCGGGCGCACGGCCGGAAGGTCGCATGGATTTTCCCTCAAAAGTTTGGCCAGCCTCTGGCGCATCGGGCTTGAGCCTGCAAGAGCGTGGTTTAGATTGTCACCATGCACGGCCCCACGCTCTCCGATCTGACTGACCGCGCTCGCGAGATTTTCCGTCTCGTGGTGGA
>JBEQCK010000136.1:0-9964 GCA_041639335.1 Novosphingobium sp.
GGGGGTACGACCTCAACCTCTACACGATCGCCTATCTCGCGCGGGCCTTGCCGGTCGAACTCGAAGCCATGCGCGGCGTGGCGCAGATCGGCGTTGCCCTGCTGCTTGCCGTCGGTGCAGTGCGAGGGCGGTCTGCGCTGCGGTTCTCACCGTCACGCGCGGTTGCGTTCCAGTCGCTCTCGCTGCTGGTGATCGGTGCCTACATGATCGTGATGGTCGGTGCGGCGCAATCGCTGGCGTGGCTCGGCGGCGATGCCGGGCAGCTTGCGCAGCTGGGCTTCGTGTTCGTGACGAGCGTGCTGGTGCTGGCCATTCTCCCGGCGGGGCGTCTGCGTGGCTGGATGAAAGTCATGCTCGCCAAGCATTTCTTCCAGCACCGTTACGACTATCGTTCGGAGTGGCTGCGCTTCACCCGCACGATCGGCCGCGGCGGCACGCATGCGCCATCATTGCATGAGCGCGTGGTTCAGGCGGTGGCCGACATCACCGACAGCTCTGCCGGTCTGCTTCTTTGCCAGGGCGAAAATGGCGAGATGGTGCTCTCCGCCCGCTGGCAATGGCCGACCGCCGACGTTCCTGCCGAGGCGCTGTCGATCGACCGGGTCGCCTTTTTCGAGAAGCGCGGCTTCATTGTCGATCTCGACGAACTGCGCGCTGGCGTGAACCATCAGGGCGAACATGCCGCAGTGCCGCAGTGGCTGGTGGAGGAGCATTCCGCCTGGGCTCTGGTGCCGCTGCTGCACTTTGATCGCCTGGTTGGCCTGGTGGTGCTCGGGCGTCCGCAAGTGGCGCGAAAGCTCGATTGGGAGGATTTCGACCTGCTGCGCGTGGTGGGCATGCAGTTGGCCAGCTACCTTGCCGAGCATGCCGGCCAGTCGGCTCTGCTCGAAGCGAGCCGGTTCGAGGAATTCAACCGTCGCATGGCGTTTGTCATGCATGACATCAAGAATCTTGCCAGCCAGTTGAGCCTGCTTTCGCGCAATGCCGAGAAGCATGCTGAAAATCCGGCATTCCGGGCGGACATGCTGATCACGCTGCGCAATTCCGCCGACAAGCTCAACGCCCTGCTGGCGAGGCTTTCGCGCTATGGCGGCAATGCTGCAGAGCGCGTCGAGGACGTCGATGCGAGCGAAGTGATCCGCGCCGTGGCCAATCGCTACAACGCTCCCGGACAGTTGCAGGTTCACGTGACGCACGACGCGCCCTGCCGCGTCCTCGCCAACCGTGAAGTGCTCGAACAAGTGGTTCTGCATCTGGTGCAGAACGCGATCGACGCCAGCGCCGAGGGCATGGCGGTGTTCCTGCAATGCAACGTGGATGGCCTCTACGGTACGATCGAAGTGATCGACACCGGCTGTGGAATGAGTGCCGAATTCATCCGCAATCGTCTGTTCCGCCCGTTCGTATCGACCAAGCAAGGCGGGTTCGGCATCGGTGCCTACGAGGCGCGCGAAATGGTGCGGGCCATGCGCGGCAAGCTTGAGGTCGAAAGCCGTGAAGGGCTGGGCAGCCGCTTTACGGTGCGCCTGCCGCTGGCAGCAGCGCAGGGTCTGATCAGTTCGATAGAGGGGGAAAGCACCCCCCATGGGAAAAAGGTGGCATGATGAGTGATGCAAAGTCCGGACAGCGGCCGGTGCTGCTGATCGTCGAGGACGATCCGGGTCTGCAGGCTCAGCTCAAGTGGGCCTATGAGGATTTCGACGTCGTGATCGCGGGCGACCGGGCCACAGCGCTGACACTGCTCCGGTCGGAAGAGCCGACTGTCGTGACGCTCGATCTCGGCCTTCCGCCTGACCCGGATGGAACAACCGAAGGGTTCGCCGTGCTTGACGAGATCATGGCGCTGCGGCCTCAGACCAAGGTCATCGTCGCCAGCGGACACGGTGCCCGGGAATCCGCCCTGAAGGCGATCGAGAAGGGCGCCTACGATTTCTACCAGAAGCCGGTGGACATCGACGCGCTGGGCCTGATCGTGCGACGTGCGCTGCATCTTTCCCAGATCGAGGCGGAAAACCGTGTCCTGGCGACGCGGGCATCTTCGGACAACAAGGTGCTCGGCCGCATGATCACGGCTGCGCCCGAGATGATCAAGGTGGCGCGCACGATCGAGCGCGTGGCCAACACCAATGTCTCGGTCATGCTGCTGGGTGCCAGCGGTACCGGCAAGGAGCTTCTGGCGCGCGGGCTGCACGATTGTTCAAGCCGGGCACAAGGGGCTTTCGTCGCAATCAACTGCGCGGCCATCCCCGAAAACCTGCTGGAAAGCGAACTGTTCGGGCACGAGAAGGGCGCGTTCACCGGTGCGGTCAAGACCACCGAGGGCAAGATCGAACTTGCAAGCGGCGGCACCCTGTTCCTCGACGAGGTCGGCGACATTCCGCTGCAACTGCAGGTGAAGCTGCTGCGCTTCCTGCAGGAGCGGACCATCGAGCGGATTGGGGGGCGGCGCTCGATCGAGGTCGACACGCGCATCGTCTGTGCTACGCACCAGAACCTCGAGGCGATGATTGCCGATGGCCGTTTCCGCGAGGACCTGTTCTATCGCCTTGCCGAAATCGTCGTACGCATTCCGGGGCTGGCCGAACGCCCGGGCGATGCCACGCTGCTCGCCAAGTCGTTCCTGCTGCGCTTTGCCAAGGAGATGAATCCTTCGGTCAAGGGCTTTGCCCCCGATGCGCTTGCCGCGATCGACGGGTGGAACTGGCCGGGTAACGTGCGCGAGCTTGAGAACCGGGTGAAGCGTGCGGTCATCATGGCCGACGGGAAACTCGTCTCTGCGGCCGACCTTGATCTGCCGACGGGCGAGACGCAGGAAGCTTCGCCCCTCAACCTCAAGACCGCGCGCGAAGTGACCGATCGCAAGGTCATTCGCCATGCCCTTGCGCGAAGCGAGGGCAACATATCGAGTACCGCGCGACTGCTCGGCATAAGCAGGCCCACGCTTTATGACCTGCTCAAGCAGTACGATCTCCATAACTAGGTTCACCGCAGCCGCGTTGGTCGCACTGGTCCTTGGCGGACCGGTGCGCGGTGACGTGCCGGCGGACCTGCTCGGCAAGGCGCGCGAAGCCATAGCGAAGCGCGATGGTATTGCCGCCGAAGCGCCGTTGCGCGCAGCGATGCGGCAGGGAGCGTCTGCGGACGACGTGCGGGCGGAACTTGGCGAAGCACTGCTTCTGCAGGGTGACCGTCGCGAGGCACGAAAGGTGCTTTATGGCGGGGACTTCCGGGCTGACAGCGCTGCGCATGGCTGGCAACTGCGCGGGCGTATCGAGCTTATGGACGGCCAGTTGGCAGCGGCTGGGCAAGCGCTGGACCAGTCCTATCGCCTGTCACCGGACAACGCTTCGCTGTGGGTGGACATTGCGCGGCTCCGTTTCAGCGGCGGCGAACAGGCCCAGGCGATCGAAGCTGCCGAGCGTGCGGTAAAGCTGGCCCCGCAAGATCCGCGTGCGCTCGAATTGCGGGGATTGCTGGTACGCGAACAATTTGGCCTTCAGGCGGCCCTGCCCTGGTTCGAGGCAGGGCTTCGTGCCGCGCCCAACGACGTCGGGCTGCTGGGCGAATACGCCGCGACGCTGGGCGACATGGGGCAATACCGGGCGATGCTGTTGGTCTGTCGCAAGCTGGCCAAGGTCGATCCGGGCAACGTCCGCGTGCTCTATCTTCAGGCGGTGCTGGCGGCGCGGGCGGGGCAGACCGATCTCGCCCGCAAGATCCTGCTGCAAACCGGCACAGCCTTGCGCGACATGCCGGCCGCGATGCTGCTCAACGGCATTCTCGAATATCGCGCCGGCAACGCCAACCTTGCCGTCGGCCATTTCGACCGGCTGCTGCGCGTGCAGCCGGATAACCTGCAGGCGCGAATGCTGTTGGTGCGGGCTCTGGAACGCCAGGCACTTCATCAGCAGGCGCGCGAGATCGCGGCTGCCTGGGTGAAGCAGGACTTCGCCCCGCCTTACCTCCTGGCGCTTGCCGCGAATGCCGAGGCGGGACTTGGGGACAAGCTCGCCGCAGCGACACTTCGGCAAAGATCGACGGTAACAGGCCAACGCCCTGCGCTGGTCATTTCTGCCGACCAGCCATTGCCGGTGCTGGCGTTGGCCTATGGCGATGCGCCGAATTTTGCGGCGAACGCCGTGCCCTACATCCGCGGATTGATTGCGAGCGGCAATGCCGGTCAGGCTGTGGGAGTGGCGGACCGCCTCCGGCTCGCCAATCCCGGCGCAGCGGAGGCGTGGCTGCTGGCGGGTGACGCCCGGCTCATGGCGGGGGATCAAGCCGGGGCGCTTGACCAGTATGGCCGGGCAGCGCTTATCCGCTTCAACCTGCCGACGCTGCAGAGAATAGACTACGCCTTGCGTGCGCTGGGGAAGCCCGTGGAGGCGAATGGCGTTCTAGCTCGCTACCTGCGGCAGAATCCCGGCAGTCCGCAGGCCCTGAAGCTGCTGTCGGCGGGACGCGCTGCATTGGGAGACAGTGCCGGGCGGGCCGCGATCGAGGGCCTCCTGCAGCAGCGAGCATTGCGCAATCCGTCATGAACTCTGTTCTCGACAGAGGAGCGCCGTCGCCTTAATCCGAATTCAATCGAACGATTAAATGCGGAGAAGATCATGGCAGGGGCGCTCGAAGGGCTGACGGTACTCGAATTCGCAGGGATCGGCCCCGGACCGTTCGCCTGCATGATGCTTGCCGACCATGGCGCGCGTGTCATCCGTATCGACCGACCCTCAAAGGGTGACCGGGTTGGCGACAGCGGCAACCGCGATATCCTCAACCGCAATCGCGAACGGATTGAGCTCGATCTCAAGGACCCTGCCGCGATCGCCCGGATTCGCGAGCTGGTGAAGGAGGCTGATGCGATTGTCGAAGGCTATCGCCCCGGCGTGATGGAACGGCTTGGCCTTGGGCCGGACGTACTGCTCGCGGACAATCCCAAGCTCGTCTACGGGCGCATGACCGGGTGGGGGCAAGACGGGCCGATGGCTCTGCTTGCGGGGCATGACATCAACTACATCGCACTTGCCGGTGCACTTCACAGCTTCGGACAGGCGGGCGGAAAGCCGCAGTTCCCGGTCAACCTCGTCGGAGACTTCGGCGGTGGCGGGATGCTCATGGCATTTGGCGTGATGGCGGCGGTTTTCTCGGCGCAGCGGACCGGCAAGGGTCAGGTCGTCGACTGCGCCATGGTGGATGGCGCGGCGATCCTTTCGGCGATGACCTACACCTTCCTCGGCCTTGGCCGCTGGAAGGACGAGCGCGGCGTCAACCTTCTGGATGGCGGTGCGCACTTCTACGACACCTATGAAACGAGCGACGGCAAGTGGATTTCGATCGGTTCGATCGAGCCACAGTTCTACGCGCTGCTGCTGGAAAAAACCGGTCTGAAAGACGATCCCGCATTTGCCCCGCAGATGGACCCGCGCGTCTGGCCGGACCTGAAGGCGCGGCTGACCGCCTTGTTCCTGACCAAGACCCGCGACGAATGGTGTGCAATCATGGACGGCACTGACATCTGCTTTGCGCCGGTGCTGAGCCTGCGCGAGGCGCCAAGGCATCCTCACAACACGGCGCGTGGAACCTTCGTTGAGGACGATGGAATGATCATGCCGGCGCCCGCGCCGCGCTTCGTCGGCACGCCCGCGCCCAAGCCATCGCTGGCCGGGCGCGGCGAGAGCTGAGGTTTCAGTCTGCCCGGACGGCCGCGTCGATCTCGCTGTCCGGGTACTTGCGCTTGTGGCGGACCGACCACCACAGCGACAGTCCGATCAGCGCCGCGCCGATCAGCCCGGTGACGGTTTCGGGGATGTGGAACTTCGCGGACAGCAGCATGATCGCTCCAAGCGCGATGATGGCCCAGAACGCGCCATGCTCAAGGTAGCGGTATTCCGAGAGCGTGCCCTTCTTTACCAGCATGATCGTCATCGAACGGACGAACATCGCGCCGATCGACAGGCCAAGGGCGATGATCACCATGTTGTTGGACAGGGCAAATGCGCCAATCACGCCGTCGAAGCTGAATGAAGCGTCAAGCACGTTGAGGTAGAGGAAACCGCCAAGGCCCGAGCGCACCACCACGCCTGCCGCCTTTTGTGCCTCGTCGCGCATCTCCAGGATCGTCCCCAGCGCTTCGACGGCGATGAAAGTGACCAGGCCAAGCACGCCCGAGACAATGAATGTCAGGGCTTCTGCATCCGACAGCAGCAATGATATGCCGTAGAGGCCAAGCAGCAGCACCGCGATTTCGGCTGCCTTGACGTTGGAGACGACCGCCAGCTTTTCCTCGACCCAGCGGATCCAGTGAACTTCTTTTTCGCCGTCGAAGAAGAAGGACAGGCCAACCATTGCCAGGAACGCGCCGCCAAAGCCGGCGATGCCGACGTGAGCGCTGCTTACGATCTCTTCGTAGCGCTTGGGATCGTTCAAGGAGAGGTTCACCGCCTCTACCGGCCCCAATCCCGCTGCGATCGCCACGATGGCCAGCGGGAATACGATGCGCATGCCGAATACGGCAATGATCATGCCCCAGGTCAGGAAGCGCTTCTGCCAGATTTCGTCCATTTCCTCGAGCACGGCCGCATTGACCACCGCGTTGTCGAACGACAGCGAGATTTCGAGAATGGAAAGGACGAACACGATCCAGAGCAGTGACATGGTGCCACTGGCAGTGCCGGTCTGCATCCAGCCGTAGGCAACGGCCAGTGCCAGGCAGACCAGCGTAAAAAGTATCGAACCCTTGTAGAAGCGGAGCAAGCGAAATTCCTTGTTGGCGTGTCGTGAGGCGTTACTTGGGCTGATAGGTCTGTTCAATACCGGGGAACGCACGAGAGCGCACTTCGGCAGCATAAGTGGCGGCAGCGCCGGAAATCGTGTCTGCAATGTTCTCGTATATCTTCACGAAGCGTGGCACCCGCTCGAACATCCCGAGCATGTCCTCGGTTACCAGCACCTGCCCGTCGCACTGTGCCGAAGCGCCGATGCCGATGGTGGGGCAGGGCACTGCTTGCGTGATGGCGATGGCGATGGGCTCGACCACGCCTTCGATCACGATGGCAAATGCCCCTGCCTCGGCCAATGCCTGTGCATCGCCGACGATCTTGGCGGCTTCGGCCTCGCTGCGGCCGCGCGCATTGTAGCCGCCGAGCACGTTCACCGCCTGCGGGGTCAGGCCGACGTGGCCCATGACCGGAATGCCGCGCCTGGTCAGGAAAGCGACGGTCTCGGCCATGGCCTCGCCGCCTTCGAGCTTGACCGCCGCGCAGCCGGTTTCCTTGAGCAGGCGTGAGGCGTTCTCGAACGCCTGCTGCGGCGAGGCTTCGTAGGAGCCGAACGGCATGTCGACCACGACGGCGGCATGGTACGACCCGCGCACCACCGCTGCGCCATGCGCCGCCATCATGTCGATCGTGACAGGCACGGATGAGGGCAGGCCATAGATCACCTGGCCCAGCGAATCCCCCACCAGCAGCAGATCGCAATGGGCATCGAGCAACTGCGCCTGCCGTGCGGTATAGGCGGTAAGCATCACCACCGGTTCCTTGGTGACGCCGTCCTTCTTGCGCTGGCGGATCGCCGGGATCGTCAGCCGCTTCATCGGCGCGGGCGTGGGGTTCGCGCGGCTGGTGGCGGTGTCGAGCTGGAAGGTCGTGGACATCGTTACGCATCCTCTGAAGCGGGCAGACGCTTCTACTTGCTTGTCGAAAACCCGCAAGGTGGCCCGATATTTGACAACCCTTTGATGCAAGTCTGGGGAAAAATGGCTTGCGCGTTAGGCCGTTCCCGCTAGCGTTGCGGCGCATAACCTGGTTTCCGGCGCAACCGTTTTGGTTTCAGGTGCCGGACCAAGGCGGGAGAATTTCATGTTCGGTCGCGTCAAACCGCTCGACGCCATTCTAGCAACTGCTGAAAAGAAATCGTTGCATCGCTCGCTGGGGGCCTTCCAGCTTACCATGCTCGGCGTTGGTGCCGTCATCGGCACCGGGATCTTCGTGCTGACGGCCGAGGCCGCGCAGAAGGCCGGTCCCGGCATGATGATCAGCTTCATCATCGCAGGCTTCGTCTGCGCCGTAGCGGCACTGTGTTACGCCGAGATGGCGTCGATGGTCCCGGTTTCGGGCTCTGCCTACACTTACAGCTATGCCGTGATGGGCGAACTTATCGCGTGGATGGTGGGCTGGGCGCTCATTCTTGAATATGCCGTGGCGGCAGGCGCGGTCAGCGTCGGCTGGTCAGGCTATGTCGTCGGGCTGATCGAGAACGCATTCGGCATAGACATACCGGACCTTCTGGTGCGCGGACCCTATGATGGCGGCATGGTCAACCTGCCCGCCATGCTGATTGCCGGGCTCGTTACCTGGCTGCTGGTCATCGGCACCAAGGAAAGCGCCTCGGTCAACGCGGTGCTGGTGGCGATCAAGGTTTCGGCGCTCACCCTGTTCATCATTCTGGCCGTGCCGGTGATGAAGATGGAGAACTTCGAGCCCTTCGCTCCGCTCGGCTTCGGCGGGATCGGTGCGGCTGCAGCCTCGATCTTCTTCGCTTACGTCGGCTTCGACGCTGTCTCTACAGCGGCCGAGGAGACGAAGAATCCGCAACGCAACATGCCGATCGGCCTGATCGGCAGCCTCGCGATCTGCACTGTGTTCTACTTGCTGGTCGCAGCGGGCGTGATCGGTTCGGTTGGCGCACAGCCTGTGCTGGATGCCAACGGCCTTGGCATGGAGCCGGGTAGCCGGGAACTTGCTGCGCAGTGCATGGCCATGGGTGACCAGGCCGTCGTCTGCTCCAAGGAAGCGTTGGCATGGACGCTGCGTGAAATCGGCTGGCCCCAGATCGGCAACCTGATCGGTCTTGCTGCTGGCCTCGCTTTGCCGTCGGTCATCCTGATGATGATGTTCGGCCAGACCCGCATCTTCTTTGTGATGAGCCGTGACGGCCTGCTGCCGGCCTCGTTCTCGAAGATCCACCCGCGCTACAACACGCCGCACGTGATCACGATCATCACCGGTGTTTTCGTGGCGCTGTTTGCAGCGTTCTTCCCGGTTGGTCTGCTCGCCAATATCTCGAACTCGGGCACGCTGTTTGCCTTTGCCGCCGTGTCCATCGCGGTTCTGGTGATCCGTCGTCGCGAGCCGGGCCGTCATCGGCCGTTCCGCACCCCGGCGATCTACCTGACTTCGCCGCTGGCATTCGCGGGCTGTCTTTACCTGTTCTACAAGCTCGACGCGAAGAGCCAGCTGCTGTTCGTAGTCTGGGCCGCTGTCGGCCTGGTTGTCTACTACGCCTACAGCCGCAGCCGCAGCCACGTCGGCCGTGGCCTCGTCGAAGTGCATGAGGTGGACGCCGACGTGCCGCCGCAGCCGGTCCCTCCGATCGACTGATCTGGCACAGGCGCACACAGAACAAGGGCCGCTCCTTCCGGGGCGGCCCTTTTCGTTTGGCGGTGCAGCGAGGGTTTACAGTTTGGTGTCGGTGTAGCCGCCCTTGACGTCGTTGGTCACGTCCATGCCCAGCGCCATCTTGGCCGTGCCGATCAGGCCAAGTTCACCCGCCCAGATCGAGGCATCGCCGAGGTTCATGCGCATGAACAGCAGGTTGGGCGAATCCGGGCCGCCCGGAAACCAGGCTTCCACGAAGTTGTTCCAGTGCTCTTCCAGTACGGCGCGGTCAGTTTCCTCGACCAGCACGCCATGGAAGCGGGCAAACACATCGTGTCCCTTGGAAGAGAACGTGGCGGTGGCTCCGCCCATCTTGGCAAAGCGGTTGTCACGGCTGGTGAAGAACCAGATCGCGCTGTTGGCGTCCTTGTCGAGCTGCGCGGTCATGGGCGCGGCCGAATCCGGATCATTGTCGAGCTGGAGCATGACGTAAGGCGACGAGGACATCGCCTTCCAGAATTTTTCGCGCAGCTCTTCGGGATTGCCCTGATCGTACTTCATTGCTCGAATGTCCTTTGCTTGTCGGC
>JBEQCK010000137.1:0-9946 GCA_041639335.1 Novosphingobium sp.
CATACGATGGCAACCCTCGTTCGCGATGACGGCAAGGTCGATGCCGCGCGGGTGATCGATGTGCGCACCTCAAGCACGCCGCGCGCCATGCTGGCGCTGCTTGCCGCCATCGATCGCGGCAATGCCTTGAGCCCGGAAAGCCGGGCCGTTCTGCTCGATACGATGACGCGGACGAGCACGGGCAAGAACCGGATTCGCGCGGGCCTGCCGGTAGGTACGCTCGTCGCCCACAAGACCGGTACTCTGTTCGGAGTGACGGACGATGTCGGCATCGTGCGCCTGCCTGATGGCCGGCACCTGGCGGTGGTGTTCTTCGTGACCGGCCCGGAAGGCCACACGGCTCATGCCGGCCTGATCGCCCGGATGATGCGCACGATCTATGACGGCTACAGCACGCCGGTGGCCAAAAGCACGCAGGACCTTGTTCGCCGCCGCTGAGGCCGAACAACCTTACCACACACGCAAACAGGCGGCGGCAAGGTGATCTTGCCGCCGCCGTTTTTTGCGCGTGCACCTGCTGGCGCACGGCAAAGAGAAAGGGGCGCGGCCCGAAGACCACGCCCCTTCTATCTCATGTAACCTGCCCTTGCGGGCGCGGATTACATCGAAGCAGCTTCGCTCGCTTCAGCCGAAGCGTCGGCAGCAGGAGCCGAAGCGTCAGCAGCCATTTCCGAAGCAGCTTCCGAAGCAGCAGCGGTTTCGGTGGCTTCAGCAGCCGGCTTTTCCGAGCAGCCAGCGAGAGCGAAGGCGGTGCCGGCGACAGCGGCGAGGATGAGCTTGCGCATGCGTTACAATCCCTGGATTGAAGTGACCAGCGCCGGGCAAGCAGCCCGCCGCAAAGCCTACTCAAGCGGTAGACTTCGCGACCCAATTAATCGGCAATTCATCGCGTTGCAAGCACAAGACGTATGCATTGTGTCACAGTTTAGCCCGGGTTTGGGCCGAACCGCCTTTTTTTTGCCCGATTTCCGTGCGTTGAGCCGAGGTCTGCTTGCGCTGGATTGAGTGTTGCCCACCCTGTCGCAAGGCGATGACGCAGGCATCGCGCCCTGCTAACACTCCCCGATGAACGAAAAGCAGCATCTCTATCTGGTCGACGGTTCGGCCTATATCTTTCGCGCCTACCATCGCCTGCCGCCGCTGACGAATCCGCAAGGGACGCCGGTCGGCGCGGTCTATGGCTACACCACGATGCTGTGGAAGCTGGCAGAGGACCTGCATAAGGCCGATGGGCCGACGCACCTTGCCGTCATTCTCGACAAGGCCGGCACCTCTTTTCGCAACGACCTTTACGACCAGTACAAGGCCAATCGCCCGCCGCCGCCAGAAGACCTCGTCCCGCAATTCCCGTTGATCCGCGACGCTACGCGCGCGTTCAGCCTCGCGTGCATCGAGGAGGACGCGCTCGAGGCGGACGACCTGATCGCTTCCTATGCCCGTGCGGCGACATTGCGCGGCTGGGACGTGACGATCGTCTCATCCGACAAGGATCTGATGCAGCTGGTTGGCAAGTGCGCCACGGGCGGGGGCTGCATCGACATGCTGGACACGATGAAGAACCAGCGCATCGACATCCCCGAGGTGGTCGAGAAGTTCGGCGTGCCGCCCGAGAAGGTCGGCGATGTCCTGGCGCTGATGGGCGATTCGGTCGACAACGTGCCGGGCATTCGCGGCATTGGCCCGAAGACCGCCACCAAGCTGATTCAGGAGTACGGCGATCTCGAATCGGCGCTGGCCGCCGCGCCCGCAATGAAGGCGAGCAAGCTGCGCGAGAGCCTGATCGAGCAGGCCGAGATGGCCCGCCTTTCACGCGTGCTGGTGCAGCTCAAGGAAGACTGCCCGCTGCCGATTCCGATCGAGGACTTTGCCCTGGGCCAGATCCCGCGCGATCCGCTTGCGGCGTTTCTCGAAGAACACGGCTTTACCAGCCTGCTGCGTCGTCTGGACGACGGCAAGGGCAGCCCGGGACCGAAGACGCAGCTCAACCCTGCCAAGCCCGAGAACAAGGCTGCCCCGGCCGCACCTGCGGGCAACCGGCAGTCGCTGCCGTCATGGCCTGCGGTGGATCTGGGTGCCTATGCCTGCATCCAGTCGATGGGCGAGCTGCAGCAGTGGATCGCGCGGGCGTTCGAAGCGCGCGTCGTGGCGATCGATACCGAAACCAGCGCGCTTGATGCGATGCGCGCCAGTCTGGTCGGCGTGAGCCTTGCGCTGGGGCCGAATGACGCCTGCTACATCCCCTTGGGGCATGGCGGGGCGGACATGTTCGCCGAAAAGCCGGTGCAGATTGATCGTGCCGAGGCGCTGGCGGCGTTGAAGCCACTGCTGGAAAGCGATGCGGTGCTGAAGGTCGGCCAGAACATCAAGTACGACCTCAACATTCTGGCGCGCCACGGCGTCCACGTTGCGCCGATCGACGATACCATGGTGATGAGCTTCTGCCTCGACGCCGGGCGCAGCGAGACAGGTCTTGCCGGCCACGGCATGGACGAATTGGCCGAGAGGCACCTGCTGCACAGCACGATGAAGTTCAAGGACTTGTGCGGCACCGGCAAGAAGGCGATCTCGTTTGCCGAAGTGCCACTGGCCGACGCTACCCGCTATGCCGCCGAGGACGCCGACGTCACGTGGCGCCTGCATCGCCTGTTCCAGCCGCGGCTCGTCGACGAGGCGGGAATGCGGATCTACCAGAAGGTCGATCGCCCGCTGGTGCCGGTAGTCGCCATGATGGAGCGCAATGGCATCAAGGTGGACCGTGAGCGGCTCTCGGGCCTCTCCACCGAGTTTGCCGCGCAGATCGCCCGCCTCGAAGGCGTGATCTTCGAGAAGTGCGGGCAGAGCTTCACCATCGGCAGCCCCAAGCAGCTGGGCGAGATCCTGTTCGACAAGCTCGGCTACAAGGGCGGCAAGAAGGGCAAGACCGGGCAGTACTCCACTGACCAGTCGGTGCTCGAAGGGCTGGCCGGGCAAGGCGCGGAAGTGGCGACGCTGGTGCTGGAATGGCGACAGCTGTCGAAGCTCAAGTCCACTTATACCGATGCCCTGCAGGCCGCGATCAATCCCGAGACGGGGCGCGTGCACACCAGCTACAGTCTCGTCGGCGCGCAGACCGGGCGCCTCTCATCGAACGAGCCGAACCTGCAGAACATCCCGATCCGCACCGAGATCGGCCGCCAGATCCGCGATGCTTTCGTGGCCGAACCCGGCAATGTGCTTCTGGCCGCCGACTACAGCCAGATCGAACTGCGCCTCGCCGCGCACATGGCCGACGTGCCCGCGCTGAAGGAAGCCTTTGCCGCCGGAGAAGACATCCACGCGCGCACGGCGATGGAGATGTTCGGCACGGTCGATCGCGATACGCGCGGGCGCGCCAAGACCATCAACTTCGCGATCCTTTATGGCATCAGCCGCTGGGGCCTCGGCGGGCGTCTCGGCGTGAGCGCAGACGAGGCGCAGGCGATGATCGACCGCTATTTCGAGCGCTTCCCCGGCATCCAGCGCTACATCCACGAAACGCTCGAGAGTGTGCGCGAGTGCGGCTATTCGCAGACGCTGTTCGGCCGCAAGACGTGGTTCCCGCGCATCGGCTCGAAGAATCAGGCCGAACGTCAGGGCAGCGAACGCGCGGCGATCAATGCTCCGATCCAGGGCACCAGCGCCGACATCATCAAGCGCGCCATGGCCCGGATGATGCCAGCCCTCGCCGAAGCAGGCTTACCCAACGTCAAGATGCTGCTGCAGGTCCACGACGAACTCGTGTTCGAACTGCCGGAAGGCGATGTGCAGAAGGCCAGACCAGTGATCGAGCAGGTCATGGCGACGGCGGCCGAGCCTGCGGTGAAGCTCAGCGTTCCGCTTGGCGTGGAGATCGGCACCGGCCTGTCATGGGGCGCGGCGCACTGACGGTCAGTTGACCGCCGCGTATCTTGCCAGATCAGCGGTGCCGAGCGTCAGGACCTGATCGTTCGACACCGAGTTGGTCAGCGCATAGAACGCCGAGGCCTTGTCCGGCCCAAGGCCCATTTCGCGGTAGTAGTCGAGATAGGCGCGATTGACCGGGTCGGACGCGGCGAAATCGTCGGGCTCGTGGCCGTCGTCGTCGATCCATGAATGAACGACGAATTCGGCATCGGGTGCGGCGCTGCGACTGGCGCCGGCAAGGAACAGTTCGACCGCGCCCGAGCGGACCGAGCCATGTTCCGGCACGCGCGTCGCGATGCCGCGGGCCCGGATCATCCGGCCAAGGCGCAGGTTGGCGTGATCGTCGACCGTGCCGGGGCAGTCCGGCATTTCGAGCACGCGAATACCGGGGAAGGCGCGCAGCATCTTCTGGAAGTCCGCAGGCGAATAGCTGTCGGTTTCGGCGACCAGCGCCGCCCGGCTGCCGTCCAGCACCTCGAACGGACCGAAGCTGGCCACGCCCTTCACGTCGGCGCGAGGCAGCCCGGCGATGCGTTCGGAGCCCGGCTCCTCGACCTCGACGACCGTCGTCTCGGTCCAGGTGATGCCGTTTTCCACCCACGTCCGCGTCGTCACCTCGCGTGCCAGCACCGGCTGGCATGCAAGCATGGAGAAGATCGCGGGGAGAAGGGCGCGGCGGAACATGATCAGCCTTTTCCGCGCGCGCGGATTGCCGAATTGCCAAGGGACGCGGTTAAGATCGCTTCACCATATCCCGCGACCGGCTGCGGATGCCTCGAAAATGGCCGCATCCCGCCTCCGCACAGGTCGCAGCACTGCTAAGCTACGTAGCATTGCGGATGGGGTGGAGGATCGATGGTCGCGCTGGTGTCGACGGTGGCCTATCTCGGGCTCGAGGCGCGCGCGGTCGAAGTGCAGTGCCAGGTCGCGCCCGGTTTGCCCGCGTTCCGGCTGGTCGGCCTGCCTGACAAGGCCGTGGGCGAAAGCCGGGAGCGGGTTTCCTCGGCGCTTTCCGCACTCGGTCTTGCCCTGCCGCCAAAGCGGATCACGGTGAACCTGTCACCGGCCGATCTACCCAAGGAAGGCTCGCACTACGATCTGCCGATCGCGCTCGCCTTGCTCGCCGCGATGGGCGTGGTCGATCTCGAACAGATCGCCGACTATGTGGCGGTGGGAGAGCTGGCGCTTGATGGCCGCGTGCTGCCGTCACCGGGCGTGCTGCTCGCCGCGCTTCACGCCAGCGGTGAGGACAAGGGCCTGATCTGCCCAGCCGCGCAAGGGCCGGAGGCGCGCTGGGCCAGCGGGATCGACGTTATCGCCGCGCCGGACCTGATCGGCCTGCTCAATCACCTTAAAGGGCAGCACCGCCTGCCGCAGCCTTCGCAAGGGCTGGCAGAGCCTCCGCGCCGCATGGCCGATCTCAAGCAGGTAAAGGGCCAGGAAACCGCCAAGCGCGCGCTGGAGATCGCCGCTGCCGGTGGGCACAACCTGCTGATGATCGGGCCGCCGGGCGCGGGCAAGTCGCTGATGGCTTCGTGCCTGCCCGGTATCCTGCCAGAGCTGACCCCGTCCGAGGCGCTGGAGGTGTCGATGGTGGCATCGGTAGCGGGTACGCTGGAAGATGGCCGCATCAGCCGCGCCCGGCCATTCCGCAGCCCGCACCACTCGGCATCTATGGCAGCGCTCACGGGCGGTGGACTCAAGGTGCGGCCCGGCGAAGTCAGCCTCGCGCACCTCGGCGTATTGTTCCTCGACGAACTGCCCGAGTTTCAGCGCGCCGTGCTCGATTCGCTGCGCCAGCCGCTTGAGACGGGCGAGGTCACAGTTGCCCGCGCCAACGCGCACGTGACCTTTCCGGCGCGCGTGCAGCTGATCGCGGCGATGAACCCGTGCCGCTGCGGACACCTGGGCGATCCGGCGCTGGGGTGCAGCCGCGCGCCGCGCTGCGCCGGAGACTACCAGTCCAAGGTCTCAGGCCCGCTGCTCGATCGCATAGACCTTCACGTTGAAGTCGACCCCGTCTCCGCCGCCGATCTGGCGCTCCCGCCGCCTGCTGAAGGCTCCGATCAGGTCGCCGCGCGCGTGGCGCGGGCAAGAGCAGTGCAGGTCACCCGGCTCGAGGGGACCAGCGCCCGCAGTAACGCCGAGCTTAATGGCGACCTGCTCGACACCCACGCCGCTCCGGATGAACCCGGGCGCAAGCTGCTCGCGCAGGCCGCCGAGGCGATGCGCCTCTCCGCGCGCGGCTATACCCGCATGCTGCGCGTGGCGCGGACCATCGCGGACCTGGCCGGGGCGGAGACGGTGGGGCGCATCCATATTGCGGAAGCGCTCAGCTATCGGAGGGTCGCACCGCGGGCTTAGGGTGGTTCACGCGGAGACGCGGAGAAGAAAGAGAGGCGCAGAGAGGCAGCGCTTGCGGCGAAGCCGCTTTCCAACTGTTAGGGGGCGTTTGGCGCGAAGGGTTGCAAGACCAAGTGGCCTGACGGCCTCGCGCATCCCCTCCGCGTCTTCCTTGCTTCTCCGCGTCTCTGCGTGAACCCTTTCCAGCACAGCCTCAGAGATGCCGCCCCAGAAAGATCAGCAGCATCGCCCCGATCACCGATGCCAGGCATCCGGCACGGTTCACACCTTCACCGAACGGCCCGCCGCTGCGCCAGCTGGCGAACAGGCCAGCGACAAGCGCGCCGCCTATGCCCAGCAGCACGGTCTTGAGAAACCCTATGTCGACATCGCCGGGATAGAAGAACCGCGCCAGCACGCCGACCACCAGACCGGTGAAGACAATCGAGATCAGATTCAGCACACCTGCACTCCGTTCCTGTGGACACCACATATGGTGCCGGTTGACGGGTTCTTGTCCACAAGTTGGTGACGAGCGGCAAAAATATTTCGACCGCCGTCGTTTCGCCCTTGAAGTGCAGGAAAGTCCACGCGTCGCTGCACTGCACAATGGCGTCCCCGGCGACGAAGCGAATCGCACGTGCGACGAATCGAGTCTGCCTGCGGATGTTTACCCTCTTGTGTCTGAATCCCGTTGAGGCACTATGGGTTGTGGTCGGGCTTCAGGGGGACCTCTAAACCTAGTTTAGAGCGCTTGGGCGTGTTTTGCGCGCAATGGCAACGCTTTGCCTGCGCGCGCGGCATCGGGGCCGTGACCAGGGTATTTCGGAGCCGAGCGCCTGCGGAACAACTTGTTCCACTTTCGTTCCGTCTCCTGTAGGATTGGGCCACTCGCCCGATTCGAGTGTCGATTGATCGCCCGGGCCTTGGCCGCGGGGTGCGAACGGGGGTTGAACGTGGATTTCAGAACTGGAGACGGCTCCGTGGTTGCGCAGGACGAACTGGCGCTTGCAGGCGCTCCGGCTGCGGCCGGTGAAGCAAAGGCGATGGATATGGACGCCAAGGACGCAGGCAGTGAAGCGCTTGTCGCAGGCATGGCTGCAACCGTGGCAGCGGCCGCCGTCGCCGCCGCGCCGGTCAGCGACTCGAAGAAGGTCAATCCGCGTCGCTTCTCCATCGTGACGGACGATAGCCGTGATGCGCGCCTGACCGATTTCGGCAAGGACACGCTGGACGACCGTTATCTGCTCCCCGGCGAGAAGTATCAGGATCTGTTTGCGCGCGTGGCCGATGCCTATGCCGACGATCAGGAGCACGCCCAGCGCCTCTACGACTACATCTCGAAGCTGTGGTTCATGCCGGCCACCCCGGTCCTGTCGAACGGCGGCACCGGGCGGGGCCTGCCGATCTCGTGCTACCTGAACTCGGTGGATGACAGCCTCGAAGGCATCGTCGCCACTTGGAACGAGAACGTCTGGCTCGCCTCGCGCGGCGGCGGCATCGGCACTTATTGGGGCAAGGTCCGCGGCATTGGCGAGAGCGTCGGCCTCAACGGCAAGACCAGCGGCATCATTCCCTTCGTGCGCGTCATGGATTCGCTGACGCTGGCGATCAGCCAGGGTTCGCTGCGCCGTGGTTCGGCCGCCTGCTACCTCGACGTCTCGCACCCCGAGATCGAGGAGTTCCTCGAAATCCGCAAGCCTTCGGGTGACTTCAACCGCAAGGCGCTCAACCTGCACCACGGTGTGCTGCTGACCGACGAGTTCATGGCAGCCGTGCGTGATGGCGCCGAATTCCACCTGCGCAGCCCCAAGGACGGTTCGGTGCGCAGCACGGTCGATGCGCGTTCGTTGTTCCAGAAGCTGGTCGAAACCCGCCTTGCCACGGGCGAGCCCTACATCGTGTTCAACGACACGGTGAACCGCATGATGCCCAAGCATCACCGCGAGCTGGGCCTCAAGGTCTCGACCTCGAACCTCTGCTCGGAAATCACCCTGCCCACGGGCCGCGACCATCTCGGCAACGATCGCACGGCGGTGTGCTGCCTGTCCTCATTGAACCTCGAAACCTGGGACGAGTGGAACGGCGACAAGCGCTTCATCGAGGACGTGCTGCGCTTCCTCGACAACGTGCTGCAGGACTATATCGACCGCGCCCCGAACGAGATGGCCCGCGCCAAGTACTCGGCCGCGCGCGAACGCTCGGTCGGCATGGGCGTGATGGGCTTCCACTCCTTCCTCCAGCTCAAGGGCATTGCCTTTGAAAGCGCGATGGCCAAGGCGTGGAACCTCAAGATGTTCAAGCACATCGCCGCCAAGGCGGACGAGGCTTCGATCCTGCTCGCGCAGGAACGTGGCGCGTGCCCGGACGCAGCCGAAATGGGCGTGATGCAGCGCTTCAGCTGCAAGATGGCGATCGCGCCGACGGCGTCGATCTCGATCATCTGCGGCGGCACTTCGGCCTGCATCGAACCGATCCCGGCCAACATCTACACGCACAAGACCCTGTCGGGCTCGTTCGTGGTCGAGAACCCGTACCTCAAGAAGCTGCTGCAGACGAAGAGCAAGGATTCCACCAACGTGTGGAACTCGATCCTTGAACAGGGCGGCTCAGTCCAGCACCTCGACTTCCTCAGCCCGGAAGAAAAGGCCGTGTTCAAGACCAGCTTCGAGATCGACCAGCGCTGGCTGCTCGAGTTCGCGGCCGACCGCACGCCGTACATCGATCAGGCGCAGTCGCTGAACCTCTACATCCCGGCCGACGTCGACAAGTGGGACCTGATGATGCTCCACTTCCAGGCGTGGGAGAAGGGCATCAAGAGCCTCTACTACTTGCGCTCCAAATCGGTCCAGCGCGCGGGCTTCGCTGGTGGCGTCGAAGCGGACAATACCGCCGAGGCCCCGAAGATCGAACTGTCGGCCGGCCCGACCGACTACGAGGAATGCCTGGCCTGCCAGTGATGGCTGCGCCAGCCATGCCCTTCGCCTGAGCGAACCCATGCTCCGCCCGGCAGTCTTCATGCGTCATCAGACGTCAGGCCGACTGTCGGGCATCATGCTGCCGTTACACCCCGCGACACTTTGCGGCTGGCGCTCGCATGCGACAATCCGCGACAAGACTTGTGCTTGCACGATCCCGGTCAGGCCCGCTAAAGCGGCTTTGTCTAATCTTGCGATCAATTCGCATTATCAAAGGGGTTCGTTTCATGCGCAAGTGGCACCGCTGGATCACGGTGTTCTTCGGGGTCTTCATGATCTGGATGGCCTTCACCGGCGTCGCCAGCCACGTGACCGCGCTCTGGCCGTCGGGCGAGCAAGCTGGGCCTCCACCCGTTCCGCAGGGCTTTGTCTGCCCCGAAACCATGATGTGCCGTCCCAAGGCACCTCCGGGAGGCATGAAGTCGCTGGTCGGGTTCTTCCACCACCTGCATTCGGGCGAGGAATTTGGACCTGTCGGTACGGCGATTTCGCTGATGACGGGCTTTGCGCTGCTGTTCTTCAGCATCTCGGGCTTGTGGATGTATTTCTCGATGTGGAAGAACCGCAAGGACCGGAAGGCAAAGCCCGGCTGGTTCTGGAAGTAAGCGAGTCTTCGTTGGTTGCGCCCCTGACATCCGTCAGGGGCTTGCGGCACCAGCCCGCTCCCCCGCCCGGCCACCCACGAGAGTACCCTGAATGGGTGG
>JBEQCK010000138.1:0-9899 GCA_041639335.1 Novosphingobium sp.
GGCGGTGGACCAAAAAGTGGGATCCCGGGTCAAGCCCGGGATGACGAAGTGTGGGGGCAGTGCATGTCCGTAAGCGAAGCCCGTCTTGCCCAGATCGCCAACCGCTTTGCCGAGCTTGAGGCGCGGTTGGCTTCGGGCACGCTGGAGGGGGCGGAGTTCATTGCGGCCAGCCGGGACTATGCCGAGCTGGAGCCGGTTGCCCGCGTAGCCCGCGAGATTGCGGACATGCGGGCCGAACTCATCAGCCTTGCTTCGCTTGACGACCCCGATATGCGCGAGCTGGCGGACGAGGAGCTGCGGCGGATCAACGCCGAGCTGCCTGAGGCCGAGCACCGCCTCGCCATCGCCATGCTGCCGCGCGATGCGGCGGACAGCCGCCCGGCCATGCTCGAAATCCGTGCGGGCACCGGCGGCGATGAGGCGGCGCTGTTCGCGGCGGACCTGTTCCGGATGTACGAACGCTATGCCGCCGAGCAGGGCTGGCGGGTCGAGGTCGTGTCGGTCAACGCCAACGATCTGGGCGGCTACAAGGAAGTCGTCGCCAACGTCACCGGCAGCGGCGTGTTTGCCAAGCTCAAGTTCGAAAGCGGCGTCCACCGGGTGCAGCGCGTGCCGGTGACCGAAAGCGGCGGCCGCATCCATACTTCCGCGGCGACGGTTGCGGTCCTTCCCGAACCTGACGAAGTGGACGTGCGGATCGAGGACAAGGACCTCAAGATCGACGTCTACCGGGCGAGCGGCGCGGGCGGGCAACACGTGAACACCACGGATTCCGCCGTGCGCATCACCCACCTGCCGACCGGCACCGTGGTCACCTGCCAGGACGGGCGCAGCCAGCACAAGAACAAGGACAAGGCGATGCAGGTGCTGCGCGCCCGCCTGTTCGAGGCGCAACGCGATGCCGCACAAGGCGAAGAGGCGGAGGCGCGCAAGGCGATGGTCGGATCGGGCGACCGGTCCGAGCGCATCCGCACCTACAATTTCCCGCAAGGCCGCGTCACCGATCACCGCATCAACCTGACGCTGCACCGCCTGCCCGAGATTCTCGAAGGACCGGGCCTTGCGGAAATGATCGACGCGCTGATCGCCGAGGACCAGTCGAAGCGGCTGGCGGCGCTGGATGGCTGAGCATCAACACCTGCGCCCCCGCGAAGGCGGGGGCCTCAGGCGGTTTACCCTGCCGTTCCGTAACAACACCGAGGCCGCCGCCTGCGCGGGGGCGCAGGGATGAAGGTTGGTGAAGCCCTGCGCGCCGCCACCGAGCGCCTGTCCGCTACCAGCGACACCGCGCGCCTTGATGCCGAACTGCTGATGGCCCACGCGCTTGGCTGTTCGCGCACCGATCTGCTGCTGCGGCATATGCAGGCCGAAACCCCGGCCAGCTTCGCCCCGCTCGTCGAACGCCGCCTGACCCACGAACCCGTCGCCTATATTACCGGCATCGCCGAATTCTATGGGCTGGAACTGGCGGTCAGCCCGGCGGTGCTGATCCCGCGCGGCGATACCGAAACGCTGGTGGAGGCGGCGCGCGAAGCCTTTTTCGGCACGGCGCCACCTGTGCGAATTCTCGATCTCGGGACGGGCTCGGGCGCGCTGCTGCTGGCGGCGCTGTCGCTCTGGCCACAGGTTGAAGGCATCGCGATCGAGCGCTCTCCCGAGGCCTTGGCCGTGGCCAAGGCCAATGCCGAACGCCATGCGCCGTCTGCGCGCGTTCTGGAGGGCGACTGGACGCAAACGGATTGGGCACAAGGGCTGGGCAGGTTCGACCTGATCCTTTCGAACCCGCCTTATGTCGAGGACGAGGCAGAGCTCGATGCGTCGGTCCGCCAGCACGAACCCGCGCCGGCGCTGTTTTCAGGCCCCGACGGACTGGACGATTACCGGATTCTGGTGCCGCAGCTTCCTGCACTGCTGACCGACCGTGGCATCGCCATCGTCGAGATTGGCTGGACGCAGGCCGACGCCGTTTCAGGCATTGCGCACGCTGCCGGAATGTCCGCGCGGGTCCATTGCGATCTGGCGGGACGAAAAAGGGCGGTCGAAATGGCGGTTTCTGCCAATATTCCTCTTGGCAAGGGACCTGCGGGTCACTAATTGTGTTCTTAGGCAGGGGACGGACGAAGGCTTCCCGTCCCGGCCAAATCCACCATTTGCAGGGAATATCGGCCAGAAGGGCCGGGACGAGCGCAGATGCTGGGAAACCCGATTCGCATGACGCGAACCGGTTGCGGAGGGTTGCGCGGCATTACGGGTTGCTCAAGCTTTACGAGAGGCCGCCCCATTTAAGGAAGTGCCTGAGTTGAATAACAATCGTGGTAACAACCGCCGTCGCGGTCGGGGCAACAACGGTCGCCCCCAGAACGGTGGTCAGCAGCTCAACCGAATCGACAGCCGCGCGCGGGGCAATGCGCCCCAGATGCTGGAGAAGTATCGCAAGCTCGCGCAGGACGCCCATCTGAATGGCGACCGCGTGCAGGCCGAATACTACCTGCAGTTTGCCGACCACTATTTCCGCGTGATCGCCGACACCCGCGTCCGCCAGGAAGAGCAGCGCGCCCGCCAGAACGGCGGTGAGCGCTGGCAGGAGCAGGACGCAGAGGAAGGCGCGGACGAATTCAGCGTCGAGGGTGATTTCCCTGCGTTCGACCGCCCGGTCTCGACCCGGCGCGAGCGTGAGGACCGCGAAGACCGGGGTGACCGTCAGGATCGTGGCGAACGCCAGGACCGCGGTGACCGTCAGGATCGGGGTGACCGCTATGAAGGTCGCCGTGATCGCGAGGACCGCCCCCGTGATGATCGGCCCCGTGATGATCGGCCCCGTGATGATCGGCCCCGTGAAGATCGACAGCGCGATGATCGCGGTTCCGAAGAGCGCAGCACCCGTCGTGAGAGCACTCGCCGGTTCGAGCGCAATCGCAGCCGCGATGCCGAAGCTGAAGCGACACCTGCCGAGGCTCTGCCCGGCGAGGGTGTTCCCGCCATCGAGGGCGAGCCGATTGCCGACGCCAACGACAATCCGTTCGTGACGCGCGCTACACGTGGGCTTCGCCCGCGCACCGAGCGTCGTCCGCGCGGCGCCAAGGCTGCGGCTGACGAAGCACCGGCAACGCTGGATGCCTCGTTCCTTCCGCCGTCGATCAGCGCCAAGGCCGAGGCCGAGCCTGCTCCGGCCGCAGCACCGGCCGCAGAGCCGGTGGCCGAGGAGGCCGCCGCTCCTGCACCCAAGAAGCGCGGCCGTCCGCGCAAGACTCCGGTTGCCGAAGCGACCGAGCCTGCAGAGGGTTGATTGGTGATGCCGGGACGGGCCGCTTGCGGTCTCTCCCGGCGCACCCCATAGCAGGGAGGCATGACAGCTTCCCGCTTTTCTCCTCGCCTTCCTTCGCGTGACAGCCTGCTGACCATTGCCGCTGGTGGCCTTGCTGCCTGCGGCTTTCAGCCGTTGGGCCTGTGGCCGCTGACGCTGGCCGCCTTTGCGTTCCTGATCCACCGCCTGCACGTGGTGAAGACCTGGCGGCAGGCGCTGCTCACCGGATGGCTGTTCGGCGTCGGGCACTTCACTGTCGGCAATGGCTGGATTGCCACGGCTTTCACCTATCAGGCGGAAATGCCGACCTGGCTTGGCTGGATCGCGGTGGTCCTGCTCGCGCTCTATCTCGCGGTATTCCCGGCCTTGGCGACATGGGGCGGCTGGTGGCTGGCGAACACGCGGCGGGCCATGCTTTTGCCGGCCTTTGCGGCGGCGTGGATCGTCTCCGAATGGCTGCGTTCGTGGGTGTTCACCGGATTTGCGTGGAATCCGCTGGCGATGGTGACGCTCGGCGGGTTCGATCGTCCGGGGCTGGCGCTGGCGGCACAGTGGACCGGGACATATGCGCTTTCGGGCCTCGTCGTGCTGCTGGCGGGGTGGTGGCTGTTTGCGCTGCGTGCGTGGCGGCAGGGACAGAAATGGGCGGCAGGTGCCTATGCCCTCGGCCCCGCGCTGTTGATGGTTCTGCCTCTCCACGGTGAGAGGCTGGAAGGGACTCTGCCGTTCACGCTGGTCCAGCCCGATGTGCGGCAGGACCTGCTCAACGATCCCGCCAATTTCGAGAACCAGTTCCAGAAGACGGCGGCCCTGTCGCTGGCGCGGACGCCCGGCGAGAAGCGCTTGTTGCTCTGGCCGGAGAGCGGCGTTCCCGACTTCCTGCGCGAGGGCTATGCGCAGTTCTGGTACGACGAGACGACCTATGCCGGTGATCCGCTGCTGGCGCGCGAGCGACTCGGCCGGGTCACCGGCAAAGGTGGCTTGCTGCTGACCGGAACGACCGATCTTGCCATGGAGGGGCGCAAGGTCGCGGGCGCCTGGAATGTGGTGACCGCAGTGGATTCGGCCGGAGCGATCCGAGGGTCCTATGCCAAGGCGCATCTGGTGCCCTATGGCGAGTACCTGCCGATGCGCTCGGTCCTCGAACCGCTTGGCCTTTCACGGCTGGTGGCGGGCAGCCTCGATTTCTTTGCAGGGCCGGGGCCGCGCACGCTCGATCTTGGCGCATACGGCAAGGCCGGGGTGCAGATCTGCTATGAGATCATCTTCTCGGGACAGGTGGTGGATCGCGCGCATCGGCCGGATTACCTGTTCAATCCGTCCAATGATGGCTGGTTCGGCGCCTGGGGGCCACCGCAGCATCTGGCGCAGGCACGCATGCGCGCGATCGAGGAAGGGTTGCCGGTCTTGAGAGCCACGACGACGGGGATCTCTGCGGTGGTGGATGCCGATGGCGTTGTCCGGCAGTTCGTGCCGCAGCATCGCGCCGGGCGGCTCGATGGCAAGGTGCCGCCGCCCCACGCGCCGACGCTGTTTGCGCGCACCGGGAACATGCTGGGCCTTTTGTGGGCAGTAGCGCTTCTTTTTGTTGCGCTGGTTGCAAGTGCCACGCGGAAACGCTAAGCGGGCAGGGACATAAAGCTTTCTTTATATCGCTTGTCTCACAGCACAGGCCCTCTTGGCATAGGACTCTCGATGCGCACCGATTACCTGTTCACTTCCGAATCCGTATCCGAAGGCCATCCGGACAAGGTTTCCGACCAGATCAGCGACGCGATCGTCGACCTGTTCCTGTCGAAGGATCCCGAAGCGCGCATCGCCTGCGAAACCCTGACGACCACGCAGCTTGTCGTGCTTGCCGGCGAAATCCGCTGCAAGGGCGTGTACGAGAACGGTGAATGGGCTCCGGGCGCGCAGGAAGAGATCGAGCGGACCGTGCGCGAGACGGTCAAGCGCATCGGCTATGCGCAGGACGGCTTCCACTGGGAGAAGTTCGAGTTCATCAACCGTCTGCACGGCCAGTCGGCCCACATCGCGCAGGGCGTCGATGCCGGCGAGAACAAGGACGAAGGCGCGGGCGACCAAGGCATCATGTTCGGCTATGCCACGGACGAGACGCCCGGCCTGATGCCCGCGACGCTCTACTACAGCCACAAGATCCTCGAGCGCATGGCTGCCGATCGCCACTCGGGCGCTGCGCCTTTCCTCGAACCCGACGCCAAGAGCCAGGTCACCCTGCGCTACGAAGGCTCGCTGCCGGTTGCGGCCACGGCGATCGTCGTCTCGACCCAGCACAAGGCCGGTTATGACGAGAACGATCCGGCCAAGCAGGCCGAGCTCGAAGCCTACGTGAAGGGCGTGATTGCCGACGTGATCCCGCCGGTGCTGCTGCGCGAGACCGAATACTTTATCAACCCGACCGGCAGCTTCGAGATCGGCGGTCCCGACGGCGACGCTGGCCTGACCGGCCGCAAGATCATCGTCGACACTTACGGCGGTGCGGCTCCCCACGGCGGCGGCGCGTTCTCGGGCAAGGACCCGACCAAGGTCGACCGTTCGGCTGCCTACATCACCCGCTATCTTGCCAAGAACGTGGTCGCAGCAGGGCTCGCCACGCGCTGCACGATCCAGATCGCCTATGCCATCGGCGTGTCGAAGCCGCTGTCGCTCTATGTAGACACGCATGACACCGGCACCGTCGGCGACGACAAGATCGAGCAGGCGATCCTCGGCATTGCCAAGCTTGGCGGCCTGACCCCGCGCGCGATCCGCACGCACCTGGGCCTCAACAAGCCGATCTACCAGCCGACCGCGGCCTATGGTCACTTCGGACGCAAGGCCGAGGGCGAATTCTTCCCGTGGGAGCGCACCGACCTCGTCGACGATCTCAAGGCGGCGCTTGCCTGAATTGCTGGTCGGGGGAGCCGCTGACGGCTCCCCCGCCTGTCAGAACTGGCCCTTCCTCGGCCCGAGATAGCCGAACAGGAAGGCGCCGACCTTCCGCATCTGGATCTCCTCCGCGCCCTCGGTGATGCGGTAGCGACGGTGGTGGCGGAAGATGTGTTCGAACGGCTTGTGGCGCGAATAGCCGATGCCGCCGTGGACCTGCATGGCGCGATCAGCGGCTTCGCAGACCAGCCGGTTCGCCCAGTAATTGCACATCGAGACCTTGTCCGACAGTTCACGCTCGATGCGCTTGTGGCCGCCCTCTTCGGCCTCGAGGCGGTCCATTTCCCATGCCGTCTTGCGGATCAGCAGGCGCAGCATCTCGCACTGCGTGGCAAGTTCCACCAGCGGGAACTGGATCGCCTGGTTGCGGGCGAGTTCCTCGCCGAAGGGCTTGCGCTCGCGCGCATAGCGCACCGATTCCTCAACGCAGAACGTCGCCGCGCCGAGCGATGATGCTGCCTGGCGGATGCGGTTCTGGTGAACGAAGCTCTGCGCGATGGAAAGTCCTCCGCCAATGGGGCCGAGAATCGCGCTGTCGGGCACCCAGACATTGGTGAACGACACGCGCGGGTGATCGGTGGGCATGTTGAAGGTCCACAGGTACTCCTCGATCACGAGGCCTTCGCTGGGGTTGGGCACGAGGAAGCAGGTGATGCCGCGCGCATCGCCCGGTTCGCCGCTGGTGCGGGCAAAAGTGGCGCAGTGGGTGGCGACGTGCATGCCGGTCGTCCACATCTTCTCGCCATCGATGCGCCAGCCCGGCACCCCATCGCGCGTTTCCGGCACGGCGCGGGTTTCCATGTGCGTGGCGTCGGAGCCGTGGTCGGGTTCGGTGAGGCCGAAGGCGGTGCGGCGGGTGCGGGCAAAGCCGCCGTTGATGAATTCTTCTTGCTGTTCGGGCGTGCCGAAATGCTCGAACATGTTCACGAACGGGAAGTTGCCGACGATCGAGTGCTCGTTCTGCAGGTCGTTGTGGAGCCCGAGGCCCTTCGCGGCGAAGTGGTCGCGGATTACCGCCATCCACAGGTTCTTGCCGTCCTTGCCGCCGTACTTCTTCGGCGCGGAGAACCGCCAGTGCCCGGCCGCATCGGCACGGCGGGTGGCTTCGACCAGCAGCTCTTCCCATTCATGGCGTGGCAATCCGCCGTTGTCGAAATCGGTGCGCGCCCATTCCCGGCGGTGGTCGAAGAAGCGGATGTTGTCGTCCGCCTGTTCGAGCGGCTTGATCTCGGCTTCGATGAAGGCGTCGAGTTCGGCGATATAGGCAACGAGGTCTTGGGGAAGGTCGAAGTCCATCAGGCTTGGCTCCAGAGGGCGCGGGCTGGCTTGAGCGCGGGGTACTTGGGCATGTCGGCGGAAAGGGTGGACAGGGTCCGGGAACGAAGCGTGGCAAGCAGCCCTTCCTTTGCAAGAGACTTGCGCCCGGCGAGAATGTCCTCGGCAAGCCGCTTGTCCGCCGGATCGGCGCGGCCGGCCAGTTCACGGCGCACGATGCCCAGCGCATTCTGGGCGACGGCCAGTTCCCAGCGTTCGCGCCCGCCGAGCTTGTCCTTCACAGTGCCGGCAAGCCATTCGGAGACGGCGGTCAGGACTTCCGCTGCTGTCGGCTCGCCCCGGCTTTCGGGTGCCGGCAACGGGACGGTGGGGAGGAGGCGCTCGCGCTCTGCCTGAGGGCCTTCGCCTTCGAGCAGCAACAGCAGGTCGAGTTCCTGTTCCGCGCAACGGCGGGCGACGACTACCCGCTCCAGCGACCGATCGGTGCCGGATCGCCACGATTGACCCATCGACAGGCAGCCAAGCGCCCACCACACCGTCCGATAGACCAGCCAGAAGCGGAAGCGGGCCGGATCGAACCGTTCACCGCCAGCGTCCTCGTAGGCGCGGGCCAGCGTGGCCACATCGGTCAGGCCGAACCCTTGCTTGTCGAGCCTGCCGAACCGCCACACCGTCATGCAGCCGTAGGCCAGGTCTTCATGGCCATCGCCAAGGTGGGCCAGTTCCCAGTCGAGCACGCCGGACAGGCGGCCTGCGTCAACCATGAGGTTGCCGATACGGAAATCGCCATGAACGACCACGGGTGACGTCGGCGCAGGCAGGTTGCTGCGAAGCCAGGCGAGGCCCAGCGCAATTACCGGACGGTCGCCGCCCGCGTCTTCGAACTGGCGAGCGAGACCCTCCACGCCTTCGGCAGGGTCCAGCACCGGAAGGAAAGGCAGGCCTTCGGGCGAAAGCGCGTGAATGCCTGCCATGGCCGCTGCAAGATCAGAGGCAAGTTCCGGGGGGGAGGAAAGTGCATGCTCGGGGTCGGCCGTGCCCGGAAGGCAGCGCATGATGAAGCCGATGCCAAGGTCGTCCGTGCTTGTGAGTTCGGCAACGACTTCCGGCGCTTTCACACCGGAGGCGTGGGCCTGCCTGATCAGTTCGGCTTCGCCATCCATCCCCAGCGGACGCGCAGCGATCCATTCTGCAGAGGGTGCGCGGCGCAATACGAACCGGTCATTCCCGCAGGCAAACACCCAGGATTCCATGTTCGCACCGCCGGACAGGCGCTGCAGGCCGGAAATATCGCCGGCATGGCCAGCCCTTGCCATGACCGCCTCGAGCAGCGTTTCCATTGCCTCTCCACTTCCGGTTTTGTCCGCCGGTTGGTGGCACTATCCTTAACCGATCGATTAAAGTCCAGCGCGAATCGGTGTGCGCAATTGGTTCCGCATGTTGCGCCCATCCGCACGAATGATGCGCCGAGATGGTCCGAAAGGCACTTTGCCTCAGAATCACAACGCGATACTTATGTTAAAGACGGATAAACCGGGGTCGGGGTACAACAAGGCATGAAGTTCCGCACCGCACGAATCATCGCCGCATTGATGGTGGCAGCCCCTGCGCTGGTTGCCACGGTGCCCGCGGTGCAGAGCCGCGCCACGGTTTCGCTGCAGGATCAGCGCGATCAGGCGATCCAGCAGCAGGTCGCCGCGATAGCTGCGGAAGGGCGTGGGCGCATCGGCGTTGCCGCGATGGACCTTGACGGCGGCGGCCAGATTTTCGTCAACGCCGACATGCCATTCCCGATGGCCAGCACTGCAAAGATCGCGGTTGCGGCAACGTTCCTCGATCTGGTGGAGAAGGGGGCGGCACGGCTGGACCAGCAGTTCCCGATGATGATGCCGGTGCGCGAAACCGGGGCACGCAGTGCCGAAGCGCCCCTTCGCTCAGGCCAGATCATGACTGCCCAGAGCCTGATGGAGCTTTCCATCACGCGCAGCCACAACGAGGCTACAGACGGGTTGATCCAGGCGGTGGGCGGCTATGACAAGGTCAATCGCTGGCTCACGTCCAAGGGCATTACCGGCCAGCGGCTTGACCATACGATGGCAACCCTCGTTCGCGATGACGGCAAGGTCGATGCCGCGCGGGTGATCGATGTGCGCACCTCAAGCACGCCGCGCGCCATGCTGGCGCTGCTTGCCGCCATCGATCGCGGCAATGCCCTGAGCCCGGAAAGCCGGGCCGTTCTGCTCGATACGATGACGCGGACGAGCACGGGCAAGAACCGGATTCGCGCGGGCCTGCCGGTAGGTACGCTTGTCGCCCACAAGACCGGTACTCTGTTTGGAGTGACGGACGATGTCAGATCGGAAGAGCACAC
>JBEQCK010000139.1:0-9891 GCA_041639335.1 Novosphingobium sp.
CGGCCGTTACGAAGTTGATGCTGGCGCCCTGGCTCGCGTATCCTGTGGAGAACTGCTTGGTGTTGACGAAGCGCACGCCCACATCGCCACGCAACGGGACACCAAGATCGCCAAGGTTGAACGCAGCCATGCCCCACGCGCCAAGGTCCTTTTCCGTGACCGTGATATATGAGCCGCGCGCGGTGGCATTTTCGACACCGCCGGTGGCATAGAGGGGATCGCTGTAGATGCCGTAGTTGGCGGCGAAATAATCGAGGTTGGGGATGATCCAGCCGGTCGGCGTCCCTTCCGGCAGATTCAAGCCGCGACCGAAGCCGTCAAACAGCTGCGTTCCGGCGGCAAGCTGCGCTGCCGTGAGGGTGTTGACGCGCGTCTCGCCCAGCAGGCGGCGCTGCTCGGTCGAGTTGTAGGTGAACTTGCGCCAATCGACACCGGCCTTGACCGTAACGACCTCGCTGGCCTTCCATTCCAGCGCGCCTTTTGCCGTCGTGAAGGCATTGTCGACGGTCTGCGGGCGGATGCGGACTTCCGAGGTGCCGGTAACGAAGCCGAAGCTGGCTGGCGAAGTCACGTCGATTCCCGGGACGATAGCCGGGAAGCGGCTGGAAAAGTCGTACTGGAAGTTCTGCGTGTTGATGGCATCGATGGTGACGGTGGTCTGCACCGGGTTGCGGAACGACGACTTGGAGTAGCCGGCAAGGCCGGTGAACTTGAGGTTTTCGCCCAGTTCCTGCTCGAGATTGCCGGTCACTTCGTAAAAGTCGGTCGTCAGCTTGTCGAAGCGGGCCTGTGTGCGCAGGTCGACATTGTCGAAACGGCCACTGATGATGTTGTTGTTTGCATCAACCTCGCCATCGCGGATGATCGTCTGCGGCTTGCCGCTGCCCGATCGCGAGAAGCTGATGGCCTGAAGCTGGGCTTCCGAACGGGTGCCGTCGAGCCGCGAATAGAGGCCGTCGATCGACACCAGCGTGGATTCGGCAGGGCGCATCTGCACCGAAACGGCGGCGCCAAGGCGCTTCTGGTTGATATCGTAGGATACCAGGCCGGGGATGCGCGGATGAAACAGGCCATTTCCGGTGGCGTTGTTGTCATTGATCTCGGCGATCGTCTTGCCCGGCAGCGTCGAGGCGGCGTTAAAACCGCCGTTAAACCCGCCATAGGTCCAACGCGTGATATTCGCGCCTTCTTCCTTGATGCGGCGTTCTTCGTAGGCAATCGACATGAGCACGCCGAAAGTTCCGGCATCGTTCGTGGTCGTTGCCAGAGTCGAGATACGCGGCGTGACCTTGCGTGACAGGTCGTTGTAGCTGCCCTGCGCCGATATGCTGACGGTCGGTTTGCGGAAGTCGAACGGGCGAGCGATAGTCAGGTCGACGGTTGCACCAAGCGAGCCTTCCTCGACATCGGCAGATGCGGTCTTGCGCACAGCGAGGCTGTTGAACAGGTCCGACGAGAAGATGTTGAAATCGAAGCCGCGACCACGATTGACGCCGCCGGAATTGTCGGTTCCCCCAGTCGTGCCGATGGCTTCCATGCCATTGATGCGCACGCGGGTGTATTCAGGGCCAAGGCCGCGGACCGAGATGTTGCGACCCTCACCGTTGACGCGGCTGATGGCAACACCGGGAATGCGCTGGAGCGATTCAGCAAGGTTGAGGTCGGGAAATTCGGCGATGTCCTCGGCCTTGATCGCGTCGATGGCGGCGGTTTCGTTCTTCTTAATGCCGAGTGCGCTCGACAGGCTTTCGCGGAAACCGGTGACGATGATCGCGGGTTCGGCAGGAGCGTCGCCTTCGCCTGATTGCGCTGCGCTCACGGCCGCGTCCTGACCGAAAGCAGGCATGGCGCAAAGTGCTGCCAGCGCCGATGTACAGGCAAGCGCAACCCTTGCGGCACGCATATTGGTAAGAGCCATCTCGCATCCCCTCATACTTGGCCGTGCGACATGCGCTGCTGGCCAAATTCTTTCCGGTCATGAAGCGCCGGAGCCATTTCGGGATAGCGACGGTCAGGCGCACAATGCCAACCCCAATCGAGCATGGATCATTGCGGAACTTGCACAAATCATGTGGGCTCCGCCCTGCGCTCACTTCGGAGCAGCCATCGCTGCCATCCCCAGATCACCGCTTGATCGATGCCGGCTCTGGCTTGATCGCTGCGGAATTGGACTTGGACCGCGATGGTCATACTGGGTACCACTGCCGCACAACTCTCGGCCCACGGGCTTTCGGCAGTTCCGGCGCGAGGGCCAAGAGAACGATGTTGGAGTAGATGATGCCAAGCGAAGCTGCCCTGCGCCCAACACGGATTCGTTTTCGCATCATCGCGCTGATCTTCCTGATCACCTCTATCAACTATGCCGATCGTGCCACGTTTTCGATTGCAGGCGAGGCTGCAGCAACCGAACTCGGGCTGGGCGCAGTGCAAACCGGATTTATTCTTTCGGCTTTCGCCTGGGCCTATGTCCTCGCGCAGGTTCCCGGGGGAGCATTGCTGGACCGGTTCGGAACCAAGCGTGTTTACACAGGCGCAATTGCCTTGTGGTCGGCCTGTACGGCCCTGCAGGGGTTTGTTGGCTGGGTTCCCGGCGTGACGGCCGTTACCGCGCTGTTCGTGATGCGATTCCTCGTCGGGCTGGCCGAAGCGCCGTCTTTTCCGGGCAATGCCAGACTGGTCGCAGCATGGTTTCCCTCGCGTGAGCGGGGCACGGCTTCTGCCATCTTCAATTCGGCGCAGTATTTTTCGCTGGTAGCATTTGCGCCGCTGATGGGCTGGCTGGTTCACGAATTTCACTGGCGCGCCGTGTTCTGGGTGATGGGCGTGCTGGGCCTCGTGGCCGCGCTCATCTTCATGGTCTTCATTCACGGACCCGACCGGCACCCCGGCATCAATGCCGCCGAGCTGGACCTGATCCGCGAAGGGGGTGGTGAGATTGCAATGGAGCGTCGCCAATCCTCCGGCGCGCGCACATTTACTTGGCACAACGTGCGCCAGCTTCTGGCCAACCGGATGCTGCTCGGCATCTACCTCGGCCAGTACTGCATCAACGTGCTAACCTACTTTTTCGTGACCTGGTTTCCGATTTACCTGGTCAAGGAACGTGGCCTGAACATCCTCGAGGCTGGCATGGCTGCCGCTGTCCCGGCGATCTGCGGTTTCGTCGGCGGGCTGGCAGGCGGGATCATGTCCGACCGCATCCTGGCGCGGACCGGCAACCTCGATCGCGCCCGCAAGCTCCCGCTGGTTATTGGCATGGCACTGGCCACGCTGATCTTGGGCTGCGTCTGGGTGGACGCTGAATGGCTGGTGATCGCACTGATGTCCGTTGCGTTCTTCGGCAAGGGCATCGCCTCGCTGGGCTGGGCGGTCATGGCCGATGTCGCGCCACGCCAGCTGGCAGGACTGTCGGGCGGCGTGTTCAACATGTTCGGCAATACCGCTGGGATCATCACGCCGATCGTTGTCGGGTTCATCGTTGCCGGGACCGGTTCGTTTGACTGGGCCCTGGCCTTCGTCGCGCTGCACTGCGTGGTCACGATCATTGCCTACACGGTGATTGTCGGGCCGATCCGCCGCATCGAGCTTGCCGCCTGATGGCGCTGCGCCGCGATGTGCTGGCAGGTATTGCCGCGCTGGCGGTGGGCGGCTGTGCGGGCATCCCGGCAAGGCCGCGGCCACTGCTGGTCCAGCCGCTTGCCATCGATACGCCGATGCCAGCACCACGCTGGGCCTTGCTTCAGCGCCGGCTCCTTGCCGCGCACGCCGACGCCTGCGAAGCGTATTTCGCCCGTTATGTTGACAAGAATGACGCGCTCGCCTGCTTCGTGCGCTGGGGCGCAAACGATGGGCCCGACGATGCGGCCGAGTTCACCAACGACTGGGTGCTGCTCCATTCCCTTGGCGCATCGGACCGGTTGCTGGACCTCGCCCGGCGCTTCTGGGAAGGACACTTGCGCCAATACGCCAAGGCGCGGACGCAGGACGTTCCGATTGCGCGCGCGGGCATGTATCACCGCGATTTTCCGGCGCAGATGGACTGGCAGCACAATGCGGAAGGGCTGACCACGTTCAACGTGATGGGACTTTCCGCGCCGCATGACCCGGCGCTGGCGGTACGCACGGCAAGGTTTGCCGATCTCTACACCGGGCGCGATGCGCACATCGGCAACTACGATCCGCGCCATCGCGTGATACGCAGCCTGCTCAACGGCAGTCGCGGGCCGATGCTACGCGAAGCAACGCCGCTGGACTGGGCCGGCGATCCTTTCGATGCATCGCGTTTTCGTCTCGAACATGGTGAGGACAGCTACGCGCAGTTCCTTGCCCACTACGTCGAATATACCGATGTGATGGGCGACAACCCGCTCAATCTCCAGGCGACGACCCTAGGACTCAATGCCTATGCGCTTGGCCTGGGCGATCGGTACCGCGACTGGGCGCTCGACTACTTTGGTGCTTGGGCCGAACGTATGGTCGCCAATGGCGGCATCCTGCCAAGCAAGGTCGGACTGGACGGAAAGACCGCGACCGATTGGTGGGGCGGCACTTATGGCTGGAATTTCTCGCCGGTCGTGCCGCAGACAGGGAAGCGCGAGCGTCGCAATCGCGTGCCGCGCGCAATCACGGCGTTCTACAATGCCCTGCTGCTGAGCGGCGACATGGATTTCATCAAGTTGTGGCGACGGCAGACTGCCGTCATCAATGAGTCTGGACGCATGATCGATGGCGTCTGGTCCACGCCAACGATGCATGGGCCCGATGGCTGGCATGGCTGGCAGGCTGGTCCCTATCGCACCAGCGCGTTCGAGATCTGGTATGCATCGCAAGCGCCCCAGGACCGCGAGATCGCCGGTGACGATCCCTGGATCGCGTTTCTTGAGGGCCGCAATCCCGGTTATGCCGAGCGCGCGCTCGAGGCCGATCAGGCAAGGCTGGAGCAGCGGGTGGCAGCGGTGCAAGCCGATCTGTCCACGCCCGAAACCCGGCTTGCGGACTGGACGCTCGACTTCAACCCGGCAAGCGCCAAGGCGCTGGTCCAGACGATGACCGGTGGGCTGCATATCGCCCGGCCCACCTGGTCACGCACAAGTCCGCCGCAAGGCGGCGTCCCGCTGCATTGCCGCGTGCGCTATTTTGATCCGCAGCGGCGGCGTGCGGGGATGCCGGCCGATGTCGCCGCGATGGTCCACGGCATGAGCGACCGGGAAACGCGCGTCATGCTGGTCAACAGCGGTCTGGAGGCGCGGGAGGTTATCGTCCAGGGCGGAGCCTATGGCGAACACCGCATCGATGCTGTTCGCCATGGTGGCGAGCGGCGCGACATTGCCGGGCGGTCGTTCTCGATCAGGCTCGAACCGGGCTGTGGGGCGGACTTGACGTTGGAGATGACCCGCTATGCCGCCCGCCCGACGCTTGCGTTCCCTTGGGATCGCTGACTGTCAGCCGCCGGGCTTGATGTAGGGGATCGGCGCCAGCAGGCGTCGTTCGGCGCCGCGCGGGTCGTTCTCCACCCGAAGCTGCCTGTCAAAGATCATCGTCGCCCGCTGGTCGAGCGTATAGCGCGGCCAGAACGGCAGGGCGCCGCCATTCGGATCGCCAGTGCGGGCAAGGCGGATGAAAGCATCAGCCATACTCTCCGCCAACCGCGACACCGCGGGCGTGTCGCCCGTGCGGGCACTCGCCAGATGAGTGTTGGCAAAGACCAGTCCGATATCGAGCGTGTGGAATGCGCCCAGAATGCCGCCTGCTTCGGGAGAGGGGTAATCCAGCTGGTACATCCAGGTCGGCCCTCCCTGCCGGGCGCGCGCTTCTGCCTGGATGAGGTGCCCCGGCCAGGACCGGGCGGCGGTCGAGATGGCCAGCAAGAGTTGGCCGGGTGAGCGTTCGGGATACAGCGTGCGATACTGTGCGACCAGCCAGGCCGGATCGACATCCTTGACTATCTGTCCGCCAACCCGCGCCTCGAGATTGCTCCAGTAGGTATCGCCAGCCCTGAGGATCGGCGCCAGCCAGTATCCGGTTTCATCGTGCGTATTGCCAATGATGAGAGGAATTGCGGCAGCTTCGACCGGGGCGTCGGGATGGAAAGGATGGCGCTTGAGGACATGATGGTCGAGCGTTGAGGCAAAGCTGATTTCGCCCTTGCGCTCGATCGGATCCGGTGCTGCCATTGCAGCGACGAGATGTTCCAAGGGCATTTCGCGGAACTGGGCAAAAGACGTTGCGCCTGCTGCCGCCATCCACGCAGCTGCGCGCCGACGCGCGTTCATCGGGCCAACTGCAGTGACGTGCTGGCCGCTCATCGTGGCAGCTGCATGGAACAGCGGACGGGCCTCTGCCATTGCCATCAGCGTCACGACCTTCGCTCCGCCGCCCGACTGGCCGAAGATCATCACCCGATCCGGATCGCCCCCGAAACCCGCGATGTTTTCGCGCACCCAGCCAAGCGCCATGCAGATGTCGAGGTTGCCGACGTTTCCGGATTCCGCCGGGCCCCCAACGCCTACAAAATACCCATATCCAAAGCCGGCCAGGCGGTGATTGAGCGTGATAACCACCACGTCGCCCCGCCGCACCAGATTGCTGCCGTCGTAGAGCGGATCGGATCCTGAACCGTGTGCATGGGCGCCGCCATGGAGATAGACCATGACTGGTCGCCGGGCCCGGTCCAGTGCCGGAGTCCACACATTGAGAAACAGGCAATCCTCGCTGAATGCCTCATCGGCATGGGTCTGAGGCGCTGCTGCTCCATAGTCGGTTGCAGACACCACGTCCCGCCAGGGTTGCGGCGGGAGAGCACGGCCGAACCGGGTTTGCCGAGTATCCGCGCCGTAGCGGATCCCTTTGAACACCAGCACGCCGTTCTCGCGTATGCCGCGCACGCGACCATGCGCAGTCAGCGCAACCGGATCGCCAGCGCCGACCACGGCTCAACCGGCCAGACTATCGCGGCAAAGCTGGCGTACCGCCTCGAGCGCGGGATTGGGATTGTCGCGCTTCCATGCCATGTACAGCTCGACCGGCGCTTCGGGCACCGTTGCCAGCTGTCGGAATTGCACGGAATCGGGGTGCAGGTCGATCGCCGAGCGCGGGACGATGGCCGCAGCTACGCCGGCCCGCACGAGCCCGAGCATCGAATGGATCTGCGTGACATGCTGGACGACGACCGGTGCGAGCGCTGCCTCATCGAAGAAGCGCATCAGCATGTCGTGGAAGTAGCCGGCGCCCTTGCGCGAATACATGACCAGCGGAACGTCCTTGAGATCGGCCACGGTCAGCTCGCCGGCATCCGCTCGCGGGTCCCCATCGGGAAGGGCCACCACCAGAGGCTCTGACAAGGCCAGACCGGTTTCGAATTCGCTGCGTACGATCGGCGGGCGCATGAAGGCGATGTCGACCAGCCCGGTCAGCAGCGCTTCGGTCTGCTCGCGCGAGACCATTTCATGCAGTTCGAGATCGATGTTCGGAAGCGCCGAGCGTGCTTTGGCAACGATGGCGGGCACCAGAGAGTAGCCCGAGACAGCCGTGAAGCCGATCGCGACCTTGCCGGCTTCGCCCTTGGCGACCCGTCGAGCGGCCAAGGCAGCATTCTCGGCGAGGCGGACAATACGCTGCGCTTCGACAAGAAACACGCGTCCAGCTGGGGTCAGTGCAACATTGCGACTGGTACGCTCAAGCAGCGTGACGTCGAGAATGCGTTCAAGCAGCTGGATTTGCCGACTGAGCGGCGATTGCGTCATGTTGAGGCGCTTTGCCGCGCGGCCGAAGTGGAGTTCTTCGGCCGCGGCGACGAAGCAGCGGAGCTGGCTCAATTCGAACATCATCCCCGCATTAGCCCATTCACTCCGATACGGCGAGGCTTAGGACGGGAGCGCAGGCCTTTTCGATCAGGACCTTGAGTTCTGCGTGTTCGGCTTCGGTCAGGTCGGTAAGCGGGGTGCGAACCGGGCCAACCTCGCGCCCGACAAGGCGGCAGCCGGCCTTCACGATCGAAACGGCATAGCCCCGGCTGCGATTGCGCAAGGCTATATAGGGCAGAACAAAATCCCGGAGCTGTCGCTGCACTTCAGCATGATTGCCGGCCCGAACCGCGCGATAGAACGCCAGCGCCCATTCGGGCATGAAGTTGAAGATCGCCGAGGAGTAGGTGGTCACGCCCATGGTCAGGTAGGGCACCGCGAAGGTTTCTGCCGTGGGTAGGCCGCCGATGTAAGTCAGCCGGTCACCCATGCGGGAATAGATGCGCTGCATCAGCTCGATATCGCCGACGCCGTCTTTGTAGCCCACCAGATTGGCGTTGCGTTCGCACAGCCGCGCCAGCGCTTCATCATCGAGAATGGCGTTATCGCGGTTGTAGACGATCACGCCAAGGCCGGTGGAACGGCACACGGCTTCGACATGGGCGGCAAGGCCCTCCTGGGTCGATCCGACGAGATAGGGCGGCAGCAGCAGCAAGCCATCAGCTCCCGCGCCTTCGGCTCCGCGTGCGATGCCGGTGGCAATTGCCGTGCCATAGCCGCAACCTGAGATCACCGGCACCCCAGACTTGCGCACCTCGACGGCGGCCCGGACTACCGAAATCGTTTCATCGGGCGTCAGCGAAAAGAACTCTCCCGTTCCGCCGGCTGCGAAAAGCCCAGCCAGATCATGCTGCAGCATCCAGCTGCAGTGATCCTGAAAGGCGATCAAGTCGATCAAACCGTCATTGGCAAACGGGGTAACGGGAAATGACAGCAGGCCTTCGCCAAGCCGGCGCGCCATGGTGACGGGGTCCATTCGAAGCTCCTCCTGACTGCGACGACGCGCAGATTTTGGCTCGCTTCGGGGTTAGGGTTTGCAGGCCACACGGTCCAAACCAAACGTGCAATGGACCGATGCAGGGATTGGCTAGATAGCGCCTCCCCCAAACAAGATCAGCTTATCGCAATGGCTTGCCTCGAAACCCTCACGTCGCAGCAGATCATGAATCCGGGTCATGTGCAGCCGATCGCGCCGGTGCCGCGCCTCGTTCTCCGCCAGCAACGTATCGAGCCGCTCCTAGAAGGGCCCAAGCCGGGGCAGTGGTTGCACCGTCCGATGGTAATCGAACGCCCCTTCCGGCGCCCGGATCGCCTTGCGCACCACCTTGCGAGACAACCGCAAATCTCGCGCAATCGCCTTGATCGCCTTCCCGTTCGCGTGCTCGCGCAGGATCCGAACAACTGTCTCCACCACCAACATCCCGATCTCGCAACCTGAAACACCAGGCGGCCCGCTACACCATCGGAATGAGGGGTCCCTTTTAGACGCCGATCACCCCGCTAACGGGGTCCCTTTTGCACGCCGGTCCACACCCTTACGGCGCAACGTGCGTCCCCCATCACGATCATCAGGGCCTCTTTTCAATGGCTTGCCAACATAAGCGGTGACGAGCTCCGACCGATGCGAGGGAACTATGTACCGATCGAACCGCTTGGCGTTCATGCGCAGTGAGAATTGGGTGAGCCTTGGCTTTAAAAGCTGGACGTTGGCTGTGGAAGCATCGGCGGTGATCGCCTTGCGCCTTGCCAAGTTCGCAGCTTGGGATACCCGTTCACATCGTGAAGCGCAGCTCATGGTCTCCGAAAAAATTACCGTTGCACTCGAGTTACAGTGGCTGGCGGTCACCGGAGAGCTGGGACAGACGCCCTATTCTGCCACCACTGCCTGCCTCGCACACTATCGCAAGGCGGTGGCAGTAAACCGGCGAAGGCTGTCCAGCTTCCGAGGTTGATTGCAAATTGCGTGAAACCAGTGCGTCTTTGCGCCGTTGCGCCCATGGACGGGTCAACGGAGTGCGTCGATATGGCTTGGTCCTATCGCATCATAGATCACGGTCATTATTTTGCTCTTCATTCCGTAGAAGATCGG
>JBEQCK010000140.1:0-9867 GCA_041639335.1 Novosphingobium sp.
CATCGGTGATATCGCCACAGGCGGCATTGCCATGACCGGGCAGACCAGCGCTATCGACGATGGCGGGTTCGAATATCCGGGCAAGGCGATCTTCAACCCGTCCCTGCGCGTCTATCCGATGAAGGATCTCGAACTCGGCCTGCAGGTCTACAACGTGTTCGACACTTTCGACCTGCGCGGCAACGGCGGCATTGCTGATCCGACCACCAACCCGGTCGTCATCGGTGGCGCTCCGGCACTGGGCCGCACGGTGTCGGCTTCGGTCCGCTACAACTTCTGATGCTGGCGGGAGGGGTGCCAGACGCTTCCTCCCGGCTTATCGGGTCGCATTGAGGGGGGCGGGGCGCATATCGCGTCCCGCCCTTCCGTTCCAATATCGCCGGAAGAGCGATAGGAGAGAAGGGACGCCAAAGAGAGGCATGACTGCATGAGCAATTTGGCATGAACGATCCAGGCCTGATGATCCGTTCGATCGCCGTAATTGGCGGCGGCACTGCAGGATGGATGACGGCAGCAGCACTCGCCCAGGCGCTGCGGCACAACTGCAGCATCACGCTGGTGGAGTCCGACGAAATCGGCACTGTCGGCGTAGGCGAGGCGACTATCCCGCCGATCCGCACATTCAACGAAACGCTGCAGATCGACGAGCGCGAGTTTGTTCGCAAGACCAAGGGTTCTTTCAAGCTCGGCATCGAGTTTGTCGATTGGGGCAGCCTCGGCAACAGCTACTTCCACCCCTTCGGTCCGCACGGCCGGGCGTTCGATATCGTCAACCTGCACCATTACTGGCTGCGGGCGCGCGAAGCGGGTGAGACTGCGCCGCTGGATGAACACTCGATGGCGTGGGCACTGGCAAAGGAAAACCGCTTTGCTCCGCCGATGCCGGATCAGCGCAATGTGCTGTCCACCTTCGATTATGCCTATCACTTCGACGCCGGACTCTACGCGAAGTTTTTGCGGGAGTACTCCGAAGCCAGGGGGGTGGCGCGCGTCGAGGGCAAGGTGGCGAGCGTGCAGCAGAACGCCGAAACCGGCTTCGTCACGGGGGTGACGCTTGATGACGGTCGCAAGATCGAGGCTGAGCTTTTCGTGGATTGCTCGGGCTTTCGCGGCCTGCTGATCGAAGGTGCGCTCAAGGCCGGCTACGAGGACTGGTCGCACTGGTTGCCGTGCGACCGGGCCATGGCGGTGCCTTGCGAAAATGCCTATCCCTTGACGCCCTATACGCGGTCGACCGCGCGGGAAGCCGGGTGGCAGTGGCGCATTCCGCTGCAACATCGCACCGGCAACGGCTATGTGTTCTGCAGCCAGTTCCTGTCCGAGGACGAGGCGGCGGAGAAGCTGCTTTCGCGCCTTGATGGCAAGGCATTGGCTGACCCGCGCCCACTGCGCTTCGTAACCGGCCGGCGCAAGTCGTTCTGGGAAAAGAACGTGATCGCAGTGGGTCTGTCCAGCGGGTTCATGGAACCGCTGGAATCGACCTCGATCCACCTGATCCAGGCCGGCATTTCCAAGTTGCTTGCGCTGTTCCCCGACCGCACTTTCGATCCGATGGTGATCGAGGAGTATAACCGCATTGCCATCAACGAGTACGAGCGGATCCGCGACTTCCTGATCCTGCACTACAAGCTCACCACGCGCGATGATTCCGAGCTTTGGCGCTACTGCTCAGCGATGGACATCCCCGATACGCTCAAGACCAAGATCGAGCATTTCCGTCGCTACGGGCGTCTGGTGCAGCGCGATGCCGACCTGTTCGGCGCTCCGTCGTGGCTGGCGGTACATATCGGTCAGGGCAACATTCCCGAGCGTACCGATCCGCTAGCCGACTACCGCGGGATCGACGGACGCGAGTGGCTGGGCAAGCTCCGTGCCGCCATGCACCACGCAGCGCTCCAGCAGCCCACGCACGAGCAGTTCATCAAGGCCAACTGCGCAGCATGAGCGAGGCGCAAGCCCTGTTCCAACGCGCCATTGCCTTGCGCGAAGAGCAGGATCTTGGTGGCGCGCTTGATGTGATCGTGCTGGCGTCGAAGACCGCTCCGAACGATCCAAGCGTGGCGTTGGGGCTGGCGCAAATTTCGTTCGAGGCCGGGCTGAATGCTGCGGATCTATACGCGTATGCTGCAAGGCTTCAGCCCCAGCGGATAGACCTGCAGCGCAGCCGCGCCACAGCGTTGGCGGCGGAAGGACGTCAGGCAGAAGCAGAAGCTCTGCTGGAAGCCGTGCTGGCCGCCAATCCCGGTTGGATCGAAGGACATCGCTGCCTGTGCGGAATGCGTACGACGATCGGCGATCCGGACTTTGCGCGCAGTTTCCCTGCCGCTATCGAGCGCGAGCCGGCCAACTTCGGCCTGAGGATGGCGTGGTTCCACGTGCTGGCCACGGCCCGGCAATGGGACAACGCCCGCGCCGTCATAGCCGAAGCCGAAGCGGCACTGGGCGAACGCCAGGCTTCGCTGCTCGGCAAGCTGTTCATTGCCAGCGAGAGCGGGGAGGCGGCTGACAACGCGGCATTGTTCGACGGCGTGGAGCATGTTCAGGATGTGGGCCTCGATCTCGCCCGCGTGCGGCACTTCCTGCGCAGCGGGCAGATCGAGCGTGCGCGCGACATCTGTCTGCGCCACGCTGGCACTCCGCCGATGCGGGCCTTCTGGTCCTATCTTTCCCTCGCGTGGCGGCTCCTCGGCGACGCCCGCGTCGACTGGCTTGACGGCGTCATGCGCGATGTGCGTTCGTTCGATCTCGACTTCAGCGCTGAAGAACTGGCGGAACTGGCACGGACGCTCCGCCAGTTGCACACCATGAACGAGCCTTGGCACGAACAGTCCGTTCGCGGGGGCACGCAGACCGAGCGGCCACTGCTTCTGCGGATCGATCACGTGATCGCTGCAGCGAGGAGCAAGATCGAAGCCGCAGTTGCGCGCTATGTTGCTGATCTACCCCCGCCTGACCCCGCACACCCGCTGCTTGCCGCGCCGCGCGACCGGTTTCTGTTCGCCGGTAGCTGGTCGGTGAAGCTGCGACCGGGTGGCTACCATGCGATGCACACCCACCCGATGGGCTGGATCAGTTCCGCGCTATACGTCACCGTGCCGGAGGCACCGCAGCGGGGACCGGCGCCAGCAGGTTACCTGCAATTCGGGAACCCGCCGCCCGAACTCGGGCTGGGGCTTGAGCCTTATGGCTCGGTCGAACCAAAGCCTGGCAGGCTCGTACTGTTTCCCTCGACGATGTGGCACGGCACGGTTCCGTTCACCGACGGAGAGCGAATGACCATTGCTTTCGACGTCTTTCCTGCCCTCTCGATCTCCAACTTGCCCACAAAGGCCTGAGATGCGCCCTCGCAATCATTATGCCCCCGCCGCCAACTGGCTGAGCGATCCCAACGGCCTCGTCTGGCAGGATGGCGAGTGGCACATGTTCTACCAGTACAATCCCTTCGGCGAGGAATGGGGGCACATGTCGTGGGGGCATGCCATTTCGCCTGACCTTGCGCATTGGCAGGAACTGCCGGTCGCGCTGGCGGAGGAAGACCAGACCATGATCTTTTCGGGCTCGGCCGTGATCGATCATGCTGGCAGCGCGGGTTTCGGACAAGGTGCGATGATCGCAATCTACACCGGCGCCAGAACCGATCGACAGCACCAGTTCCAATGCATTGCCGCAAGCACTGATCGGGGGCGCACTTTCACCAAGTACGCAGCGAATCCGGTCCTGGATCGCCAGATGGCAGACTTCAGAGACCCCAGCGTGTTCTGGCATGAGCCGACGCGACGCTGGATCATGGCCGTGGTTCTGTCCGACGAAAATCGCGCCTTGCTCTATGGATCGGACGACCTGAAATCGTGGCAAGAGCTGTCCGAGATACCTACGGACGGCGCACCGGGCCACTTGTGGGAATGCCCTTTCCTCGTCGAATTGCCCATCGAGGGCACCACTGACACCCGCTGGCTGTTCAAGGTCGATGTTCTCTCAGGCGCACCGGGATCGGGCGCTATTTATCGGGTCGGCAGCTTTGACGGCGTCCGGTTCACTGCCGAAAGTGCCTGGCAGGTGGCTGACCACGGCGACGAGTTCTACGCGGCAATTGGCTGGATCGAACCGCGTGATCGGATGGATCGGCCGACGTGGATTGGCTGGATGGGCAACCATGCCGTGCAGAAGCACTTGCCGCTGCAGGGCTGGCGCGGCACGATGAGTCTGCCTCGCAGGCTTTCCCTTAGACGTGGCGAGGGCGGGTTCGTGCTCGTCCAGTCGATCGAACGATCATCGCGCGCATTGTTCGGCGATGTCGAGAAGATCGAACTGGACCATGCCTGCCTTCCGCTGCCGAGTTGCGCCATGCTGACCGCCGATGTCGGCGAATGGGCGTTCACGGTATCTGATGACGCGGGCCGCTCGCTTGCGTGCGCTTGCAAAGCCGGCAGGATAGAGGTCGTGCGCAAGGATGCGGTGACGCCCCAGCTTGATCACAGGAGCGAAATGGTGCTCACCGGCGCCGGGCCAGTCGAGATCTGGCTCGACCATGGCAGCATCGAGATCATCGCCGGGGCAGGGGCCGATTGCCTTACCTTGCAACATCGCCTTGCCGGTGAGGCATGGGCGATGCGCGGCAGAGGCAGGCTCTCTGCCCGCTATCTCGCCGCGAGCGCCTGACGGCCCAGTTCGATGGCCCCGGTGATGCCGGCATCATCGCCAAGCCCCGGAGTGACGATGTAGCCCTCCAGCCCTGCGTCGAGGCGTGGGTGCTGGACATAGCCATTTAGCTTGGCAGCCGTGGCCTTGCGCACTGCTTCAACCAGCCCGGGCGCCTTCATCACGCCGCCGCCGAAGATCAGCCGGTCCGGCATGTGCAGCAGCACCAGCGTCGAGGCGAGGTGGGCGATGTAGTCGGCCACGATGCCCACTTCCGCTGACCCGAGCTTGTCGAGGCTCGTGCCCCACCGCTTCTCGATGGCTGGTCCACAGGCCAGGCCTTCAAGGCAGTCGCTGTGATAGGGGCAGATGCCGGGGAAGGGATCGCGCGCCGGATCGCGCGGAGGCTGGATATGGCCGCTTTCGAAGTGCGAAATGCCCATCAGCGACTGCCCGTCGCGCACCACGCCCGTGCCAACACCAGTGCCGATGGTGGTATAGGCGAGGGTACGACAGCCTTGCCCGGCCCCGGCCATCCATTCGCCGATGGCAGCGCCGTTCACGTCGGTGTCTACCTTGATTGGGGCGTCAAATCCGGACAGCACGTCGTGAAACCGTGCACCAGACCAGCCCGGCTTGGGCGTGGTGGTGAAGGTGCCGTAAGCCGAGGACGTGGGGTCGATCTCGATCGGGCCGAAGCTTGCCACACCGAACGCCGCGATCGGACCATGCTGCGCGCTTGCTTCTTCGAAGAAAGCCTGCATCGCCGGCCATGTCTCTACCGGCGTATTCGTCGGCATGCGCGTGCGGGCGAGTATTTCACCCTCATGCGTCGCAAGGGCAAGCACGAACTTGGTGCCGCCGGCTTCGACTGCTCCGATCAGACCTTTCTCGCTCATTCGCCTGTCACTTTCGCATTTTCCTTCACCAGCATCATGGCCGCTGCAGCCGCCGTCATCATCAGTGCTGCAACCAGCATCGTCCAACGCGGCTCTCCGGGGAAGAAGCTGCGCATTACGCCGCCCATCAGTGTAGCGACTACGAGTTGCGGTATGACGATGAAGAAATTGAAGATGCCGATATAGATCCCGAACTTTCGCGGCGGCAGCACTCTCGTCAGAATGACGTAGGGCATCGACAGCACGGATGCCCAGGCAATGCCCATCCCGACCATCGGCAGCAGCAGCGCATTCGGATCGCGGATCAGTAGAATCCCCACGAAGCCCGCTGCCCCGCACAGCAGCCCGAACGCGTGGGTCGCAGCATTACCGATGCGGCGGGCCAGGACTGGCAGCAGGAACGCTGCAAGCGCGGCAACGCCGTTGTAAAACGCGAACATGATGCCGACCCAGTCCGCGCCTGCGTTATAGGCAAGGCTGGTCGTGTCGGTCGCGCCGAATGCCTGCGCGGTGACCACTGGCGTCGTGTAGATCCAGACGATGAAGAAGCCGATCCACGTAAAGAACTGCGCAAATGCCAGTTGGCGCATCTGGACGGGCATCTGGGCGAGATCGCTGACAATGTGCGCCAACGCGCCCTTGGCTGACGTTGCACGAACGGCAATCTGGATGAGGCCGAAGGCGCAGAGCCCGGCACCCAGGACGTAGAGTTGCTTGTCGAGGGCGAAAGCTTCAACCAAGCCGAGCACCACGATTCCCGCAGTCACCCAGAACGGCCCGCTACGGGGATAGATCAGCGTCTCGTGCTCTCCACCATGATGATGGTCGGATCCCGGGTCGAACTCTGCCATCTCTGCAGGCGAGTATTCGCGCACACGGAGCACCGTCCAGCCCACGCTGAATATCATTGCTGCCGCGCCGAGATAGAAGCTGTAGCGGACGGACGGTGGGATCACTCCTTCAGGAGCGACGTTGGGAATCCCGAGCCAGTTGAAAAGGGCCGGCGCGAGGCTGCCCAACACGGCGCCAGCCCCGATAAAGCACGTCTGGAAGGCAAAGGCCTGCGCGCGCTGGTCGTCCGGCGTCATGTCGCCGGCAAAGGCGCGGAAGGGCTCCATCGCGACGTTGAGCGAAGCATCGAGGAGCCACAGAAAGGCCGCAGCGAGCAGAAGCAGCCCGGTGTTGGGCAGTCCGATCAGCGCCAGTCCGGCCATGATGGCACCGGCGAGGAAATAGGGGCGACGGCGGCCGAGGAAACCCCAGGTGCGGTCCGAATGATACCCGATCAGCGGCTGCACGATCAGGCCGGTGACTGGTCCTGCGATCCACAGGAAGGCGAGATCATCGACAGAACTGCCCAGTGACTGGAAAATGCGGCTGACGTTGGCGTTCTGAAGTGCGAAAGCGATCTGGATGCCGAAATAGCCAAAGCTGATGTTCCACAGTCCCCAGAAATTCTGCCTGGGTTTCTCCCTTGCGGGTTGGCGGATCGAGGTGGTCATCGGCTCTCCATGGGGCGCTGTTCGTGCGCCGGGTGGCCGTCTCGCGCGGCCATTGCATTGCAATCAGGCCGTGCGAAGTTGCAGAAACCGGGCGTTCCTGCAATCGATGCGCATACGAATACCAAGACCGCGGACGGATCAACCCCCGCTGCTTGCGCGAACCACGAGCCGGGCCGGCAGCACGCGCGGATTGCCTGGGCGACCTTCGACTTGCGCGAGAACGCTTTCCACCAGTGCTTCGCCAGCCAGCCGGATATCCTGCATGATCGTGGTGAGCGGAGGGGACGTGAAGGCCGCTGCCGGAATGTCGTCAAAGCCGACGACCGCGACATCTTCCGGAACCGAAAGTCCGGCTTCGGAAAGTGCACGCATGGCGCCTACCGCAATAAGATCGCTGGCGGCGAAGATCGCATCGAACGGCGCCTCCCGCGATAGCAGCTCGCGCGCGGCGTGATAGCCGTTCTCTTCCGAAGAGACGGCGTCGACGAGCAGGGCCGGGTCAGGTGAGAGGCCAGCGGTCACGACTGCTTTGGCAAGGCCCGCATAGCGCTGTTCGAATTCCGGATAGTGCGAATCCGCTTGGCCGAGGAACGCGATCCGCTTTCGTCCGCGCGCCAGAAGGTGCTCCCCCGCAAGCCGCCCTGCGCCGAAATTGTCTGATCCGACTGTCGCTCCGATCGTGCCGTCGTCAACCGAGCCCCAGCGTACGAAATGCGTGCCCGACCGGATCAACTGGCGTAGCCGCGGCTCGTATGCCGTGTAGTCGCCATAACCAAGCAGAATCAGGCCGTCCGCGCGATGGCTGTCCTGGTATCGCTTGTGCCAATCGTCATCCAGTTTCTGGAACGAAATCAGCAGGTCCAACCCACGATGGGCGCAATGCCGCGTGATCGATCCGAGCATCGCGAGGAAGAACGGGTTGATGTTGGACTCATCCGGCGTGGGGTCCTCGAAAAACAGCAGGGCCAACGTGTTTGACCGCTGCGAGCGCAGTGATGAAGCGTTCTTGTCGACAGTGTAGTTGAGTTGCCGGGCGATGGCCTCGATCTTCTGCCGCGTTGCAAGACTGACCGACTTGCTGCCGCGCAAAGCCCTGCTCACGGTGGGCTGTGATACGCCGGCAAGGTAGGCAATGTCGAAACTGGTTGGTTTGTTGGAAGGCCTGCGCCCCATATCCCGATCACTCCCACCGCCCGGTGTGGTCCCGTGGTCGGTCATCGCGGACTTTATGCGCGATGTTTCGGTCATGCAATGGGGCGGCGGCTGCGCCAGTCGAATCGTTCGGAAAATGCCCATTTCTTAAACGTTTTGCTCGTATCGGGAGCGTTGCCAAATAGCATCATCTGAAACCAATCCGGGTGCCGGCGCATGCATAGTATACGTATGCCATATTCGCCATTCTTCATCGCTCCCTTAAACCGAAATGGAGCGGAAGGCCGGGATCAGCGGCACCGCCCAGTTCGAGCACAGGTATTCGCAAAAGGTTCAGGGCCGGGACACTCCGGCTTGGGGGAGTGAGTTTCAACATGGCAATTCGCACATTATCCGCTGCTGCGGGCGTATCGCTCGCCGCCATCACGGTTGCGCTCGCCGCAACCCCGGCCATGGCGCAGGATGCTGCCGCGGCACAGGATCAGGCGGAGGCTGACGCCGCTCCTGAAGCGCAGGAACAGGCCATCGTCGTGACCGGCTTCCGCGCTGCGCTCGCCACGGCCGTGAACGTCAAGAAGACCTCGCCGGTCATCGTGGAATCGGTTTCGGCAGAAGACATCGGCCGTCTTCCCGACGCATCGATCGGTGAATCGATCGCGCGCCTTCCGGGCCTCACCACCCAGCGCCTGTTCGGCCGCGCCAACTCGATCGCCATCCGTGGTTCGAGCGCTGACCTGTCCTCGACCACGCTTAACGGTCGCCCGCAGACCTCTACGGGCGAGCAGCGCAACGTCGAGTTCGACCAGTTCCCGTCGGAAATCGTCAGCCGCGTTGACGTCTACAAGACCCCGCAGGCGAACCTTGTCCACCAGGGCCTCGTCGGCACCGTCGACATCAAGACGATCCGGCCGCTCGAATTCGGCAAGAGCCTACTCTCGTTCGGTGGCCGCGGCACTTATGCTGATCTCGGCAAGGTCAACAAGGACAGCAACGAGTTCGGCTACCGCGCAACTGCGACCTACGTCGGACAGTTCATGGAAGACCGTCTTGGCGTGGCTCTCTCGGCTGCCTATACCGACGAGCCTTATCAGGCGCAGGAATTCGAAGCCTGGGGTTACGCCGACGGCCCGAACAACACCAAGATCATCGGCGGCATGAAGCCGTTTGGCGTCTCCACGCAGCTCAAGCGCCTCGGCATCCAGGGCACCGTGCAGTTCAAGCCGGTGGACGAACTGACCCTTACGGTTGACGGCTTCTACGGCAACTTCAAGGACAAGCAGATCAAGCGCGGCATCGAGTTCCCGCTTGCGTGGAGCGGCGCCCAGCTTTCGCCGACCGGCATCGAGACGAACGGCAACCTGATCACCAAGGGCACGTTCTCGGGCGTCGAAGCAGTCGTCAACAACCACGGTTACGAGCGCAACTCGGACATCTTCTCGGGCGGTTTCAACGCTGCCTGGGTCGGTGAGGATGGCTGGTCGGCGTCGTTCGACTTCGGCTATTCCAAGACCGACCGCAACGAACTGAGCCTCGAGACCAATGCCGGTACCGGTCCGGGGGGCGGTGTTGGCGCAACTGACACCCTGACCTTCATCAGCGGCCCGACTGGCACCAGCTTTACCAGCCACGTCCTCGACTACGGCAACTACAACACCATCGTGCTGACCGACCCGCTC
>JBEQCK010000141.1:0-9861 GCA_041639335.1 Novosphingobium sp.
GCCGGTGGACCTTGCAGCGCGGGCGCTTTAGGGACGGCTTATGAGCAATGCAACCTCTGCGAATACCATTCGCCCAGCAACCATCAGAGAATCTGAAGCAGCGCATTTCGGCAAGCTGGCGGCAGACTGGTGGAACCCCAAGGGCTCCTCGGCGATGCTGCACAAGCTCAACCCGGTGCGGCTGGGCTTCATCCGCGATGCCATCGATGCCCATTTCGGCGGCGATTCGCGCACGGCAAAGCCACTGGCTGGGCGCAAGGCGCTTGATGTCGGCTGCGGCGCCGGCCTGCTGTGCGAACCTCTTGCCCGCCTCGGCGCGGATGTGACGGGTGTCGATGCAGCGCAGGAAAATATTGCCGCTGCGCGCCTCCACGCCGATGGATCGGGCCTGACCATCGACTACCGCTGCGGCGATGTCGGCCAGCTCGGCCTGACGGGCTACGACCTCGTCACCTCGATGGAAGTGATCGAACACGTGGCCGACAAGGCCGCGTTCATCGCCGCGCTGGAAGCCGGGCTCGCCCCCGGCGGGCTGATGATCCTCTCCACGCCCAACCGCACCGCGCGCTCGCGCTTGCTGCTGGTGGAAGGCGCAGAGGCCATCGGCATGGTGCCCAAGGGCACCCACCACTGGGACGATTTCATCACCCCTGTCGAACTGCATGACCTGCTCGACGCCGCCGGCCTCAAGATGGGCAACCCGATGGGCATCGCCTGGAGCGTCTCGCGCGGACTGCACCTGTCCGACGACCTCGCGCTCAACTACATTGCCACCGTGACCCGGAAGGATTGATCCATGGCCGAACGCTTCGAACGCCACAAGCAGGCCTGGACCGCCGACGAAATCAGCAAGCTGCACACGCTGGCGAAGAAAGGCATGGCCCTCAAGGCCATCGCCAAGGCGCTCACCCGCAGCGAGGAATCGGTAAAGGCGCGCGCCAAGAACGACGGCCTCTCCATCGCCAAACTGCGCTGAGGCTTACTTCTCCGAGGGCAAGAACTTCTCCACCAGTTCGCGCGCCAAGCGCGCAGGGCGGAGCGTTTCGGCATCAAGGCAGCACCAGCTGGACTTCACCTCGGCCAACACTTCCTCGCCGCGCTTGATGATCGTTTCATAGAACGCGCGCGCGCCCTGCACTTTCTCGAGGATCACGTGGGCAATCACGGGATCGTCAAGGAAGGTCGGGCGACGGTAGGTGATCTCATGCTTCAGCGCGACCCACAGGTGCGCGGCAACGGCATCGGCGGGGGCCAGCGCGCGCCAATGGTCGATCACCGCATCCTGCACCCACGTAAGGTACGAAGCGTTGTTGACATGGCCCATGAAGTCGATGTCATCGGGCTTTACTGCGATAGGGACGAGATGGGGGACCACGTTGCTCACATTGATGTAGGTAACATGATTCGCGCGTGTTTGACAGGCGCGAGATCACCCTTTTCGCAGCAGCAACACTTTAACTCAGCAAAAGTTCCTCGACCCACGCCGGCACGATCTCCGTCGCCGGGCCAAGGCGGGTTTCGTGGAACCACGCCGAGCCCTGGCTGCGCTCGAGATTGAGCTCCAGCGTCTGCACGCCAAGGTCGCGCGCGGTGCGGACCAAACCCGCCGCCGGATAGACCGCACCCGAAGTGCCGATCGAAACGAACAGGTCCGCCCCGGCAACCGCCTGGTAGATCTCCTCCATCCGGTAAGGCACTTCGCCGAACCACACCACGTCCGGGCGCAGGGCGCTCTGGCCGCAAGCCGGGCAGGGCGGTCGGTGGATCAGCGCTTCGGTCCAGCGGTGGCGCTCGTCGCAGGCGGTGCACCAGGCGTTGAGATGCTCCCCATGCATATGCAGCACGTTCAGCGCCCCGCCGCGTTCGTGCAGATCATCGACGTTCTGCGTCACGATCAGCACTTCGCCACCCGCCTTCTTCGGCCATTCCCGATCAAGCCGGGCAAGAGCATGGTGCGCGGCATTAGGCTGCTTGGTCTGGATCGCCTCGCGGCGCATGTCGTAGAAGCGCAGGACCAGATCGGGATCGCGGGCAAAAGCCTCGGGCGTGGCCACGTCCTCAACCCGGTGCTGCTCCCACAGTCCGCCCCCACCGTCCTTGGCGCCACGGAAGGTGTCGATCCCGGACTCTGCAGAAATTCCCGCCCCGGTGAGAATGACGATATTGCGCGCAAGTTTCATCGCGACCATGAAGCACGCGACGTGAAGGATAGGCAATGACCAGAATCGGAATCATCGGCAGTGCTGGACGAATGGGCAATGCGCTGCAGGCAGCAGTCGCCGCAGCCGGGCACGAATTTTCCGGCGGCATCGACAAGGGCGGAGATCCCCTCGCCCTCGCTAAGGCAAGCGACGTGCTGGTCGATTTCTCAGCGCCCGGCGCGCTGGAGTTCAACCTCGACGCAGCGATTCACGCGGGCAGGCCCATCGTGATCGGCACCACGGGGTTGGAAGAACGCCACCACTGGCTGATCGATTCCGCCGCCGTCAGCATCCCCGTGCTGCAGACCGGAAACACCTCATTGGGCGTCACCCTGCTTGCCCACCTCGTGCAGGAAGCCGCTTCGCGCCTTGGCGAGGACTGGGACATCGAGATCGTCGAGACGCACCACCGCATGAAGGTCGATGCACCTTCGGGCACGGCCCTGCTGCTCGGCGAAGCGGCGGCCAAGGGACGCGGCGTGCATCTGGCCGACGAAGCCGTGCGCGGCCGCGATGGCATCACCGGCGCGCGCAAGGCCGGCACCATCGGCTTTGCCGCCTTGCGCGGCGGTTCGGTGGCAGGCGACCACTCGGTCCACTTCCTCGCCGACAACGAACGCCTGACCTTCTCCCACCTCGCCGAAAACCGCGGCATCTTCGCCAAGGGTGCGATCCGCGCAGCCGAATGGATCATCGGCAAGGCGCCGGGACGCTACACCATGCCCGAGGTTCTGGGGCTCTGACATGAAGACGGCGGACATCTTCGAATTCTTCCGCCGCCTCGCCGAGGCCAACCCCTCGCCCGAAACGGAGCTGGAATACGGCAACGTCTACCAGCTGCTGGTGGCGGTGACGCTTTCCGCGCAGGCGACCGACGTCGGCGTAAACAAGGCGACGCGAAAGCTCTTCGCCATCGTCAAGACGCCGCAGGACATGCTCGACCTTGGCGAGGAGGGCCTCAAGAGCCACATCAAGACCATCGGCCTCTTCAACTCCAAGGCCAAGAACGTCATGTCCATGGCCGAAATCCTCGTGGCGAAATACGGCGGCGAGGTTCCGGCAGACCGCGATCTCCTGACCGAACTTCCCGGCGTCGGCCGCAAGACCGCCAACGTGGTGATGAACTGCGCGTTCGGGGCGGAAACCTTTGCCGTCGACACGCATATCTTCCGCGTGGGCAATCGCACCGGCCTTGCGAAGGGAAAGACGCCGCTCGCCGTTGAGAAGGGGCTGGAGAAAAAAGTCCCCCAGCCGTTTCGCGTCGGCGCGCACCACTGGCTGATCCTGCATGGACGCTATGTGTGCAAGGCACGGACGCCCGAATGCTGGCACTGTGGGGTGGTTGATCTTTGCAGCTTCAAGGGCAAGGTTCTGGAGAAAGGAGCCAGGCCGCCGCAAGCGAAGCAGGCAAAGGCCCCCTTGAATCGCAGGACAAGGAAGGAGAGCAAGGCATGAAGCGCGTTACTCCATTTCTGATCGCAGGCCTTACGCTGGCGGTGGCGGGCTGCACCGCTGATGCCAAACAGGGCAATGACGGCCACCGCGCCGACATTCCCAAGGCGAAAGTCGTCGGCAAGCCTGTCAACTGCCTTCCGCTCCAGACCATCCGCGAAAGCCAGGTGCGCGATGACTGGACCATCGATTTCCGCACCAGCGGCGGCCAGTGGTATCGCAACACCCTGCCCAACCGCTGCTTCAGCCTCGGCTTCGAACGCGCGTTCTCCTATTCGACCTCGCTCACCCAGTTGTGCAACGTCGACATCATCACGGTGCTGGTCAACAACGGCGGCCCCGGCCCGATCAACAGGGGCGCCTGCGGCTTGGGCGAGTTCACGCCGGTCGAGCTTGAGAAGTAGAGACTACGTCTCGTAGTTGATCGGATCGAGGTTCAGCCCGGCCCGCCCGTCTGCCACGGTATGCGCAGGCGCATGCGGCGGCTCGGCATCGGGGTCCAGCGGCGGCTGCAGCATGCCTTCCCACTTGGTGATGACCGAGGTCGCCACGGCATTGCCCACTACGTTCGTCGCCGTCCGACCCATGTCGAGGAAGGTATCGACGCCGAGCAACAGCGCGATGCCCTCGAGCGGCAGGCCGAACTGCGTCAGCGTCGCGGCAATCACCACCAGGCTGGCGCGTGGCACCCCGGCGATGCCCTTCGACGTGACCATGAGCGTCAGCAGCATGGCGATCTGCTGCCCGATCGACAGCTCGATGCCATAGGCCTGCGCGATGAACATCGTCGCAAAGCTGGTGTACATCATCGAACCATCAAGGTTGAAGCTGTAGCCCAGCGGCAGCACGAAGCCCGAAATGCGGCGCGGCACGCCAAAGCGGTCAAGCTGTTCGAACAGCTTGGGCAGCGCGGATTCGGAACTCGCGGTCGAGAACGCCAGCAGCAGCGGCTCGCGGATATAGCGCGCCAGAAGGAAGATCCGCCCCTTGAGGAAGATCCCGCCCAAAGTCAGCAGAATGATCCACAGCAGTGCCAGGCCGAAGTAGAACTCGGAAACGAACACGCCATAGGTCACGACGATGCCCAACCCCTTCGTGGCGATCACTGCAGCCAGCGCTCCGAACACCGCCAGCGGCGCCATGCGCATCACGTAGTCGGTGATCTGCAGCATCAGGTGGGCAAGTGCCTCGCACCCGCGCACGATCGGCGCCCCGGTCTCGCCAATCGCCGAAAGTGCGACGCCGGCGAAGATCGAGAAGACGAGGATCTGCAGGACGTTGTTCTTGGCCATCGCATCCAGCGCGCTGGTCGGGAAGATTTCCAGCACGAAGTGGCGCAGCGTGAAGTCCGCCGTGGCCAGATCGCCCACCGGTCCGGCGGCGGTGAACTCCAGCCCCACGCCCGGCTTGAACAGGTTGACCAGCAGCAGGCCGAGGCCGATCGAGATCAGGCTGGCCGTAATGAACCAGGCCAGCGCCCGCCCGCCGATGCGGCCCAACGCGGCGCTGTCGCCCATCCCGGCGATGCCGGTCACCAGCGTCGCCAGAATCAGCGGCGCGATGATCATCTTGATCAGGTGCAGGAAGATGTCGGGCAGCAGCTTCAGCGTGTCGGCGATCTGCGCCAGCGTCGCATCACCCTGCGGATAGCTGGTGTTGAGGACGTACCCGACGAGAATGCCGAGCACCATGCCGATCACGATATAGAGGGTAAGGCGCTTGGCCAAGAAACATGCTCCCGCAATTTTGTTGCAGAGGAGACTAACGACGTTTCAGGCCCGGCTCAACCGCCAGCAGCTGCTTTCAGCCGACTTGCCCCCGGTGCAGCAGCTTCTGATCCGCCAGCACCAGCGCCATCATCGCCTCGACCACCGGCACGCCGCGAATGCCGACGCAAGGATCATGCCGGCCCTTGGTCATCAGCTCGGTCGCTTCGCCCTCACGGGTAATCGTCGGCATCGGCGTGAGGATCGATGATGTCGGCTTGAACGCCACGCGCACTGTCACCGGTTGGCCGGTGGAAATGCCGCCAGCGATCCCGCCAGCGTGGTTCGCCAGAAACTCGGGCGCCCACGAGCCATTTTCGGCCTCACCCGGCCGCATCGGATCGGCATTGCCTTCGCCGGTGTTGCGGGCCGCCTCGAAACCGTCACCGATCTCCACGCCCTTCACCGCGTTGATGCCCATCATCGCATGCGCCAGCTCGGCATCAAGCTTGGCATAGAGCGGCGCGCCCCAGCCCGCCGGAACGCCCGTCGCCACGCATTCGACCACCGCGCCCAGCGACGAGCCCGATGTGCGTGCATCGTCGACCAGCTTCTCCCAGCGCGCCGCCGCCCACGAATCCGGGCAGAAGAACGGATTGCGGCCGATCTCGTCGGCATCGAAATGATCCATGTCGATCCGGTCACCGCCGATTTCGCTGACCCATGCCAGGATCGAAACCTCGGGGATGACCAATCGCGCCACGGCGCCAGCGGCCACGCGCGAAGCCGTCTCGCGCGCAGACGAACGCCCGCCGCCGCGATAGTCGCGGAAGCCGTACTTGGCGTCATAGGCATAGTCGGCATGACCGGGGCGGTAGGCCTTGGCCACGTCGCCATAGTCCTTCGAACGCTGGTCCACGTTCTCGATCATCAGGCTGATCGGCGTGCCCGTCGTGCGCCTGACACCATCTGGGCCCTCGAACACGCCCGACAGGATGCGCACCTGATCGGGCTCCTGCCGCTGCGTCGTGAAGCGCGACTGGCCGGGGCGGCGCGCGTCGAGGAACGGCTGGATCTGCGCCTCGCTGATGGCAAGGCCGGGAGGGCAACCGTCGACCACCGCGCCAATCGCGGGCCCGTGGCTTTCGCCCCAGGTGGTGAAACGGAAGAGGTGACCGAAGCTGTTGAGGCTCATGGGATGGCGCTTTGTCGCAGATGCGCGGAAAAGTCCACCTTTCGGCGCGCACGCCAGCGCGCTATCGCACACCCCATGTTCCTCGTCGTCTTCCGCAACCGCAAACGCGCCGATATCGATGCCGCCGCCTACTCGGCCGATGCCCAGGCGATGGAAGACCTCGCCGCGCAGCAACCCGGTTACCTCGGCTTCAAGAGCTACACCGCCGACGATGGCGAGGTCATTGCCCTGTCGGAATGGGAAGACGAAGCCTCGGCACTGGCATGGCGCCGCGTCGCCCATCACGCTGAAATGCAGGCCAGGGGCCGTGCCGAGTACTACGATAGCTACACCCTTTTTGCAGGCACGCCGACGCGTGTGCACCACTTCGACAGGCAGGCATGATGAGCGTTACGGTCTACGGCATTCCCAATTGCGACACGGTCAAGAAGGCAAGGCATTGGCTCGACGCGCAGGGCATCGCCTACACCTTCCATGACTACAAGAAGCAGGGCGCGGACCCCGCGCGAATTGCAGACTGGATCGCCAAGGCCGGACTCGACAAGGTCGTCAACAAGGCCGGCACGACCTACCGCAAGCTCGATGACGCGCAGAAAGCGGCTCTCACAGGCGAAGGCGCGCCCGCCGTGCTCGCCGAGAACACCTCGGTCATCAAGCGCCCGATCGTCGAGCATCCGGGTGGCTTGCTCGTGGGCTTCAAGGAAGCGGAGTGGATCGCCGCGCTCAGCTGAACTGGCTCTGGAATCAGCCGTTCCGCACCCAACCCACATCCCAAACACCACCGTCGCCCCGGACTTGATCCGGGGCTGGGCTTTTTCCTGTTTCACGCAGAGACGCAGAGAAGAAAGGGGGACGCGGAGAAGGGAGGAAGGAAAGGCATGGCGATTAAAGCCTGCGGCGCAGCCGCCCCAGACCCTCTTATTCTCTGCGCCCTCCGCTCCCTCCGCGCCTCTGCGCGCGCCCCCCTTTCTCCCTTTCCCTCGGCGCCTCCCTTTCTTCTCCGCGTGAACCAACCCAAGCCTCTTGACAAAACGAACCATATAGGTTATAGGCCTCGCCCACAGGTCAGGAGAGGGCAATAGGCCAACCCGCTCCTCTCCCTTCGGAAGCTGATGCTGTGGCAGACGCTTCCGGCGCGATCGGTGCGGCAGGCGCTCACGGGTTCAATGCGGGGCGTAAAGCCCAAGACCCACCGGGCAAACCCTGTCGTTACCCAAGGACAGACAGGACATCCCAGGGCTGATAGCGCGGCGCGCAAGCCCTGAGCGACGCTGCGGATGCGGAACCCGCCATGACTTGCGTGACAATGTCGGCGCAAGAGACAGGTTCTTTTCACGCAGCCGCTTGCCAGAAGCCAAGGCAGCCCGCGAGCCGCTGCCAAAGCTTCGTCCTGTCACATTTGTCCGCCCTCAGGCTGAGCCGACAAGGGGTCCGGAACCGCCCCCGGCCACTCGCAACCGGTCCCGCGCCCTCCCCGCTGCGTGCCACAACGGCACCGCACCGGTCGCGCGATCTGTGACTTTCCCCCGGCGTTACCGTCCGCATTCGCCAGCGGATGCTTTTTTGTATCGCGCGTGGAATGGTTCACGCAGAGGCGCAGAGAAGAAAGAGAGACGCAGAGTTCTTGGGAAGGCGCCTGCGGCGCAGCCGCCTCAAACTCTCTTCTCTTCTCTCCTCAGCGCCTCCCCTTCCTTCTCCGCGTCTCTGCGTGAAACAGGAAAGCGCCGCGTCCCCGCCCTTCGGCTGGCCGTCAGGCCGGCCGCTCAGGATAAACTTCCGGCAGAGCCGGAAGGCGGGGACCTCGGTGTTCTCACGGAACCTCTACCTCCACACGGAAACAACAAAAAAGGGAGCGGCTCGCGCCGCTCCCTCTTGTCTTCAGCCGTTCTCGGCAGAGTCCTTAGTTCGGACCCTTTTCGAAGGTGGCGAAGTTTTCGTTGCCGACAAAGCCGAACTTCGTGACCTTGGCGTCCGTGATGATCTTCATCATCCGGTTCGCGATCTCGTAGCTGGCATATTCCTCGGGTTGGAACTGCAGTTCCGGCTCGGGATTGATCCCCTTCGTCGACGCGATGATCGAAACCAGCTGGCCTTCGCTGATGGGCGTACCATTCCAGAGAATCTGGTTGGTCGCCGTCAGCACCAGCTTGTTCTTGATCGGATCGATCGTGACTTCGTTGGGGACGGTCGTCGGCTGCGGGAGGTCGATGTTCACCGCGTGGGTGGCCACGGGGATGGTGATGATGAACATGATGAGGAGAACGAGCATGACGTCGATCAACGGCGTCGTGTTCATTTCCATCATCGGCGAGCCATCATCCTTGCCGCCACTCATTGCCATGGTTGGTACTCCTGTTCGCTCTCTGGGCCTGTCGAGGGTCCGGGCTTAGCCCGGATCGACCGGCGTCGAGATGAAGCCGACTTTCGGATAGCCAGCGGACTGGACGTTGTAGATCGCACCGGCGATGCACTTCCACGGCACGTTCACGTCGCCACGGATATGCACTTCGGGGATCTTCTCGGGGTCCATGTTGGCGGCGCCACCTTCACGCTTCACGATCGCATCGAGGCGATTGAAAGCCTGCTGGTACAGCTCCTGGTTGTCCACCGGGGTGATGTTGTTGAAATAGACGCGGCACTGGCCGGTGCGCGAAGAACCCTCGTATCCGGGCTCCTTCGGGCTACGGCCTGCGGCGTCCGTCGAGACGACCGAAAGCATCAGGTTTTCGACCTTGTCCTGCGATTCCTCGCTGACAAGAATGGGGACCTTGAGCTTTTCGATCGACTGGATCGCGACGGGCACCGCGATGAGGAAGATGATCAGCAGCACCAACATCACGTCCACGAGCGGCGTGGTGTTGATGTCCGACATCGGGCGTTCTTCTCCGCCAGCGCCGCCTACAGACATTGCCATGGGTTACATCCTATCCGTTTTGAGCCGCGAGAGGGGCCGGAGCGATCCGGAGGACTGGCTCCGGCCTTTGGACTCGCGTTTCCGGAAAGGGGCCGAAGGTTGAACCTCCGGCCCGGTTCTTTGCTTACTTCTTGACCGGAGCGGCCGGGGTGGCCGGAGCAGCCGGAAGAGCAGGCTTCACAGCGCCCTTCGAGTTGATGTTCGCCAGGATGTCGGTCGAGAAGCCCGAGAGCAGCTCGGCGATCTTCTTGTTGCGAGCCTGCAGCCAGTTGTACGAAAGCACCGCCGGAACAGCGACGAGCAGACCAAGCGCGGTCATGATCAGAGCTTCACCGACCGGACCTGCGACCTTGTCGATCGAAGCCGACCCTGCAAGACCGATGTTGATCAGAG
>JBEQCK010000142.1:0-9618 GCA_041639335.1 Novosphingobium sp.
CCCGGGTCGAGCCCGGGATGACGGGGTTTGTGTTGGAATCGCAGCTCTTGATCCTCCCTGTTTTTGCGAAGCACAAACGGGGAGGTGTCAGCGGCGTAGCCGATGACGGAGGGGTTCTTGGCCCCCCTCCACCACCCGCTGCGCGGGCGGTCCCCCTCACCCATTTGTCCTGCGGAAAAATGGGGAGGATTTGTTGTCTCGGTCTGCGTCATACCGCACAAGCACCCCATGAAGCCTGACGGTCACCCTATCACTCCCGCCGGATTTGCCGCCTTGCGCGCACGCTATGATCATCTACTCGGCACCGAACGCCCCGCCATCGTCGAAATCGTCAGTTGGGCCGCGGGCAATGGCGACCGGTCGGAGAACGGCGACTATCTCTATGGGCGCAAGCGGATGCGCGAGATCGATAGGGAGTTGGCGTTCCTCGCGCGGCGGATGAAGGCGGCGCGGGTGGTCGATCCCGTGCGCCAAGAGGATCGCACGCGCGTGCTGTTCGGGGCCTGCGTCGAAATTGCCGACGAGGACGACAACCGCAAGGTGCTGACGCTGGTCGGCGACGACGAGCAGGATGCCTCAAAGGGGTTGATCGGCTGGAGCGCGCCGATTGCCAAGGCCCTTCGCGGGGCGCGGGTCGGGGATTTGCGCGTGGTGCGGCTGCCATCGGGCGAGAAGGAGTGGGAAATCATGAGCGTTTCCTATCCCGAAGCCTGACGCTATGAGCGTTCCCATGAAACGGGGTCGCTTCTACATCATGCGCCATGGCGAGACGGTCTATAATGCGTCGCGTCGGCTGCAGGCCAACCACATCCATACGCCGCTTACCCGGCAGGGCTTCGAGCAAGCGGTAGCGATGGGCTGCGCGCTGCGGCAGGAACTGGGCGAGCGGCCGCAGGTAACGCTGCATATCTCCGACACCGGGCGCGCGCTGCAGACGGCAGCGCTGATTGCCGAGGAACTTGGGCTCGACTGGTTTGCCGGGCAGCGGACAATGGATCTGAAAGAGATCGACATGGGATCGTGGTGCGGCCGGTCCTATAGCGATGTCGAAGACGAGGTCGGCCCGATCGTGATCGAGGACCACCTGCTGCGCCCTGCCCCCGATGGCGAGGACTATCCAATGATCGCCGCTCGGCTCAACCGCTGGCTCGATGGGCTGGCGGACGAGAGCGGCGATCACATCGTGGTGATGCACGGCATCTCCAGCCGGGTACTGCGCGGGATCATGGCCGGCTATCCGGTGCATCCCGTCCATGGCGCGCCGATTGCGCCGTCGCTGGTGCAGGGTTCGATCGCGCTGGTCGAGAACGGCGAGGAGCGCGTGCTCCACGGTTCGGAACGCGGGATCGAGCACGCCTGATGGGCGACGTCGTCAACCTGCGGAGCGTGCGCAAGGCCAAGGCACGGGCTTCTCGCGAAGTGGAGGCGCAGGCCAACCGCGCGAAATTCGGGCGGACCAAGGGTGACAAGCTGCGCGAGGCGCAGGAAGCCGAACGTCTGGGCAGAACGCTGGGCGGCGCGAAACGGGAGGAGCCGTGAGGCGGCTGCTGGTTCTGGCCGCGCTGGTGATCGGCGGGACGGCAGTGGCTCGAGACAGCCTTGGCGTGTTCGGCACTTGGGGGGCGTTCCGCGATCCGGGCGTGCCGCGCTGCTATGCGATTGCCATGGCGGAAAAAGTTACCGGGCGTGAGCGGGCGTTTCAGCCTTACATCACTGTCGGCTTCTGGCCCAAGCGCGGCATTCGCGGGGCCGTACACATTCGGTTGGCACGACGGCTGGCGCCCGGATCTTCGGTCAACGTGTCGTTTCCGGAAGCGAACTTTACCCTGCAAGCGGGGCAAGCCGATGCCTGGCCGATGGACCAGCGCGCCAATGCCGGGATCATCGCCGCGATGCGCAGCGCACCTCGAGTGGTCGTGACGGCGCAGGGCGCGGACGGGAAGCGCTTTCGCGATGTCTATCAGCTCGGCGGCGCGGCCTCGGCGATGGATGCGGCGGCGCTGGGGTGTGCCGGATAGGAAAAGGGCGAGCCTTGCGGCCCGCCCTTCCCTTGTGCTTTCAGCGTGACGCTTAGAAGCGGACGCCGACGCCAGCCATCACCGAGTGACGGTCGGTATCGATGTTGAAGCGGCTCGAATCCGGCGTGTCGCCGTTGAAGTCGAATTCGCCTTCGCTGTAGTTCGAATACTTGTACTCGAGCTTCACGAAGGAGTTGCTGCCAAGCTTCTGCTCGACGCCCGCGCCGACGCGGTAGCCGTCGGTGTCGAGACGCTGGCGCAGGTTTGTGGTGCCGTCAGTGCCCTGCAGGTTGAAGCGGGCATTGCTGTAGCCACCCTTGACGTAGACCATCGTGCTCGGGCTCATCGCATAGCCGAGACGGGCACCGACGTAGTACTGGCGACCAGCATCAACGCGGCCGAGATTGAACACGGTCGGCTCGCTGTTGTTGTAATCGCGGCTGGCGCTGCTGTCGGTGATTTCAGCTTCCGCACCGGCAACAAGGTTGGTGCCAAGCGGAATGTCGTAACCGATCGCACCACCGTATTCGACGCCGTCGATCGACTGCTTGATGTCACGCGTGGTGTCGATGTCCTCGCTGCTGCCCGAGCGGATGTGGTCATACCCGACAAGGGCTTCTGCGTGGAAGCCGCTGAACGCCTCGGCAGGGGTAGCGTCCTGCGCGTACGCAGGGGCGGCGGCGATGGCAGTGCCGGCGGCGAGGATTGCGCAGATCTTCTTCATGTCTCACTCCATTCGAAACTTCCTGCCGGTTCTGTTGTCGATTGCGACCCGACAGTGACCGGTGGAATGAGCGGAACTGCATCCGGTTTCCTGAACCTCACACAACAGGAAAGCGTGACATTTCAGCCACATAAATTTCGATGATGTGAGCCTTAAAGGCGATGAAATACCGGAACGGGAGCTCGCGCAAGGCGTTCGCGCGAGCCTCGGTTTGCGCCTGACGCCACGAATCACTATATGCGCGCGATGCAGAGCCAGATCGATCCCAGCCCCTCGCTTCCCGCCAACATGCCCATCGCCGGGCACGTTGATCCAGTTCCCGTACCGCGCGAGGTGACGCCGCGCGAGGATGGCCGGGTGGATCTGATCGGCTTGCCCAAGAAGCAGATCGCCTCCCTGTTCGAGGCTGCCGGCCTTGACGCCAAGGCAGCGAAGCTGCGCGCCAAGCAGGTGTTCCACTGGCTGTATCATCGCGGCGTGACCGAATTCGAGGCGATGACCGACATCGCCAAGACGATGCGCCCGTGGCTGGCCGAACGCTTCGTCATCGGTCGCCCGGACATTGTCGAGGCGCAGGTTTCGACCGACGGCACGCGCAAGTGGCTGCTGCGCACGGCGGACAAGCACGATTTCGAGATGGTGTTCATCCCCGACGCCGATCGCGGGACGCTGTGCGTTTCGAGCCAGGTCGGCTGCACGCTCAACTGCCGCTTCTGCCACACCGGCACGATGCGTCTGGTGCGCAACCTGACGCCGGGCGAGATCGTCGGCCAGGTCATGCTCGCGCGCGATGCGCTGGGCGAATGGCCCAAGGCTGGTGGCACGATGGCCGGGCTAGATTTCGACGATGAAGACGAGGAAGCCGCCAGCGCCTACACCCCCGATGGCCGCCTGCTGACGAACATCGTGATGATGGGCATGGGCGAGCCGCTCTACAACTTCGACAATGTGCGCGATGCGCTCAAGCTGGTGATGGACGGTGACGGGCTGGCGCTGTCGAAGCGCCGCATCACGCTTTCGACCAGCGGCGTCGTGCCGATGATGGAGCGCTGCGGCGAGGAGATCGGGGTGAACCTCGCGGTCTCTCTCCACGCGGTGACGAAGGACGTGCGCGACGAGATCGTGCCGATCAACCGCAAGTACGGCATCGACGAGCTGCTGCAGGCCTGCTCCGACTATCCCGGCGCTTCGAACGCCCGTCGCATCACGTTCGAGTACGTGATGCTGAAGGACAAGAACGACAGCGACGATGACGCACGCGAGCTGGTGCGCCTGATCCGCCAGTACAAGCTGCCGGCCAAGGTCAACCTGATCCCGTTCAATCCCTGGCCCGGTGCGCCCTATGAGTGCTCCAGCCCTGAGCGGATCAAGAGCTTTGCCAACATCGTTTTCGAAGCGGGCATCAGCGCGCCGGTGCGCACGCCGCGCGGGCGGGATATCGATGCCGCGTGCGGCCAGCTGAAGACGGCGGCGGAGAAGAAGAGCCGCGCCGAACTCGACCGTCTTGCTGAAGAGAAGATGGCCGCGCTGGGCTGAACGGTCAGCCGACCTTGCGTTGAACCACCGGCTCGGGCTCGCTTCTGGCCGGTGGAATGCCGGCCACGGCTGCGATGCGTCCGCCCTCGTCGAGCCGGAGCGGCATCGAGAATTCCACGCCCATGCGGTCATCGCTCGACCAGCGGCAGGTTGCCGTGACCGCGTGGTTTTCAGCCAGCAGTACCCGGAAGATAGTTCCCGGAGGCACGTTCCACAGACCCTCGATCAGCGCGCCGGTCTGGCTGATATTGCGGACCATCGCGTTGTAGCGATGGCCGCCGTGATCGAGCACGACCTTGCGCAGCATCGACTGGCGCGCGGCGCGCGCGGACCGTGGCCCTTGCGCGATAGCCATGAGGCCGGTTGAAAGGCGGGCAGCGGCGTTCATCGCCGAGAGCGGGCGCTCGTAGATGTAACCCTGGACATGGCTGCAACCCAGCATGCGGACGAGGTCCAGCTCGTCCAGCGTCTCGACGCCTTCGGCCGTCGTTTCCATGCCCAGCGCCTCGGCAAGGCTCACGATCGAGGCGATGATTGCGCCATTGCGGCTGCCCGGTTGGGTCGCACCGCGAACGAAGCTCTGGTCGATCTTGATCTTGTCGAACGGCGCAGACCGCAAGTAGCCAAGCGAGGAATAGCCTGTGCCGAAATCGTCCAGTGCGAGGCGCACGCCGATGGCTTTCAACGACTTGAACATCTGGTCGGTGCCCTCGTCGTCATTGAGGAACACGCTCTCGGTGATTTCCAGTTCGAGGCGCTCTGCTGCCACCTGCGAGCTTGCCAGCGCGTTGGTGACGATCACCGGAAGCGACGGATTGGCGAACTGTAGCGGCGAGACGTTCACCGCGACGCGCACGTTCTCGGGCCAGCGCGAAAGGTCCTGACAGGCGGTGCGCAGCGCCCACTCGCCGATCGGCGCGATCAGCCCGGTATCTTCAGCGATCGGAATGAACCGGCTCGGGCTGATCCAGCCATGCTCGGGGTGGTTCCAGCGTAACAGCGCCTCGAACCCGGTGATCTTCTCGGTCGCGGTCTGCACGACGGGCTGGTAGTAGAGTTCAAGTCCGCCGTTCGAGACCGCATCGCGCAGGTCTTCCTCCATCTGGCGGCGCTCTTCAGCATCGCTGTGCAGGTCTGGCGCATAGAAGTGGAAGCGGCCGCGCCCGCCATCCTTGGCGGCATAGAGCGCCAGGTCGGCATTGCGGATCAGTGCCTCGCTGGTCACGCCATCGTCCGGGGCCAGCGCAATACCCACCGACGCGCCGATCATCACGCGACTGCCCTCGATCGAATAGGGCTGCGACAGGCTCTCGATGATGCGATGGGCCAGATGGCCGAGCTGCTCACGCTCGATCTTGCCAGGCAGGATGACCTGAAATTCATCGCCACCAAGGCGACCGACGCGACCCATCTTGCCGACAACCCGCTCCAGACGCTGCGCCACCTGCTTGAGCAGAGCATCGCCGGCAGGATGGCCGAGCGTATCGTTCACCTGCTTGAAGCGATCGAGATCGAGCAGGAAGACCGTGCAGGCCCGTTGATGCAATTGCGGAGCGAGGAGGATCTTCTCCAGCGTCTGCGACATGCGGAAGCGGTTGGACAGGCCTGTCAGCGAATCGAAGTGCGCGAGCCGCGAAGCATGCTCCTGCGAGCGGCGCTTTTCGGTAAGGTCCGTGCCCGAGCCGCGGAAACCGGTGAAGTTGTTGAAGGTGTCGTAAGTCGGCCGGCCGGTTATCGACCACCAGCGTTCCTCTTCGGCAGTCGCTGCCCGCACCGCGAGTTCGCCGAAGCTGGATCGCGCGGAGAGGTGGAAGGCCAGCGTCCGCTCGCCTTCGCCCGATTGCTCGGAAAGGTTGAACAGCTCGGCAAAGGGACGGCCGATAAGGTCGTCGACCTTGCGACCGAGAATCTCGGCGACAGGCGTCGACAGATACGTCAGCTGGCCACGGCGATCGGTTTCCCAGAACCAGCCCTGCCCCGTCTCCTCATAGTCGGAAAGGATTTCCTGGGCGCGGGTGGATGCGCGCTGGTCGTTCTCCTGCTTCTCGCGAAGCAGCAGGTCGATCTTGCGTTGGCGCAAGTAGGCCGCCACGGAAATTGCCACGCCGACGAGCAGGGAGAAATACCCGCCGAACGTGCTTGCGACGCAAGTCGCGCCCGACCACACGGAGATCTGGGCCGCCAGCACGCCCACAAGACGCCCCGAAAGGACCACTGTCGCCAGCAGCGACACCGTTGCCACGGCGACGAGGCAGTAGAACCATTCGATCTGGCCGGAAGCTCCCCAGACGCCCATCGCTGAGCCAAAAAGGAACATCGGCGGGGCAACTGCGACGCCCATCAGCGCCATCCGCGGCCCGGTCTCCATCTGGTTCTGCGCTTCATGGCGCACCGCGAGCTTCGACAGGTGCGCGGCGATGGCCGCGACCACGGCCAGAAGTGCCGCAAGCGGGTTCGGAATGACGAGGTTGAAGCCGGCCACCAGCAGCGGAAGAACCAGCATGACATAGGCCATTTGCGGCCATTCCGGCGCGATCAGCCGATTGGACGAATCGCTGCCGAACAGAAAACTGGCCCCCGCTTCGGGCGCAGCCGGAGCGACGGTACGTTCCCGCCGCCGCGTACGCGCAAAGTCGCGCGTGGCAGTTTGCATGTTTGATTGAGTTTCAGCGTCTCCCGGCATGACGCGTGTTTGCACGACGGTGCTTTGAGAAAGCGTTAAGCGATCCGCATTCGTGTACTTTTGCTGCGAGTGCGAAGGTGCTAGTCAGCGTCTGGAGCGTGGGGTCAAAGTGAACAGTACACCGAAACAGTCAAAGATCGGCGTTGCCGGACGTCGCCTCAACATCGCGCGCTGGCACGAAGGGGCCGGCAGGGGCCGACATCGCCCGCTGCTCATGCTCAACGGTATCGGCATGAACCTCGAACTGCTTGCCCCGGTCGCCCGGGCTCTGCCGGAGCGCGAGGTGATCTGCTTCGACATGCCGGGCATCGGTGGCTCGCCCGATCCGGTCCTGCCCTACACGATACCGAGCATGGCACTGACCACCGCGTCCCTGCTCGATCTCCTGGGCATCGAACAGGTCGATATCCTCGGGATCAGTTGGGGCGGCGCGCTGACCCAGCAGTTCGCCTTCCAGCACCGCGCCCGGACCGGCCGGATCGTCCTTGCGGCAACGGCGTCAGGCGGCGCGACCATGGTGCCCGGCAACAGCTCCATGCTTGCCCACTTGTCCGATCCGCGTGAGTACACGGTAGAGCGCACACTGCGCCGGAACCTCGCCTCGATCTATAACGGTGGCGGCAGCGGCAAGGTTTCGCTCAATGCAGCCAAAGCACCCTCCCCGCTTGGTTTCTCATACCAGATGATGGCGTTTGCCGCCTGGAGCAGCGTGCCGTTCCTGCCGCTTCTGTCCATGCCGGTGATGATCATGGCGGACGAGGAGGACCAGCTGGTTCCACCCTCGAATGCCCATTTCCTCCACAACGCGATCCCGCACAGCCGTATCGAGATGTTCCATGGCGGTGGTCACCTGTTCATGCTCTCCCAGCGCGACCGCTTCATCGAAAAGCTGCGCGCCTTCCTTGACGAGGATATCCACCGTAGCTGATCGTGTACTTCGCTGGCCCGCTTTCCTTTTGCTGTCGTGACGATAGCATCGGCCAAAGACTCGAAAGGCTGAGGAGAGGCCATGCGGCATATCGCGATCGTCGGTTCGGGACCGGCCGGGTACTACACCGCGGAAGCCGCGCAAAAGCAGTGGGGCGATGACGTCCGCATCGACATTTTCGACATGCTGCCGGTGCCTTACGGCCTCATTCGCTTCGGGGTTGCACCGGATCACCAGTCGATCAAGGGCGTAACCCGGCGCTACGAACAGACCGCCCTTGCCGACAATGTCCGCTTCGTCGGCAACGTCAAGGTTGGCCAGGACGTCTCGATTGCGGAACTGCAGGGCCTGTATGACGCGGTCGTGCTCGCCACTGGCGCTCCGCGTGACAAGGACATCGGCGTTCCGGGCGACCATCTGAAAAACGTCTTCGGCAGCGCGGCCTTTGTCGGATGGTACAATGGCCACCCCGAATTCGCCGCGCTCGACCCTGACCTGTCCGGCCACACCGCCGTTGTCATCGGCATGGGCAACGTGGCGCTCGACGTGACGCGCATTCTTTCCAAGACGCGCGAGGAGTTTGCCGGAAGCGACATCGTGGCGCACGCGCTCGAAGGGCTGATGGCCTCGAAGATCAAGCGCATTGTCATCCTCGGGCGCCGCGGACCTCACCAGATCATGATGACGCCCAAGGAACTGGGCGAGCTTGGCCACCTTTCCCGCACCGCGCCGTGGGTGGACCCGCGCGACTTGCCCGAGGAAGTGGAGGACGCGCTGCTCGAACCGGGCATCCGCAAGTCCGTGACACATCTGCGCTCGTTCGCGGCGATCCCGGAGAGCCACCGCGCCGACCTGCCGCTGGAGGTGGAGTTCGATTTCTTTGCCTCGCCTCGCGCACTGATCGGCGAAGGCAAGGTGCGGGCGATTTCGGTCGAGCGGACGCGTATCGAGGCGGGCCGCGCGGTCGGTACGGGCGAGTTCTACGAGATACCGGCAAACCTCGTAATCTCGTGCATCGGCTACCAGACCTCACCGATCGAAGGCGTGCCATTCGATGATCGCGCCGGCCGTTTTGCCAACGACGAAGGGCGCATCCTCCCCGGCCTGTATTGCGTGGGCTGGGCGCGGCGGGGGCCTTCGGGCACGATCGGCACCAACCGTCCGGATGGCTTCGGCGTGGTCGAAATGATCGCCGAGGACTTTCCGCAAGGCCAGCGCAAGACCGGTCGCGTGGGCTTCGATGCCTTGGCAGCTGCGCGCAAGCTGGACGTGGTCAGCTTCGACGACTGGAAGAAGATCGAGGAAGCCGAGACGTCCCGCGCACGGGAGGATGCCCCGCGCGAGAAGTTCGTCGACGTCGACGAGATGATCAGGGCCAGCGGCCATGATTGATGCAACGCCTTGCCCGCACGGTTGACCCTCGGGCAAACCTCTGACTTAATCGCCCGGTTAACGCGACAGGCTGCCGGTTCGAGTCGGTCTGCGCGGGGAGAAGGAGCCAGCTTATGCCAGCCTATGACCTGATCATCCGCAATGGAACGATCGTCGACGGAACCGGCGCGCCGCGCTTTACCGGCGACGTGGCCGTCAAGAACGGCCTCATTGCTGCCGTCGGCACTGTGCGCGGCGATGCCACCGAGGAGATCGACGCCAGCGGTCGCGTGGTGGCACCGGGCTGGGTGGACGTGCACACGCACTACGACGGCCAGGCAACGTGGGACGCGGAAAT
>JBEQCK010000143.1:0-9551 GCA_041639335.1 Novosphingobium sp.
AGCCGATGCCCGCCGGCTACGGGTTCTACAACGTGCCGCCTGACTGGCGCGGCCGCTACGCCGACACGCCCGACAGCTGGTACCGGTACAGCGACGGCTACGTCTACGAAGTCGACCCGACCACCCAGCTGGTCCGCGCCGTGATCGAACTGATCGCCTGACCTGCACTCGAAGATAAAAGGGGATTTCCATGGTGCGCCATACAATGATGGGGTCCGTGCTGGCTGTCGCGCTCGCCCTCACCGGCTGCGGAAAGAGCGATGCGCCGGAGGCCAAGAGCAGCGGCGCGGTTGCCGAGGCATCGAGCAAGGACCTGTTCGACGCCTTGGACGACAGCAGTGATCTTTCGGAATCGGCCAAGCTGGTGAAGGCGGCGGGGCTTGAAAAGACGTTCGAGGGCGTTGGCAGCTACACCCTGTTTGCGCCGACCAACGACGCGATCAAGGCCCTGCCCGAGGCAGACCGCAAGGCGCTGGAAAGCGAAGACGGCAAGGTGCAACTGCTCGCCCTTGTCAGCCAGCACCTCTCGCCCGGCTATGTCGCGCGGGCCGATCTCGATCAGGGCATCGAGCGCGCCAACGGCACGGTGCGCCTCGCCAGCCTTGGCGGGCAGCCGCTCACGCTCACCCGCAGCGGCGATACCATCCGCCTTGGCAGCGGAGACGACGCGCCCAAGCTGGTGGGTGAGCCGATCGTCGCCCGCAACGGCGTGATCTATCCGATCGACCGCGTCCTGCCCGCGCCGCAGTAACGGCCTTGGCGGATCACCCCACAGTGAAAGGATCGGGCAAGAATTGCGACAAGGCGGTGCAACCGGACGAACGGTTCACGGTTGCACCCCTTAACTGATCGGTTAAGCTCCCTCGCAAATGGCGGCCTGAGTCCGCCAGTTGCGAGAGGAACAGGCCGGTGCATTTCCACCCCAAGTATCATGCCGCCCGCAATCCCGATCGCGCCGCCGTGATCATGGGCGGCAGCGGCGAAGTGGTCACTTATGCGCAGCTGGAAGCCAAGTCGAACCAGTTCGCGCAGCTGTTGCGCTCGCGCGCCCTCCAGATCGGCGATACCATTGCGCTGTGCCTTGAAAATCGTGCCGATTTCTTCGCGCTGGCCTGGGGCGCGCAGCGGGCTGGCCTTGTCTACGTCGCAGTCTCGTGCCGCCTTGCCGCGCCCGAGATTGCCTATATCGCGCATGACAGCGGCACCCGCCTGCTGATCGGGTCGGCCTATACCGCGCCGGTGCTCGACGAAGTGGCAAAGCTCGCTCCCGACGTGCCGCAACTGCGCTTCGATACGCAAGGCCCGCTCTCGCTCGACGCCGCGCTGGCCGACCAGCCCGACACGCCTATCGCCGACGAGCGCGCCGGGTGCGACATGCTCTATTCCTCGGGCACCACCGGCAAGCCCAAGGGCGTGCGCATTCCCCTGCCCGAAGACCCGGAGATCGGCGCGGTCAACTCGCTGATCGGCATTGCCTCCCAGGCCTTCGGCATCACCGGCGATGCCGTCTATCTCTCGCCCGCGCCGCTCTACCACGCTGCGCCGCTGCGCTGGTCGATGACCATTCACCGCATGGGCGGCACGGTCGTCGCGATGGAGAAGTTCGATCCCGAACACGCGCTCGAACTGATCGAGAAGTACAAGGTCACCGACAGCCAGTGGGTGCCGACGCACTTCGTGCGCATGCTCAAGCTGCCCGAGGACGTCCGCACGAAGTACGATACCACCAGCCTCAAGTGCGCGATCCATGCCGCCGCGCCCTGCCCGGTGCCGGTCAAGCAGGCGATGATCGAATGGTGGGGTCCGGCGTTGCGGGAATACTACGCTGGCACCGAAGGCAACGGCTTCACCTTCATCGCCAGCGAGGAATGGCTGCAGCGCCCCGGCTCGGTCGGTCGCGCCCTGCTCGGCACCATCCGCATCTGCAACGAGGAGGGCGACGAGGTGCCGCCGCGCACCGAAGGCCAGGTCTTCTTCGAAGGCGGCAGCCCGTTCAGCTACCACAACGATCCCGACAAGACCCGCGACGCCACCAACAAGCACGGCTGGACCAGCCTTGGCGACGTGGGCTGGGTCGATGAGGACGGCTACCTGTTCCTGACCGACCGCAAGAGCTTCATGATCATCTCGGGCGGCGTGAACATCTACCCGCAGGAGATCGAGAACCTGCTGGTCACGCACCCGAAGGTGGCCGACGTTGCCGTGATCGGCGCGCCCGATCCGGACATGGGGGAGAAGGTCGTCGCCATCGTGCAACCGCGCGACATGGCCGAGGCTGGCCCGGCGCTTGCGGCCGAGCTGACCGAGTGGCTCAACCCCCAACTTTCGCGGGTGAAGATGCCCCGCCAGATCGACTTCCGCGAGGAGCTGCCGCGCGAACCCACCGGCAAGCTGTTCAAGCGCCTGTTGCGCGACGAATACAAGCAGGCCTGGGAAGCCGCGCAAGCGGCCACGGTCTGAGGGAGGACACGACAATGGCAAGCGTTCCGGTGGTTCCGGCCGAAGTGGGCCGCGCCGTCATCGACCCCAAGTCCTACGGCACGTGGGACCCGCTGCTCGATCAGTTTGATGCCCTTCGCGCTTCAACGCCGGTTGCCCGCGTCGTTGCGCCGGAGGACGAGCACGAGCCATTCTGGCTGGTCTCGGGCTTCGACGAGGTGATGAAGGTCAGCAAGGACAATGCGACCTTCCTCAACAACCCGAAGTCGGCCGTGTTCACCCTGCGTATCGGCGACATGCTGGCCCGCTCGATCACCGGTGGCAGCCCGCATCTGGTGGATTCGCTGGTGGCGATGGACGCGCCCAAACACCCCAAGCTGCGCCGCCTGACGCAGGACTGGTTCATGCCCAAGAACCTGTCGAAACTGGATGGCGAGATTCGCAAGATCGCCAATGAATCGATCGACCGGATGCTGGCGGCTGGCGAAGAGGGCGATTTCATCCCGCTCGTCGCCGCGCCCTATCCGCTCCACGTCGTCATGCAGATCCTCGGCGTCCCGTCTGAAGACGAGCCGAAGATGCTGTTCCTGACCCAGCAGATGTTCGGCGGGCAGGACGAGGACCTCAACAAGTCCGGTCTGAAGGACCTGCCGCCCGAACAGATCTCGCAGATCGTCGCGGGCGCTGTCGCTGAATTCGAGCGCTACTTCGCAGGGCTTGCCGCAGAACGCCGCCAGAACCCCGGCGAGGACGTCGCCACGGTCATCGCCAATGCCGTGATCGACGGCGAACCGATGAGCGACCGCGATACGGCGGGCTACTACATCATCGTCGCCAGCGCCGGGCACGATACGACTTCCGCATCTTCGGCGGGCGCCGTCCTGGCGCTGGCCCGTGATCCGGACCTGTTCGCTCGCGCCAAGGCTGACCGCAGCCTGCTGCCCGGGATCGTCGAGGAAGCGATCCGCTGGACCACGCCGGTCCAGCACTTCATGCGCACCGCTGCGCGCGACACCGAGCTTGGTGGCCAGCATATCGCGCAAGGCGACTGGCTCATGCTCAACTACGTTGCCGCGAATCACGACCCCGCCCAGTTCCCCGAACCGCGCAAGTTCGATGCGACGCGCCCGGCCAACCGCCACGCCGCTTTCGGCGCAGGCTCGCACCAGTGCCTTGGCCTGCACCTCGCACGGCTCGAAATGCGCATCCTGCTCGATGTGCTGCTCGACAGGGTCGAGAGCCTTGAACTGGCAGGAGCCCCGCGCCGCGTGAATTCCACTTTCGTTGGCGGGTTCAAGGCGCTGCCGTTGCGCTGGAAGGCAGCGTAATCGGGGTGACAACGGGCAGCACCGGCCCCACAATGCGCTGGTGCTGCACGTCCTTCCCGGCCCGCTCCATCGCACCGTGCTGCTTGTCGCCCATGCCGCGCGGCTGTGGTACTGGCGCATCACGCGCAAGCGGGTGCGCGGCTGCAACGTGATCGCGGCCAATGCTGCCGGCGAAGTCCTGCTCGTGCGGCACAGCTACCACGCGCGCGACACCTGGATGCTGCCCGGCGGAGGGCTTGGCCGTAACGAACGTCCGGAAGCAACTGCCGCACGCGAACTGTTCGAGGAAACCGGCTGCCGCCTTGAGGCGCCGCGTCACCTTGGCACGGTGGTACTTGACCGCAAGGGCTGGACCAACGCGATCGAACTGGTCGCGGGGACCACGGCAGACCTGCCCGCCCCCGACGGCCGCGAGATCGAGGACGCGCGCTTCTTTCCGGGCCAGGCGCTCCCTGCAAACACCAGCGGCCCGGTGCGCGAGATGATCGCGCGCTGGCTGTTGGATCAGAACGGCAGTTCGGCCTGAAGCACCGGGGCTGCGGCGCCCTTGCCCACACTTGCCTCGCCTTCCTCGGCCTCCTCGCCCTCCAGGGCCGAGAGCGTCAGCCCCATCAGGCGGATCGGCTTTGGCAAGGGCAGTTGCGCATCGAGCAGATCGCGGGCGAGCGCGGCAAACTCCTCCTTCCCGGCGATCGGTCGCGGCAGGGACTTGGCGCGCGTGCATGGTGTGAAGTCGTTGAACTTCATCTTCAGCGTAATCGTTCGCCCGGTCGCCCCGCTGCGCGCGATCCGCTCCCACACGATCTCGATGATCCGCTCCAGCGTTTCGCGCAGCGCCGGGCCCGACGAGATGTCGCGCTCGAACGTCCGCTCCCCGCCGACCGACTTGCGCGGCCGGTCCGCCTTGACCTGCCTGAGGTCGATCCCCCGCGCCGCGCGGTAGAGGTAGTCGGCCGAGCTGCCGAAGTTGGCGCGCAGAAAGGCGAGGTCCTTCTCGCGCAGGTCCGCGCCGGTCTCGATGCCGAGCCTCGCCATCTTCTCCGCGCCGCGCGGCCCGATGCCGTGGAAGCGCCGGACCGGCAGCGAGCCCACGAACTGCGTCCCCTCGCCCGGACGGATCACGCACAGGCCATCGGGCTTGTTCTGGTCGCTGGCCAGCTTGGCGAGGAACTTGTTGTAGGACACCCCGGCGCTGGCCGTAAGCCCGGTCTCGGCCTTGATGCGCTGGCGGATCAATTCGGCGATGCGCGTGGCCGACCCGATCCCGCGCACGTCGTCGGTCACGTCGAGGTAGGCCTCGTCGAGCGACAGCGGCTCCACATGCGGCGTGAAGTGCAGGAAAACGCTGCGGATCTGCTGCGACACTGCCTTGTAGACATCGAAGCGGGGCTTTCTGAAAATCAGGTCCGGGCACAGTTGCACCGCCCGCGCCGACGGCATGGCGGAACGCACTCCGAACTTGCGCGCCTCGTAACTCGCCGCTGCCACAACGCCGCGCCCGGACGATCCGCCGACGGCGACGGGCAGGCCCCGGATCGAGGGATCATCGCGCTGTTCGACGCTGGCGAAGAAGGCGTCCATGTCGACGTGGATGATCTTGCGCAAGGCAATCGCCTGACGGTCAGGCTCGTCTTGGTCTCGCGCAAATTCCATGGCGACACGATACTCCGTTTCGCATTGCAACATAAACCCGGTTTTGGGGATGGGATTTGAAGCCGTTCTCGTTCAAAGGGTGATTATGCCCACTAACGATTCCAATACCCTGCGCGCGCCGCGCACGATGGGCGAGCGTGAGACCATCGCGATGATGGCGCTCGTCATGGCGATGCAGGCACTCGCCGTCGACGCCATGTTGCCCGCACTTGGGGACATTGCGACGGATCTTGGCGTTGCCGATCCCAACCGCCGCCAGCTTGTGGTCGGCACATTCCTGCTCGCCTCGGGCTTTGCCTCGCTGGTGCCCGGATCGCTGGCAGACCGCTATGGCCGCCGCCCGGTCCTGCTGACCTGCATGGTGATCTACATCCTGTTCTCGCTGGCCTGCGCGCTTGTCACGTCATTCGACGGCATGCTGGCGATGCGCGTGGGGCAAGCGATTGGCTGCGGCGGGCTTGCCGTTCTGCCGGGCGCAATCATCCGCGATCGCTTCTCGGGCGATCAGATGGCCAAGCAGATGTCGATCATCTCGGTCATCTTCATGGTCGTGCCGATGCTTGCGCCAAGCATCGGGCAAGTCGTGCTGCTGTTTGCCGGGTGGCGCTGGATCTTCGTGCTGCTGGCCGTTCTGGCCACGGGCATGGCGGCATGGCTTTACATCCGCCTTCCGGAAACACTGCACCCCGAATATCGCCAGGCGATCCGGCCGATGACGATCGCGAAGAACATGGCCGGTGCCGCCACGAACCGCTCGGCCATCGGCTACGTGCTGGGCGGATCGCTCACGTTCGGGGCGATGATCGGCTACGTGAACTCCTCGCAGCAGCTGGTGGGCGAACACTTCGGCGCGGGCAAGATGTTCCCGGTGCTGTTCGGCTTCTCCGCGCTGATGATGGCCTGCGCCAGCTTCTCCAACTCGCGCATCGTCGAGCGCTTCGGGGCGCGGCGCGTTTCGCACACGGCGGTGATCGCGTTCATCCTGGTCAGCGCGTTGCAGACCTTCTCCTCAAGTCTGGAAGGGCAGACGCTGTGGCAGTTCATGCCGCTGATGATCACCAACATGATCCTCATCGGCTTCATCGGCGCGAACTTCGGCTCGATCGCGCTTCAGCCGTTCGAACGGACGGCGGGCAGCGCGAATTCGATGCATGCCTTCCTGCGCATGGTGATCGGTTCGGTCATCGGCATCTTCGTCGGCCAGGCCTATGACGGCACGGCCCATCCCCTTGCGCTGGCCCTGCTGACGGCGGGCGTGCTCAGCCTGCTGCTGGTGCTGTTCAGCGAGAGGGGCAAGCTGTTCCGCCGCCTTCACCCCCCGGGCACGCCGCGCCCGATCGTGCTGGAGCACTAGAGCGTTTTCGAACCAGATGGAATCATCTGGTGACTCGGAAAACGCGGCAAAACAAGAATCTGGAGCGATCCGTCCGATGCAATCGGAACGGATTTCGCTCTAGGCGCGCAGGCTCAAGGCATTATCCGCGATCAGCGCCAGGGCCTCTGCCGCTGGTTGCGGCCGCCCCAGATGGTAACCCTGCATAAGCCGGATGCCGAGCGCACGCGCCGTGCTGGCCTGCAGTTCGTCCTCGACGCCCTCGATCGTGCAGTCGATTCCCAGTTGCCAGGCGAGCGAAACGATCGTGCCGACCAGCGATCGCGCGCCCGGGTCGGTCGCAAGAGCGCGGGACAGCTCCTGATCGATCTTGATCATGTCGAGCGGCAGGCTGTGGACCTGGTTGAGACTTGACCAGCCTGCGCCGAAATCGTCCAGCGCAATGCGGAAGCCGCGCGCACGGAATGCCAGCAATTGGGCTTCGGCGCGCTTGGGATCTTCGAGCAAGGCCCGTTCGGTAACTTCGAGGATGATCGAATGCGGCGGCGCGCCATGGTCTTCCACCAGACGTGCAAGAGCCTCGGCCGTGCCAGTCCGCATCACGTCGCGAGGGCTGAGGTTGATCGCCAGCCAGCGTCCATAGTGCCACGCCGGGCATTCGGCCAAGGCGCGCGCCAGGACCATCCGGGTCAGTTCGCCGGTCCGCCCGGTTGCTTCGGCAAGCGACATGAATTGTCCCGGCGCCAGCCAGCGTTCGCCATCGGGGCTCCAGCGCACAAATGCTTCGAGGCCGATCACGCCGCCGCTCTCGGCATCGAGGACCGGCTGGTAGACGAGCTTGAGCCGGTCAGCGAGATTGCTTTCGTTGAACAGGCGGGTGATCGCGGCGCGATCCTGCAGTTCGGCCTCGTCATCCGGGCTGAACACGACGACAGCGCCGTCGGAAAGCTCCTTGGCCTTGTAAAGCGCGGCGTCGGCCCGTTCGAGGCAATCGCTGACACTGCGCCCGTCCATGCGGTGGACGCCAATGGACCCGGAAAAGCGCAGGACCGCGCCACCGTGCAGCACCGGGGCGCGCAGCGATTCCGAAAGTGCGGTGCCGATCGCGAAAGCTGCTTCGTGATCGAGCGAGGGATCGAGAACTGCAGCGAATTCATCGCCGCCAAGCCGGCCAAAACAGCGCACACGCTCCATTCCGCCAAGCCGATTCGCCACGGCCTGGAGCACCGCATCGCCAGCGGCGTGCCCATAAGTATCGTTGATGTGCTTGAACCCGTCGAGGTCGATCAGGGCAAGCCATGCCCGCTGCACACCCTTGCCGCCACGTTCGATATCCTCGGCCAGCCGGTCGAGGATAGCGCGACGGTTGAGGCCTCCGGTCAGGGGATCGATGGTTGCCTGAAGCAGGTTCTCCCTCGCCAGACGGGCGGCTTCACGCTCTCGCCGGGCCAATTGCTGCCGCGACAGTTCAAGCCGCACGAAATCGCGATGATGACCGTTGGTGATAAGCAGCAGCAAGGTCGTCACCACCACTTGCACCAGCACGACCATGACCGCGTTGGGATGGCCGCTGAAGAGGATCTGGCCCGAGGTCGGGATAGTGGTCGCAATCGCGATGCGCAGCGCCGTCATCGGCGAATGACCCAGCCCGAGAATCCCGGAAAACAGCGTTACGGCAAAGATATAATGGATAAACGATTGCGCTTCCCAATCGCCGTAACCGTAGAGCGCCATGCCCCACAGGGCGAACAGGAAACTGGCAAATGCGCCCAGCCAGCTCATCGATGCAAGATCGCGCCGCAGCACCGCCGTTGCGCGCTGTTCGACGGCAGCCGGCCGCCAGTAATAGGCCCGCCACAGCGCAAAAGCGCTCAGGAAAATGGGTCCCGGCGCAATCAGCCAGCTCGGCGCGATATCGCGAAACCGGATTGCCACCAGCAGCATGTCGAAGACGACGACGAGGTACAGCAACGGCAGGCGATGAGACAGGCTGCGCGCATAGGCGAGGGTGAAGTTGTCACCTTCGCGCTGCTTCCAGCTGGAGGGGTAGGGACGCGCATTGCGCAGCAGACGGCCGGAGCGCCGTCCGCGAGCGAATAGACTGCGCAACCCGGTGAACATGGCTGCGGGGATAGCACCAAGCCAGTTAACAGCGCGTAAGGGTCACTTCCGAATTGGGTCTATCTGGCGTGGCAAATCATTGGCTTAGCTTTACGCGGAAAGCGCCGCGACCAGTTCCTTGACCTTCTTCTGCCGCCACTGCGGCAAGGGTGCGACAAGCCAGTAACCCTTCCGCGAGGTCACGGGCTCGCCCTGCACGACCACGCGGCCCATGCCGATCGCGTTGTCGACCAGCTGATAGGGCACATGCGCCCGGCCCAGGCCGGCGCTTGCCGCACTGATCGCGGTCCCGGCATCGCCCACCGAGAAGCCTACATCGCCACCGCCCGGCGCCGGATCGCCCGGCCAGCCGATCCACGGGCAATCAGGAGCGGCGTCGGGCGCGGCCACCGTCACCATCAACGATTGGCCCAGCGCGATGCCTTCCAGTTCGCCCGGTCCTTCAGCCCAGCGCACCGCGAGGTCGAGATTGGCTTCGGTAAAGTCGATATCGGCATCGCCGCCGACCAGCGAGAAGCGCATCTGCGGATTGCCGGCGCGAAACGCAGCGAGCCGGGGCGAAAGCCACGCGGCAAAGAAGTCGCGCGGGCAGGCAATGGTATAGACGTGGCTCGATTGCCCGGCCTGCATCGCCTGCACGCCTTCCTCAAAGCGCAGGAAGCCTTCGCGGATGGCAT
>JBEQCK010000144.1:0-9426 GCA_041639335.1 Novosphingobium sp.
AGTCTTCCAGTGAGCGCCGCTACCCCCACCAGACCCTCGGGCCAGCGCAGCCGCAAGGACCTTGCCTGCACCGCTGCCGCCAGTGCCTACCAGAAGCAGTTCGGTGCAGATCTCAGGCGCCGGGTGGTGGATGAGGGCGAGCCCTTTGCCATCGTCCAGGCCGATACGCCGCACGAGATATTCCATGTGATGAACATCCCGATCATCACCAACCAGTGGTGGTCCGCCTACATTTCCGCCAAGCAGCTCTCGAACCATTACTTCGAGGTGATGGCGCAGGCCGGTTACCCCAAGAACAGCTGCAAGTACTGCTCGCTCGGCCTTGCCTGCACGCTGGCCAACGATCCGAAGACGGCTCCATGGGGTGGCTTGCCCAAGCCCACGGTGCTCGTCGCGCGGATGACGTGCGATTGCATCCAGCACGTGTTCGGGCAGTGGGCCGATGCGCTGGGCAGCGAGTTCTTCCCTATGGAAGCGCCCGCTTGGGAGCACAAGGATCCGCGCTGGTTCGCCCATTCGAAGGACCAGTGGGAACAGGTCTATGACGCTGACCGCATCGCGCTGGCCGTATCGGAAATGCGCGACCTGATCGCGCTGCTGGAGAACCGCACTGGCCGCAAGTTCGACGAGGCGAAGCTTCATCACCTGATGGAGCGGATCAACGAGCAGGAAGGCTATATCTGGGAAGCGGCGCAGGCTATCGGCAAGGCCCGGCCGTGTCCGGTCTCGATCGCCGAACAGATGCCCAACACGATGATCCCGCAGTGGCATCGCGGCTCGGACTGGGCGGTAGGCCATGCCAAGCGCTTCCGCGACGAGGTGATGGAGCGCATCGCGGCGGGCGAGGGCACCGCCGCCAACGAAAAGATCCGCCTGATGTGGATCGGCGCGGGCGTGTGGCACGATCCCGGGTTCTATCAGGCACTGGAAGAGCGCATGGGCGCGGTGTTCGTCTGGTCGATGTACATGCCGTTTGCCGGGCCGCAGTACATCCGCGAAGTGCAGGGCCGTCCGATGGAGGCGCTGGCCAGCCGCATCTGCTCGATGAACGAGGTCCTGCACCTGCCGCCGTGGATGAACGGCTGGATGACCAGCGAGGCAGAGCGCTGCGGCATCGATGCCTGCGTCGTGCTGCTGCCGCCGGAAAACCGCCTCTCGCAATCGGGCACCAAGATTACGGCAGAGGCGCTTGAGAAGGCGGGCGTGCCGGTTCTGATGATCGACGCCGACATGGTCGATGCCGCCAATTGGGACCATGACCGGATGGTCGGCATGGTGGCGGAGTTCCTGCAGAAGCGAGGGCTGGCGTGAGGCTTCTTGTCGCCCTGCTGATCCTGTTCCTGGCGGCCTGCGCGCGCCCGGTCGATCCGGGCGTGACAGAATTGACCTATGCCTCGCCCTACAGTCCCAACCATCCCTTTTCCAAGGCCGACCAGGAATGGATGGCCTTTGTCGAAAAGCGCTCGAACGGGCGCATCCGGATCAAGCCGGTGTGGTCGGGCGCGCTGCTTTCCTCTGACATGTCGATGGAAGAGCTGCGCCACGGCGTGGCCGATATCGGCCTGATCACGCCGATCTATGTGCGCGGCGGCACGCACCTGATCCGCATCCAGTCGGGCTTCTATCAGGGGGCCGACAGCGTAGAATCGCAGGTCGCCCTTTATCACTGCATCGCCAGAGCCAACCCGCAGGTCGGGCATGAACTGGCGGGGCTCAAGGTGCTTGCTGTGCAGGGCGGTACGCTGCCCGGCCTTGTTACGGCGAACCGGCAGGTGCGCAATCTGACAGATGTGAAGGGACTGCGCATCCGGGCGCCGACCGAACTCCTGAGCGTGCTGGATTCGCTCGGTGCTGACCCGGTGAACATGCCGATGGGCGAGGTCTACTCGGCCATGGCCAAGGGGGTGATCGACGGAGTGATTGCGCCCGAAGACACTTTCAAGTCGCTGCATTTCTCCGAAATCTCTAAGCACTTCTACCAGATCGCCGTGCCCCGTGGCGCCTACCCCGCCCGCGCGATGAGCGAGAAGCGCTGGAACGCCTTGTCCCAGGCCGATCGTCAAGTCCTGAGCGAGGGCATTGCCGTGTGGGAAGCGGCGCTGGCGCGGCAGGTTCGGGCTGCAGTGGAGAAGGGCAAGGCCGAAGCCGTGGCGGCAAAGGTCACTTTCAACCCTGCGAGCGCAGCAGACCAGCAGCGGTTCGACGCGATCTACCTGCGCGATTCAGAAGCCAACGCACGCGGCCTTACCGCCTACGGCATCGATGGGGAGGCCGCATTCCGTTCGGCCCGCGCCGCGGTGAAAGGGCGGGACCGGATTTCCTGCGGGAGTGAATCATGAAGAAGATGACATCCTTTCTGCTGGGCCTCGCGCTCGGCATTACCCCGCTCGCAGCCGAGGCGCAGAGCGCCCGGACGATCGGTGAGCCTGCCGGTTCGGGCGGAATGCCTGCCATCGCGCAAGGACGCGCCGACGCGCCGGGTTATACCATCTACCGCCCCGCGAAATGGCCAGGTCAGCGCTTGCCGCTGGTGCTGTGGGGCAATGGCGGGTGCCGCGACAATGGCCTCTCGGCCAGTCACTTCCTGCGCGAGATCGCCAGCCACGGCTATCTCGTCGTCGCCAACGGTGCCCCGCGCGAGGAGCGGCCGGTGCTGGACGCGCTCCCTCCGGCCAACGGCCCGCGTCCGACCGGCGCTCCGCCCGCCCGCGCAACGCCGGATGAAACGCAGGTAAGCCAGTTGCTCGGCGCAATCGACTGGGTCCGCGGCAGCGACCTTGCGCGTCATGCCGATCTTTCGCGCATCGCCGTCATGGGGCATTCCTGCGGCGGCCTGCAGGCCCTCGCTGCCGCTGCCGATCCGCGCATTGGCGCGGTCGTCGCCTTCAACAGCGGTGTCTACATACGCGCCGGCTCCGGCCTCAGCGGCGTGGGCATAACCAAGGACGACCTCGCCAAGCTGCACACGCCTGTCGCCTACATCCTCGGCGGGCCTGACGATATCGCCTACCCCAACGGGTCTGACGATGTTGCCCGCATCGCCCATGTGCCGGTGTTCTTCGCCAACTCACCCATAGGGCACGGCGGCACCTTCGGCCTTGCCAATGGCGGTGATTATGGCCGCATCGGCGCGGCCTGGCTCGATTGGCAATTGAAGCGCAAGCGCAAGGCGGGCGCGATGTTTACCGGCCCCGACTGCGGGCTGTGCAAGGACAAGCAATGGACCGTGGTCCGCAAGCAATTTCCGGAGAAGCCATGAATTCGCCTCCTGCCACCGGCCCGCTCTCCGGCATCCGGATTGCCGACTTCAGCCATGTCATGGCTGGGCCTTACGCATCGCACCTGCTGCGGATGATGGGGGCCGAGGTCATCAAGATCGAGCCCAAGGGTGGCGACGGTTTCCGCAACTATGGCGCTGACCGGCGCTACGATGGGATGTCGCCGGCGTTCATCGCTGCCAATGCCGGCAAGAAGTCGATCGCGCTCGATCTGAAGGACGAGGCCGATCTTGCCATCGCCAAGGGCGTGATCGAGCGGTCCGATGTGCTGCTCGAAAACTTCCGCCCCGGCGTGATGGCGCGGCTTGGCCTGGGCTACGAGGCCGCATGCGATCTGCGTCCCGATCTGATCTACTGCTCGGTCTCCGGCTATGGCCAGGACGGCCCGCACCGCGATTGGCCTGCCATCGACAACATCGTGCAGGCTACGAGCGGCATGATGATGCTGAGCGGCGACGAGGGCGACCCGCCGGTGCGCGTGGGCTTCCCCATCGTCGATACGCTGACCGGCCAGACTGCGGCGATGGCGATCCTCGGCGCGCTGATGCAGCGCGAGCGTGGCGGCGGCGGCAGCAAGCTCGATGTGTCGATGTTCGATGCCAGTCTTGCCTTCATGACCTCGGCGCTGACGCCATTCCTCGTTACCGGCAAGCCGATGAACCGCATGGGCAACACCGGCTACAGCGGTTTGCCCACGGCGTCGCTGTTCACCACGCGCGATGGCCGGCAGATCTCGCTCGGTGTCGTCCAGCCCCCCCAGTTCGCCGCACTTGCCCGCGAACTGGGGCATGAGGAATGGCTGAGCGACGAGGCTTTCGCCACGCCCGATGCCCGCCGCGCGAACTTCGACGCGATGCACGCCGCGCTTTCTGCGGTCTTCGCAACGGGCGATGCCGCCGACTGGGAGCAGCGTCTCAGCAACGCCGGCATCCCGTGCGGCATGGTCCGCCGCGTGGACGAGGCCGGCGCGCTGGCTGGCGAGGGTGCCTTGGTCGACCTCGAAATCCCCGGCTTGCCGCAAGAGAGCGTGCAGATACCGGGACCGGGCTATCGGGTGGCGGGGCAGGCGGCCCCGGTGCTCGCCGCGCCGCCCCGGCTCGATGCCGACCGCGCGGAAATCCTCGCCTGGCTGGCGCAGGAAGCGGTCGCGTGAAGCCGCGCCTGCTGCTGGCCCCGCTCGCCTTGCTCGGCGCCCCGCTGGTGGCGCAGGATTCAGTGCCCGCGCAGCGCGTGGTCGAAGGTACGCTCGTCAGCGGGGCGAAATGGAAGGCGCTCATCCCGGCGCAGTTCAATGGCAGCCTGCTGCTGTGGAGCCATGGCTATTCGCCGCGGATCGATCCTGCCGAACCCGCGCCTGAACAGTACCGCGACCTGCTGCTCGCCAAGGGTTATGCCCTCGTGGCGTCGGACTATGGCGCGGGCGGGTGGTCGCTCGAACAGGCTGTCCCGGCGCAGCGCGCCACGGTCGAAGCCTTCGCCGCGCGTGAGGGTCGGCCGACACGCGTGCTGGCCTGGGGTTCGTCGATGGGCGGCCTGATCTCCACCGCGCTGGCCGAACAGGACAGGCCGGTGATCGACGGCGCGCTGGCGATGTGCCCTTCGATCGGCGGCGCTGTCGGCATGATGAACATGGGGCTGGACGGCGCCTTTGCCACGGCCACCCTGATTGCACCCAATTCCGGGCTATCGCTGGTCAACGTTGCCGACGACATGGCCAACGGCCGCAAAGCCATGGCGGCCATCGACGCCGCCCGTCAGACCCGCGAGGGCAGGGCCCGGATCGCGCTGGCCGGCGTGCTCGGCGGCATTCCCGGCTGGACCCGGCCGGAGCGTCCCGAGCCCGCAGCCGACGATGTCGAGGCGCAAGTCGACGAGATCGCCGCAACGCTGGTCATGGGCACGTTCATGCCGCGCAACGATCAGGAGCGCCGCGCAGGCGGAGCGTTTTCGTGGAATACCGGCGTCGATTACACGCGCCAGCTTGCCCGCTCCGGGCGTCGGCCTTTCGTGGAGGCGATGTACCGCAAGGCCGGCCTGAGCCTGCCGCGCGATCTTGCCGCGCTGGCCCACGCGCCGAGGATCAGCGCCAAGCCCTCGGCCGTGCGCTACATGCTCGATAACTATACGCCGACGGCCCGCCCGCGCGTACCGCTGGTGTCGTTGCAGGCGGTCGGTGACGGGCTGACCTCGCCCTCGCTCCAGCGCGCCTATTCCGACGCCGCGCCGGCTGTGATGATGCAGCCGCTGTGGCACAAGGGTGCGGGGCACTGCCGCTTGCCGCCAGAACAGGTCCTGGCGGCGATTGCGCATCTCGAACAGCGCCTCGCTTCGGGCAAATGGCCTCAGCGTCCAGCGCAGTTCGTCGATCACACACCGCCGCCGATGCTGCGTCCATGCCTGCGGCAGGAAGGCCCGTCAGGCCCGCGCTGCCGCTAGGTCCTGAGTGCCGGTGTCAGTCGATCCCCTTCTTTTCGATCGTCCAGCCGGGCACCACGCACAGGCGGCAATTGCTGCCAGTAAAGCTGCGCGCCGCCGACTTGTCGCCGCGCAGCTGCCATTCCAGCCAGTCGACCGAGAGCGCCGCCACCGCGCCGCCGTTCGCGGTGCGGAAGGTGCCGCCGTGGCCGACGGGCAATTGCACCAGGGCGGCCGGCACCTTGGCGATGCGCTTGAAATCGTCCGTCCCGTTGGGGAAAGCGATGTCGTCTGGCCCGCCAAGGACATAGAGCACCGGCGTGTGCAGCTTGTCGAGCATCGCCTTGTTCACGGTGATGCCGCGGATCGGGTTGGTTCCGTCGGTAAACACGCCGCTGTTGTGAACCAGCACGGCGCGGATGCGCGGGTCGGGCGCGACTTCGAGCGCTTGCAGCCCGCCGCAACTGTGCCCGGCCACGGCCAGTGCCTCAGCATCAATCTTGCCGTAAAGCGCGCTTCCGGCCTTGGCGTTCTCGGCCAGCGCCCAGTCGAGGCCGGCCTTCACATCGGCGCTGGTCGTGGCGACCGGCGGCAACTGGCCGGACTTGTCCGGCGCCCGCGGCTCGCGCTTCCTTGTCGCGCCCGGGCCGCTCATCACCTCGCCGGGCGCGATGACGACATAGCCGTGGCTGGCAATCTCGATCAGGTGCTGCCGCGCGCTGGCGCCATCGGCACTGCACCCGCCATTGCCCCAGACGAGCACGCCGAGCGCCTTGGCGTCATCAAGCTTCGCCGGGCGATAGATGACGTGCGCAGGCAATGTGGCGTCCTGCGTCATGATCGCGCGGTACGGGCCCGTGCCCGGCCCAATGGGCATCGTGTCGTAGGCGCTGGGCTGCTCCTGCGCCGCGAGAGGGGCCGCGATCATGGTCAGGGCAAGGGCGGCCGCAATCTGGTGTTTCAAGCAATCCTCCTTCGTAGGTCACGGATATTTGTCCAGCAAATTGCCCAATGCAAGCGCTTGCGTAAATCGTTCGGCGCATTTAAGCAATGTGGCATAACAATGAAGGGAGAGGCGTGATTCATACCGTACTGGCCACTGGCGATCTCGCGATGGACCGCGATGATTACGACGCCTGCTTTGCCGGGACGGCCGATCTCCTGCGCCGCGCCGATCTCGTGTTCGGCCAGCTCGAAACCAGTTTTGCCGAAAAGGGCGTCCGCCTGCCGCAGGCGCGGCACGCCGTCCTCGCTCGCCCGGAAGGCGCTGCCGCGCTGGGCCGCGCGGGCTTCGACGTGATCTCGATGGCCGGAAACCATGTGATGGACTGGGGCCAGCAAGCCTTCTTCGAAACGCGCGGGCACCTGGAAAGCGCGGGCATCAGCGTGGTCGGGGCAGGGGCCAACATCGTAGAGGCCCGCCGCCCGGTGATCCGCACGCTCGGCGATGGCACCCGCGTCGCCTTCCTCGCCTATTCCAGCATCTTGCCCCATTCCTACTGGGCTGACGAGCGCCGCCCCGGCTGCGCCCCGATGCGCGCCTTCACCGTCTACGAGCAGATCGAGCACGATCAGCCCGGCACCCCCGCGAGGGTCCATACTTATCCCCACCGTGAAGATCTGGCCGCGATGGAGGCCGATATCCGCACCGCGAAGGCCGAGGCCGACGTGGTTCTCGTCTCGCACCACTGGGGAATCCACTTCGTCCGCGCGGTTATTGCCGATTACCAGCGCGATGTTGCCCGCGCCGCGATAGCCGCTGGGGCCGATGCGATCTTCGGCGGCCATGCGCATATCCTCAAGGGCTGCGAGCTGATCGACGGCAAGCCCGTTTTCTACTCACTGTGCAACTTCGCCACCGACCTTGCGATGGACGAGGCTCACGCCAGTTCGAAGAGTTTCAACGAGATCCGCGTTCTCGCCGAGGAGTGGGAACCTGATTTCGAAAGCCTCTACAACTTCCCCAAGGCCGCGCGCCTGTCGATGATCGCGCGGCTCGAAATCGCCGGTGGCAAGGTGCTTCGCGCAGGGCTCCTGCCGCTCGTCATCGGGCGCGATGCCGTGCCGCGCCTGGCCGAACCGGGCAGCGAGGACTACGCCGCGGTGGTTGATTATCTGGCCGCCGTCACGCGCGAAGCCGGTCTCAACGCCGCATACCGCCAGGACGCAGGCATGGTCGTGCTGGAGCAGGCAGCATGAAGCCGCGCGCCTCCGCCTTTCCGCTCGAAGGCTACGTCCTGCTCTATCTGCTGGCGTACCTGCCCAACGTGATCGTGACCAAGCTCGTCACCTCGCAGCCGCACGCCGGGCTTGGCCGTCCACTCACCGGGCTCGAAACCCTGCCCGCGTCGCTGATCATGAACATGGTGCTGACCTGGGGCTTCATCTGGCTGTCGGGCTGGCACCGTGATGCCAACAAGATCACGTTGGGGCCGGTCCGCCTGCCATTCCCGACCTTCTACACTTTTCTTTCCGGCCTCGGCACCTCGCTGGTGCTGTTTACCGTGCCGCTCAGCTTCACCATCCCCAACGTCAGCATCCCGTTCATCCAATTGGTCATGCGCGGCGACATCCTGATAATCGCGCCGTTGGTCGACGTGATGTTCGGCCGCCGGGTGCGCTGGTGGAGCTGGACAGCGCTGGCGATGGTCCTGTTCGCGCTGGTCATCACCCTGTCCGACCGGGGCGGCCTCAAGCTGCCGCCGATCGCGATCCTCACCGTGGTGCTCTACACGCTGGGCTATTTCCTGCGTCTTTTCGTGATGACCAAGATTTCCAAGAGCGGCGATCCGGCCTCGGTAAGGCGCTATTTTGTCGAGGAAAAGATGATCGCGCTGCCGATGTCGGTGGTGATCCTCGGGATCATCTCGGCAAGCGGCATCGGCGGACAATCGGGCGAGCTTGCATGGGGCTTCATCGGCGTGTGGAGCGATCCGGTGCTGCTCGATCTGTTCTGGATCGGCGCGACGCTGACCGTCATTTCGGTGCTGGCCATCATCATCCTGCTCGACCCGCGCGAGAATGCCTACTGCGTGCCGCTGGAACGTGCGGCCAGCCTCGTTGCCGGGATTGGCGGCTCGGTCCTGCTGGCTTGGTTCTGGGGCCTGAAGATGCCGCGCGATGCCGAACTGATCGGCGCAGGCGTGCTGGTCGGCGCGATTGTCCTGCTCTCGCTCGCCCCGCGCCTTTCCGCGCGCAGGCAGGCGCGAAGCGAAAGTGCCTGAATTGAACGATTTGCCCGGCGGAATGCGCCGGCTCGTGAAAATACAAATGGGAGACTGAAGATGGGGAACCGGAACGCTTTCAAGCTGCTGCTCGCAGCCAGCTCTGCAATCGCTTGCATTTCAACGGTCCACGCGCAGGAAGCGCAGGATTCTGCGGCCGACGCGCCCGATGACCAGTCGATTATCGTCACCGGCAGCCGCATTCGCGGCATCGCCCCGGTCGGTTCGAACGTCATCGCCATCGGCGCGGACGACATCGCGCAGGAGCCGGTGACCTCGACCAGCGACCTGCTGCGCCGCGTGCCGCAGGTCGTCTCACTGGGTGCCAACCGCAACGGCGGCTCGGCCCAGAACGGTGCGGCCAACGCCACGCGCGGCGCCGGCATCAACTTGCGCGGCATTTCCACCAACGCCACGCTGTTGCTCTATGATGGCCGCCGCTTTCCGCCGCAGGGCACGCAAGGGCAGTACACCGATCCTTCGGTCCTGCCCGCCATCGTGCTCGAGCG
>JBEQCK010000145.1:0-9417 GCA_041639335.1 Novosphingobium sp.
GCTCCAGTGCAACCAGCGGGCCGGGCGCGTCCAACCCTGCGAAGCGGTGGCGAAGTTCTGCTGCGTCATGCCAGGCCGTAAACTCATAAAGGACACCATCGAGGCGCCAGAATGGCGAACATATCGGGCCGAAAGGCTCGCCGCAGGGGCTGGTTGCCCCTGCAAGGGCGTTTCGGTTCGAGATGGAAGCCATTCTGGCGTCCCTGCGGGATTTGACCAAAACGGCCATCTGCCGCGTCAAGTCGGGCTTGAAATATCGACATATTCCCGCGCCCTCCTTCCTTGCACCTGGCCGTTTTGCCGCAAACCTCGATGGTGGCCTTTGTGAGTTTACGGCCTAAGCAATCTGCCGCAAAGTGCATGGCCTCATAGCGTTGGGGCGCCAATGGTCACTGGCCGGATAACGGGCGCTGCGCTATCGAAACCGCGCGGCCCCGTGCCCACACATCAACCTTTCGCCAGACCTTCAGGAACGAGTTCACGCATGGCCACGATGGCAAAGGAAGATACGGTTCTTGCACGCTTGCGCAGCGCGCTTGGCGAAGCCGGGGTGCAGACTTCGGCCGAAGCGCTCGATTACTTCTCGAACGACGTCTATCGCGGCGGCGCCTTGCCGCTGGCCGTGATCCGCCCGGCTTCGGTCGAGCAATTGCAGGCGGCGGTTCGCCTGTGTGCCGAAGCCAACGTCGCCATGGTTCCGCGCGGTGGCGGCGCCTCCTATACCGACGCCTATCTTTCCGAAAAGGCGGGCCATGTCCTGATCGACACAGGGGCGCTCGATACGATCGAGATCGATGAATTCGGCGCCGTCGTGACTTGCGGCGCAGGCGTTACCTGGGCCGCGCTGAAGGCGGCGCTCGACGCCAAGGGCCTGCGCACGCCGTTCTGGGGCCCGTTCTCGGGCATCGCCGCCACTGTCGGCGGCAGCATGAGCCAGAACAGCGTCAGCCACGGCGGCACCGCACACGGCATTTCCGCACAGTCTGCCCTGTCGATGGACGTGGTGCTGGCCAATGGCGATGTGCTGAACACCTCCTCGTCTCGGGCCATCCGCTTCTACGGCCCGGACCTGACGGGTCTGTTCACCGGGGACTGCGGCATTTTCGGCATCAAGGCCCGCATCCGCCTGCCGCTGCTGCCGATCCTGCCGCGCTTCGAATGCGTCAGCTTCGCGTTTGACAGTTTCGCCGACTACCACGCCGCCTCGCGCAAGGCGGCCATGGCCAAGCTCGAAGAAAGCCATTTCGGCCTCGACCTCGCCCTGTCGCAAGGGCAGATCGGACGGCAGGACGGCATGGGCGCCCGCCTCAAGATCGCAGCCGACGTGCTGAAGCGCGCGCCGAACAAGCTCAAGGGCGTGGCGCAATTGGTGCAGATGGCCATCGCCGGCGAAAGCGCCATGCGCGCTGGCGCCTACATGTGCCACTTCATCATCGAAGGCTTCGATCAGGAAGAAGCCGCCCACAAGGCCCGCCTGCTGCGCAAGCTGCTCGGTGGCCTCGGCCGCGAGATCGCCAACTCGATCCCGACTTTCGTGCAGTCGATGCCGTTCGCGCCGCTCTACAACGTGCTCGGCCCCGGCGGCGAACGCTGGGTGCCGATCCATGGCGTCTTCCCGCACGATCAGGTCGTCCCGTTCGACACGGCGTTCAAGGCCCTGGTCGCATCGCGCCAGGCCGAGATGGACCGCCACGGCGTCTGGCTCGGCACGATGTTCTCGCCGGTCGGGTCTGCCGGGTTCCTCTATGAAATCGCCGTCTACTGGCCCGATGCGCGCACCTCGTACCACGTGACCACGCTGGGGGAGGACTATCTGGCAGGCAAGCCGGACTTTGCCGCAAACCCCGAGGCACGCGCGTTCGTCGACAAGTTGAAGGGCGAGATGATCGACCTGATGCAAGGCTACGAGGCCGCTCATTTCCAGCTGGGCCGCGCCTACCCTTATCAGCCGCGGCTGTCGGAACAGCAGAAGGCGCTGCTGGGAGCGATCAAGGCGCAGCTCGATCCCAAGGGTCTGATGAACCCTGGCGCATTGGGCTTCTGAGGAACGCGCCTTGCGGCCCGGCGGCTAGGCCGGGCCGTTTCCCAGGCGGCGAAGCTCCGGGCCGATTTCCGTACCGATGCGGTGGGTATCGGCCAGCCAGTCGAAACCGGTGACCAGGAAATTGTCGATCCCCGCCGCGCGATAGCGCAGCAGCGCCCGGACCAGAGTGTCGGGCGAGCCGACAAGGCACATCACCTGAAGGCGGCCCTGCGTCGCCTTGGTCAGCCCCGTCCACAGGCAAGGGTCGGCTGCGGCATCATCGGCTTGCGCGGCATTCGCGGTAACGGTCTCGGCAGCCTTGCCCAGATCGCGTCCCAACGCACCGTGCTTTGCCTGCCTCGCGATGACGCCTTGCAGCAGGGCATCTGCCCGTGCCCACGCCGCCTCGTCGCTATCGGCCACGACCAGCCGCATCGACATCGAGAAGCGCGGGTTGCGTCCATGCTTGTCAGCCTCGGCTCTTACCGTCGCGACCTGTGCCGCAATCTGCTCCACGCTACCGGGCCCGAAGGCATAGACGTCGGCCAATTCAGCCCCGAACTGCAGGGCCAGCTCAGACGTCCCTGCCCAGAACACCGGCACGCTGCCCGCCACCGGACGCACTTCCGACCCTGCGTTCTCGAACCGATACCAGTCGCCCTGATGATCGCACGGGCTCTCCCCCGCCCAGACCCGGCGCATGATCCGGACGTATTCGTTGCTACGCCGGTAGCGCTCGTCCTTGGTCAGGTAATCGCCATCGCAGCGCGTTTCGATGTCCGAGAACGCGGTGATGACGTGAACCCCTGCCCGGCCGCCGGAGAACTGGTCGAGCGTGGCAAATGCCCGCGCGGCCATGGTCGGCGCAATGAAGCCTGGCCGATGCGCCACCATCAGTTTCAGGCGCGTCGTCGCCGCCGCAACCCAGGTCGCGGTTACCAGGCTGTCGGCAGACTTGGCGTTCTGCCCCACCAGCACGCGGTCATACCCGGCAGCCTCGTAGGCGCGGGCAATCTCGGCAACGAAGGCAGGATCGTATGGTCCCGGCGTCTCGCTCGTCTCGCTGGTGCGATAGGGCGAGATCAGGCCCACCAGCTCGATTGGATGTCGTTCCAACAGCATTACTCCGAAAGGGCCTGCTGCTTTTCCGCTGCTTCGACGGTCGCCGCGTCGAGCCGGTAGAACAGCATGGTCACGATGGCAGCGATCATCGCCGCCGCAGGAATGACCGACACGCACAACAGCACGGCAAGTTTCGCATCAGCGCCCTGCTCGGCCGCCTGTCCGCTGGCCGAAGGCACGTAACCCATCGCCGAAAGGAACGCGCCCATAACGGCCAGCGCGGCAGCCGAAGAAAGCTTGTCGAACAGCGTGGTAAAGCCCGCAAACGCGCCTTCGCGCCGCTCTCCGCTGGTCACGTAGTCATAGCGCACCGCATCCGACAGCAGCGAATAGGCGCAAAGGATCATGCCGGCCCCCGCCAGCCCGCTCAACGCACCGCGTGCCGAGATGAGCATCATCGCCTCACCCGGTCCGGCAAGCAGCCAGCTCGCCTGCACAATGGCATAGAGCGCCAGCGCACCGATGTAGCAGGCCTTCTTGCCCACCCGGTTGGAAAGCCACACCCAGCCCGTCATGCTGACCAACATCGCAACCGTTGCCAGCATGAAATAGGTGCCAAGGACATTGTCCTTCTGCTCCAGACCGATCCGCGTGAAGAAGGCCAGCGCCGCAGAGCCGATTGCCGTACCGAACAGCAGGAAGACATGCGCAATGGCCAGGATGCGGAACGGAACATTCTTCCACGCCAGCAGAACCTGCCGCCACAGCGCGATCAACGGGTTGACCCGGGCCGCACCCACGCGCTCCGGCGGTGCGGTGCGCGGCGCCTTGGCCAGAAGCCGCACTGCCAGAGCGGTCGCGACAAAGACCACGGCACTCACGATCAGCGCGATCAGCAGATGGCCGCTGCGGGTCGGGCCGGTCTGGCTCAGGATCCAGGTCGGCAAAGTCGAGCCGAGCATGGTGCCGACAGCATTGCCGTAGGTCCGCCAGCCCATCAGCCGGGTGCGTTCACGCGGATCGGCCGAACTTTCGACCAGCATGGCAAAACCCGGGATAGTCAGCAGCGTGTACCCCGTGGCGTGGATGACCAAGGCAATCGTCACGAACAGTTGCGCCAGCACGATCGATCCGAACGACGGCGCGCCGAACAGCAGGGCCAGCCCCAGCGGCATGGCGATGCCACCTGCGAAAAGGAATGGCAGTCGCCTGCCCCAGGGTGTCTTCGCGCGGTCGCTCCACGCACCCACGGCCGGATCGGCAAATCCGTCGTAGATCTTCACGAAGGCGAAAATGGCACCTGCCGCGCCTGCCGAGATGGCAAGGCTGTCGGTCATGAAGCGAAGGCCGAGAACCGTGACAAGGTTCTGGCCTGCCGCGTGCGCCAGCGGGATCAGCGCCGATCCCAGGCGGATCGCCCAGCGCGAGGCGTTGCCAGATTGGCTTGCGGCTTGACTGATACCGACGGCTGATCCCGACACGGCGTTCTCCCAGCGCTGCGAGGCCCCACGCCCCTTGCATTCTTGAAGCGAAGGTGCCGCAGCAAACGCTTGGCGCTGCACCGTTATCTTCACTGTCCGCCCTTCGGAGAGACGGGAGTGCCCTTTGCTCAGCCGACAGCCTTGGATGGTTGACGATCAAGCCAGTTGCGCAAGTCGCGCGTGAACTTCTCGGGCTTCTCCCACATCGGGAAGTGGCCAAGATCGGGGTAATTGATTACGTCCACCTTGGTGTTGGTGAACCGCTTCACCGAAGCATCTGCGCTCTGCGAGATCACGTCATCGAACGAACACCATTGCAGCAGCACCGGCACCCGCACCGCTTCTGCCACCGCGCCGACATCGCTGGACTGGAAAGCCTTGACGTTGGCCTGGATATACTGCGCTTGTCGATCGAGTGCGCCGGGCAGGTTGTTCATCTCGGTGATCTGATCGACCATGCGATCGGTCGGCGTGAATTCGGGCGGCGTCGTATCCTCCAGCATCAGCCGCCAGAACTCACGATGGCGCCAGTTGGGAAGGACGGCCTTGTGCGCCTCCAGCATCCATTTCAGGCGCCAATCGACCTTGCGGGTCTGGCTTGGCCGTTCCAGCGGCAGCATCGAAAACGCCATCGCCGTGACATGGCCCGGATAGGCGCGGTTGAATTCAAGCCCGACATTCGCACCGTTGGACGTGGCGACCATCGCAAACTTGTCATGCCCCAGGGCCTTCATCAGCCCGTCCATGAGCTGCGCCGAACGCGGTGTCGAATAGACGCCGCTCGGGTCAGGGCCGGTCAGCCCATAGGGTGACCAGTCGAACCGGACGACGCGGTACTTGTCGGCCAGCAGCGGTGCGACGTCATCCCACTCGTGCAGGTTCACGATCGAACCGTGCAGCAGGACGACGACCGGACCGTTCGCCGGACCTTCCTCGCGCACATGCATGCGCACGCCATTGACGGTCACAAAGCGCGAAGGCGCGTCGGCCCAACGCTTCTCCAACTCGGCGCGGTCAGTCTCCCCTGCCCCGGCACGCAGCGCAACAACACTGCCACCAAGGCCGAGTGCGAGCGCGCCGATAATGCCGAGCGCGAGCCGACCGAGCTTCATGCGGCTTCGCGCATGCGGGCGGAAAGGCCCAGCGTCTCGCGCAGGGTGCTGCCCGGATACTCCGTGCGCAGCCGTCCGCGCTTCTGCAGCACCGGCACGACCTGTTCGACAAAGTCCTCGAGCCCGCCAGGCATATAGCTCGGCTGCAGGGTAAAGCCGTCGCAAGCCCCGCTGTCACGCCATTCGATCATCATGTCAGCCATCTGCTCGCCCGTGCCGATGAACACGTTGTGGCCGCGCGGATGGCGCATGAAGTTGGCCGCGAAATCACCCAGCTTCGTGCCCTTTTCCGCAGCCGGCTGAACCGACTTGGCCACGTCGGCCTTTGGCAGCAGCGTGTTGGCAAGGATCGCATCGACCGGGATCGCCGCATCGGGATCGAACGGCGTCAGATCGCAGCACAGCGATTCCGAGAGATACTCGATCGCCAGTGGCACATCCCCCATGTCGAGGATGGCCGTGTGGTTCGCGCGGGCTTCCTCCTCGGTGCCGCCCAGCACGCAGGAAAGCCCCGGCATCACCCGCACGCCATCGGGATTGCGCCCGACGGCGGCGATGCGGTTGCGCATGTCGTTGCGGAAATCGATGCCGGCATCGATGTTCGCTGCGGGGCAGAAGATCGCCTCGGCCGTGCGCGCGGCAAAGTCGCGTCCTTCGGGAGATTGCCCGGCCTGCACCAGCACGGGCCGCCCCTGCGGCAGCGCCGGCCCTGCCTTGTCCATCGCCGCCCACAATTCGCAGGCCTTGGCCACGACATCGACGGCATGGCGATAGCGCTGGTCCTTGGGCGGCAGTTCGGCCTCGCCAAAGTTTGGCGCGGTATCGGGGTGAGCGGTGGTGACGATGTTCCAGCCCGCACGCCCGCCGCTGATGCGGTCCATCGCGGCAAAGCGTTCGGCCAACATCTCTGGCGTGTTGTAGGTGGTAGAGACGGTGGCGACGAGGCCGACGTGGTCGGTCACCGCGGCCATGGCCATCAGCAGGCTGACAGGATCGAGCGTCGGCATCGCCAGCCGTGCTGGAGTCCGGCCACCCGCACCGCGCGATTGCAGCTGATCGCCAAAGACGATGGCATCGAAGCGCGCGTCATCGACCATCTTCGCGACACGCGCGTAATAGTCCATCGAGAACACGCCTTCGGGCGTCGCGCGGGGGTGGCGCCAGCCGGTCGGGAAGAAGCCGATGCCTTGCAGGAAGGCCCAGAGGTGGATCTGCTTGCTCATGCGACATACTCCGGCACGTGCGTAGGCTTGGATTGGGTGGAGGCGCTGGACGGAATCGTCAGGCCGAGCCGCTCGCGCAGCGTTCCGCTGGCTGCGGGGCCGGCACCGGGACGATTGCCCAGCAGACTGCCAATGGCCGAGATTGCAGCCGGCAAGGCTGCCGCCTGTTCCAGCAGGATGAAATGGACGCCGTCGATCTCGCCCGCCTCGAATGCGGCTGTCATCGCCGCCTTATCAAGATCGGACCCTGCGCCCACTTTCAACAAGCGGCGGCTGCCACCTGCAGCCGTTCCCGGCGCATCGACCAGCACGATGTCGGCGTCCGCGATGCCGACGTTCTCGGCTTCATCAAGCACCAGCACCGGCTGCCCCTGCAGTGGCCGCATGGCGTTGACCGGTCCGGCGGTGTCGAAGAACGGACCGCGATAGTTTGGCCGGATGACCTGGTCGGGATGCAGGTACAGCCCGCTGTCCTTGTCGATCACCAGCGTCTCTGCGCCCCAGCCATCCCACAGCGCGCGTGCCGCTCGCACCATGTCGGCGGCCATGCCCGGTTCTCCGCCTTCCGAAACCACGGACCAGCCAGTCAGGCCACCGGCCAGATAGTCGACGGCAGACAGGGCACGGGCAACATGAAAGGGGTGTGCATTGGTTGCCGGGACGGTGGCGACGATGCCGGTCCGCGAAGTGAGCGGCGCGGCCCATGCCGCGATCACCTGCGCATCGAACGGACGATTGATCGCCCGGCCCAGCACGAGCAGGTCCAGTTCGGCCTGTTCCGCCGCAGCGATGACGGGGCGCGCCAGTTCAGGCACGGCAAGATCGGCATCCATCACGGATGCCGAAACAATGAAGCTTCGGGTCATACCACTATCACCGGTTCATGAAGGGGGTGGATGGGCTCGGCGCCCGTCTCGGTTATGAGGACAAGGTCCTCGCAATGGGCCGATCCGCCGATGCCCGTATCGAGCGTCGGGCAATCGACCGAAATGATCATGCCAGGCTGCAGCACGAAATCCGGCTTGCGCCAGAATCCGCCATGCACTTCGCCCGGCTCGTCGGTATGGGCAAGGCCGACACTGTGCGGGCCAAAGCCGATGATGGCATCGTACCCCGCCTTGCGCACCGCTTCGCTGCCCAGCGCGACGATCTCGGAAAAGCGCAAACCGGGGCGCAATTGCTCGCGCACCGCACCCCACGCAAAGGCGCTGGCCTCCGCCGCCCGCCGCGCTACGCGTGTCGGTTCCCCGACGAAGACGGTCCGCGCGAAATCGCCATGATAGCCGAGGAACTGGCTTACCCCGTCAAGCATCAGCGTCTGCCCGTCGGCCACCTTGACGCGGGACAGGTCGGACGAAACCCGATCCACGTTCAGGAACACCGAAGTGTTGCCCCGCGCCGCGCATTCCTGGCGATAGAGGCCTTGCAGTTCGTGATGCGTGGCACCAGCCCGGATGGCATGGCCCACAGCGTTCAGGGCATCCACGTTGGCGCGGGCAGCCCTTGCCATCAGCGCCTGTTCCAGCGGAGATTTGATCAGGCGAATCTCGCGCAGGATGTTGTCGGCCGGGACCATGGCGCCGGGATGCTGGTGGCGCGTTGCCACTTCGGCGACCACCGGATTGTCGAATCCGATGCGGCCTTGCCACAGGCCCAGATCGCGCATGGCGGCGACGATCGCACCACCGGCATCGCGCGCCATGCGCTCTGCCCCAGCCAGTGCTGCAGAGGCCTGCGCCCGGTGATGTTCGGCAGCCGTCAGCGGCATTGCTGAGCCTGTCGGCAGCACCGGACCGTCAGGAACCGGCCCCACGGCCTCGTCCCCACTGTCGCCCAGATCGTTGTAGAGCCAAACGCCCACGTCGGTGCGATCCCGGCCATCGGCCCAGCTGTAATGATGCAGGAAACGGCTCGTCACCAGCGCCGGCGCTTCGGGCCTTGCCCGTGCAATCAGCGCGAAAGTTCCCGGCGGCTGCCCCGGACGGGTCCGCGCAATCTGGGGCCAGTGGCCAAGCAGGTGATAGACATTGAGCGGATCGCCCAGCACCAGCCCTTCAAGCCCGTGCCGCTCCATGACCTCGACCGCGCGGGCCATGTTCATCGGCCCGCCGCGCTCCAGCGCGGCCAGCAGATCGTCATCGGAAGGGAGCATGCGCCAGTCCATGCCCCTCAACATGATCCTGCTTCGGGGTTCCCGAATACCAGTGTGCCCACCTCTCCGCCTGACGGTCATTGCCCAAGGGGGATTAGGGCAGACGTAACAGCGATATACGCTCCGCCACCATGACCCAGATCCCCTCCCACGCCATCGAGCGTGCTTTCGTGACGCTCGCGGAAGGCCAGCTGCATTTGCGAAGGCTCCCCGCTGCCGATGCCAGCGCAACGCCGATGCTGCTGCTGCACGCCTCGCCCGCCTCGTCATGGTTCATGCAGGACTTCATGCTGGCTCTGCGCGCGGCGGGGTGCATGGGGGAAATCATCGCGCCGGACACCCTGGGCAATGGCGACTCGGTTGC
>JBEQCK010000146.1:0-1785 GCA_041639335.1 Novosphingobium sp.
CGCGCTCGGTCCTCAACCCCGGCCGCAATGGCTTCCAGAACGCGATGGACATCGGTTACGGCGGTACCAATGCCGATCCGAACGGGCCGTTCCTGTCGACCGGTTGCACCTATCCTGCCGGTGCCGGGCCGACGACTGCGCCGACTTCGTGCAGCCGCTACTCGACGATCCTTGGTGCCAACACCGGCGTCAAGATCGGCGGGCCGAGCAACAACTTCCTGCCGAGCATCCACGACGTGGGTCCGGGCGGTGACGTTTCGCGCTTCACCGACAAGTCGCTGATCGGCAGCCACGTGATCGCCGGGTTCCCCAACTACTTCACCAACCTGGTCAAGCAGATCAAGATTGGCGGCAAGTGGGATGGCGACAACCTGAAGGTCCACTTCGGCGGCAGCTTCCAGGAGAACAAGTACCATCAGGAAGGCGAAAGCCCGTTCGTCAACGGCACGTTCTTCCGCTACGGCGGCTATGGCGCGCCTTCGGGGCGCACCGGTGCCGTCGCGCCGCTGCCTGACAGCATCTATCAGGGCATCATCAGCACCAACAACTTCATTCCGGGCTATCAGGGCAATCTTGCTCCGGCGATCATCAAGTATGATCCGGTGGCTGTGTACAAGGTGCTGGAGGCCACGGGCCGAGGCACCACTGCGCCGGCCTTCAACCCGGACAGCGTGCTGAACGTAAAGGAGCAGACGTTCGCGGCCTATCTGCGCATCAATTTCGAGAGCGAGATCGGTGACATGCCGTTCAAGGTGAGCGCTGGCGTACGCGATGAGTACACCAAGCTGACTTCGGGCGCGCTTGGCCGCAATCCGGTGAAGCTGATCACGGTGCCGACCGACCCGACGCTGATCCAGGTCGATACCTTCACGCCGCAGCAGCTGATCGAGCGCAGCATTTCGTACAACTACGTGTTGCCGAGCCTTGACGTGAAGCTGGAGGTGAAGCCCAACCTTATCCTGCGCTTCGATGCATCGCGCACGCTGACCCGCCCGGCACTGGGCGATCTGCGGCCGACGATCAACCTCGGAACGCTGCGCAGGGGCAGCCTTGCGGCATCGGGCGGCAACGCCAGCCTCAAGCCCTACCTTGCCGACAACCTCGATCTGGGTGTCGAGTGGTACTACGGTTCCAACTCGTACTTCGCAGTCAACGGCTTCATGAAGTTCATCTCGAACTTCATCGTCGGCGGCGTCAGCACCCAGACGATCAACGGCGTGATCGATCCGTTCACCAACCAGCCCGCGCAGTTCCAGGTTAACAGCAAGGTCAACGGTCCGGACGGCGTGGTGCGTGGCGTGGAAATCGCCTGGCAGCAGGTCTTCGGCGATACCGGCTTCGGGTTCAATGCCAACGCCACGCTGGTCAACACCAACCGCACGTTCAACACCGCGGACATCTCGGGTTCGGCCTTTGCCATCACCGGCCTTGCCAACTCGGCGAACCTCGTGGCGTTCTATGACAAGAACGGTCTGGAAGTGCGCGTTGCCGGCAACTGGCGTGACAAGTACCTGCTTGGTCTCGGCCAAGGGCAGGGCGGCACGTTCGGTGCGGAACCGGTCAACGTGAACCGCCAGTTCCAGATCGATGCCAGCGCCAGCTACCAGGTGACCAAGCAGCTGTCGGTCTTTGTCGAGGGCACCAACCTCAACAATTCGAACTACAGCACTTATGGTCGCTTCTCGAACATGTCGCTCGACACGTTCAACTATGGCCGCCGTTTTGTCTTCGGCGCCCGTTTCAACTACTGATGTGACGTAAACCGGTGGTGCCGGGGTGTGATAC
>JBEQCK010000146.1:1795-9330 GCA_041639335.1 Novosphingobium sp.
TGGCGGAGAGTGGCGCGGATGGTTCGTGCAGTGCGCGATGTCGTGATTGTCGGGGGCGGAACGGCCGGGTGGCTGACCGCTGCGATCATTGCCGCAAAGCACAAGGCCCGGATCGGGCACGATTTCTCCGTCACGCTGGTGGAAAGCCCCAATGTGCCGATCATCGGCGTGGGTGAGGGGACCTGGCCCACGTTGCGTTCCACGCTCAAGAGCGTAGGCATTTCCGAAACCGATTTCTTCCGCGAATGCGACGCCGCCTTCAAGCAGGGCGCTTTGTTCGCGAAGTGGACCACCGGCGCCGACGACGACGCCTATTATCATCCGCTAGTCCTGCCGCAGCGCTTCGGGCAAATGAACCTGGCGCCGCACTGGCTGGCGGGCACGCTGAACGAGGGCGGCGACAACGGCGAGACCTTCTGCGACGCGGTCTGTCCGCAAGGGCGGCTGTGCGACGAGAACCTTGCGCCCAAGTCCATGGTCAACGCCGAGTACGAGGGGCAGGCGAACTATGCCTACCACCTCGATGCCGGAAAGTTCGCACCGTTCATGCAGCGGCACTGCACCGAGAAGCTGGGCGTGCGCCACGTGCTGGCCGACATGAAGCAGGTCCTGCAGGACGAAAGCGGCGACATTCGCGCGATCACGACCGAGCAGGCAGGCGAGATCAGCGGCGACCTGTTCATCGATTGCACCGGGATGCGCAGCCTTCTGCTGGGCCAGACGCTGGGCGTAGGGTTCAAGGACTGCAACGATGTGCTGTTCTGCGACACCGCGCTCGCCATGCAGGTGCCCTATCCCGACCTGCAAGCGCCGGTAGCAACGCATACCATTTCCACCGCGCAATCGGCGGGATGGATCTGGGACATTGGATTGCCGACGCGCCGGGGCGTCGGGCATGTCTATTCGAGCCGCCATATCTCCCGCGAGGACGCCGAGGCGGAACTGCGCGCCTATGTCGGCGCTGCTGCCCAAGGGCTTTCGGTCCGCAAGATCGATATCCGCTCGGGCCACCGCGAACTGTTCTGGAAGAACAATTGCGTGGGCGTCGGGCTGGCGGCGGGATTCCTCGAGCCGCTGGAAGCCTCGGCCATCGTGCTGATCGAGCTTTCGGCCAAGATGATCGCCGACCAGATGCCGCCGGTGCGCGAAGTGATGGACGTGGTTGCGCGGCGCTACAACGAGAAGACGCTGTACCGCTGGGGCCGTATCATCGACTTTCTGAAGCTGCACTATGTCCTGAGCAAGCGGCGCGATACGGCCTTCTGGCGCGACAATATGGACCCGGCTTCCATCCCCGAACGGCTGCAGGAGCTGATGGCGCTGTGGCAGTATCAGGGGCCGTACATGCACGAGGAGTTCGACCGGGTGGACGAAGTGTTCCCCTCAGCGTCCTACCAGTACGTGCTTTATGGCATGGGCTTCCGCACCGAGGTTTCCGCACGCACGCTGGAGCCGGAAGTGCGCGAGGCGCGGCGGGCGCGGGCCGATAACGCCGACATTACCGCGCGGATGCTGAGCGGATTGCCCAAGCATCGCGACCTCATCGACCGCATCGTCAAGTACGGTCTGCAGCCAGTCTGATCCAAGAACGAGCCCTGCCGGGTCGCATCGGCATGGGATACCTGAGAGGAAAATCGTGATCGCCAGTTCATTGCCAACGCGCGGAATCGCGCGACTGCTGCTCGGTTCCGTCAGTGTGGTAACGCTAACTATTTCAGGCGCCACCGCGCAGGCCGCCGACCCGCGGTCCGAGGCCGACAATCTGGCATCAGCGCTGGTTGCGAAGATGACCGCCGACGAGAAAGTCGAACAACTGCTCAACGTCGCGCCGGCGATCCCGCGCCTTGGCGTGCCCGCCTACAACTGGTGGACCGAAAGCCTCCACGGTGCAGGCGGGGCAGTGCCGACCACGAACTTCCCGCAATCGATCGGCCTTGCCGCCACGTTTGACCCGCCGTTAATCCATGATGTTGCGCGGGTCATCAGCACCGAATTGCAGGGCCTGCATACGCTGGCGCGGCAGACCGGGCATCTCGGCAAGATCGGCACCGGGCTTGATACCTGGGCGCCCAACATCAACATCTTCCGCGATCCGCGCTGGGGCCGTGGTCAAGAGACCTATGGCGAGGATCCCTACCTGACGGCGCAGCTCGGCGTCGCCTATATCAAGGGCATTCAAGGTCCAGACCCGGACCTGCCCGACGTGATCGCCAGCCCCAAGCACTTCGCCGTGCATTCCGGGCCGGAACCGACGCGGCACACCGACAACATCATGGTTTCGCGCCATGATCTGGAAGACACCTACCTCCCGGCGTTCCGCGCCGCGATCGTCGAGGGCAAGGCCGGGTCGATCATGTGCGCCTACAACCGCGTTGACGGGCAACCGGCCTGCGCCAGCGACCTGTTGCTGAAACACCGGTTGCGCGGGGCATGGGGCTTCAAGGGCTATGTCGTTTCCGACTGCGATGCCGTGGTCGACATCTACGACCGCCACAAGTACGCGCCCGATGCCGCATCCGGCGTGGCCGTGGGCCTGCTGGCGGGCGTCGACAACGAATGCCACACCGGCACCATCGGCGAGGCCAAGGGGCTGGCGGACCGCTACAAGGCGGCATTGAAGGCGGGCTATCTGACCGAGGGCGACCTTGACCGCGTGCTGGTGCGGCTGTTCTCGGCGCGCTATCGCAATGGCGACCTCAGCGGCATGACCGCACGCAAGCCCAATGCCACGCCGGTAAGCGCGGTGGGCACGCAGGAAGGCTGGAACCTTTCGCTGAAGTCCGCCGAGAAGAGTCTGGTCCTGCTCAAGAACACCGGCGTCCTGCCGCTCAAGGCCGGCGCGCGGGTGGCGGTGATCGGGCCGCTGGGCGATGCGACGCGCGTGCTGCGCGGCAACTACTCCTCGGCCAACTCAGCGCCGCCGATCTCGGTGGTAGAGGGCCTGCGCCGTGCGATGCCGGGAGCGCAGGTGAACTACGTGCCGTTCTCGCCCTCGATCACCGATGGCGATCTGGTGACGGACGGCAACTTCCTCACGCCCGATGGCAAGCCGGGGCTGAAGGCGGTCTATTACAACGCGGTCGACCCCGACAAGCCGCGCGGAGAGCGCACCTTTGGCGCAAAGCCCGTCGTCACGCGGATCGAGACGAACCTGAAAAGCAGCGCGATGCAACTGAAAGAGGTGAGCCCGGCGCACAAGGTGGTGTGGGACGGCTTCTTCGTGGCGCCGGAAAGCGGGCTCTACAAGATGGGCGTGACCGCGGTGAAGGGCGCGATCGCAATCGGCGGCAAGCCGGTCATCACTTCCGACCACTATTCGCTGTGGGGCGAGCCGCCCAAGTACGTCGAGGTCGAGCTTAAGAAAGGTGAGCGCTATCCGCTGCACTTCGACATCGAAGGCGGCGGCGCGGCTGGACCGGGCCTGTTCTGGAAGCGCATCAGCCGCGATCCTTGGGGCGACCTGGCGCGAGGCGCGGCCGAAGCCGATGTGCTGGTGGCCGTGGTCGGTCTGACGGCAGACCTCGAAGGCGAAGAAATGCCGCTCAAGATCGAGGGCTTCGATGGCGGTGACAAGACCGGCCTTGAACTGCCGATGGACCAGCGCGAACTGCTGATCCGCGCGCGCACGCTGGGCAAGCCGCTGGTCGTGGTGACGATGAACGGCAGCCCGATCAACCTGTCTTGGGCGAAGGACAATGCCGATGCGCTGGTCGAGGCATGGTATCCGGGGCAGGCTGGCGGACTTGCCGTGGCCAATGTGCTGACAGGCAAGACCAACCCGTCGGGTCGCCTGCCGCTGACGTTCTACAAGGACACCGCAGACCTCCCTGCCTTCACCGACTATTCGATGAAGGGGCGCACCTATCGCTATTTCACCGGCAAGCCGGTCTACGGCTTCGGCTATGGCCTGAGCTACACGACCTTCGGCTATGGCCCGGCCAGGGTCGAGCCGGTCGGCGGCAGCACGGCCAATGGCATTCGCGTGACGACGCAGGTGACCAACACCGGCGCGCGCGAGGGCGAGGAAGTGGTGCAGGCGTACCTGCGCTTTCCCGAGCAGCCGGGAGCGCCGCGCGTGGCCTTGCGCGGGTTGCAGCGGGTGTCGCTCAAGCCCGGCGAGAGCAAGGCGGTGACACTGGAGCTTTCGCCGCGCGATCTTTCCGCGGTACGTCCGGACGGGGTGCGGCAGGTGTTTGCGGGCACCTATCGCCTGAACCTCGGCGGAGGGCAGCCCGACAGCGGACTGCCGGGGACCGAGACGACCTTTAGCGTGGACCGCGTGGTCGACCTGCCGAAGTGACGATCAGGGCGCTTCGCCTCGCCCCTCGGCGGGGTGGAGCGCCAGTCTCTGTTCCGTAAGGATCTGCCAACCCGTGAGGAACAGCGCGCCGGCCACCGGGCCGACGACGATGCCGGAGAGGCCGAGCAGTTCGATACCGCCAAGCGTCGTGACCAGCACCAACCAATCAGGGATGCCGGTATCGCGGCCGACCAGCATCGGACGCAGGACGTTGTCGGCAAGGCCGATGACCATGACACCCGATCCGATCACCACTGCGCCCTGCCAGATCGCTCCGGTGGCGAAGAGGTAGATTGCGACGGGGCCCCAGACGATTGCCGGGCCGATCGCGGGAAGCAGCGCGGCAATGGCCATGAGCGCACCCCACAGCAACGAGGCGGGCAGGCCTACGATGGCAAATGTAATCGCGCCAAGCGCGCCCTGAGCAAGCGCGACAAGCACCGACCCCTTGATCGTGGCGCGCACAACGGCGACGAACCGTTCGACGATCCGGGCAGCGATTGAGGCCTCCAGAGGCAGCGCACGGACGATCTGAGGGCCTATCGCGTATCCATCACGCAACATGAAGAATGTAACGTAAAGCCCTACAGCAAAAGCAAGAAGGAATGATGCCGCGTTGGCGCCGAAGGCCAGCACGCGCTGCGTGATTGCACTGGCGCTGTTGCCGAGCGCTTCGGAGATGCGGCTCTGCGCGGTTTCGAACGTACCGAATCCGGCGTTGCCAAGCAGGTCCTGAAGTCGAACCGGAAGAGCATCATGTATTTGTTTGAAATAGGCTGAGAAGTTCAGCTGCCCGGTGCGCATCTGCGCGAACACGCCGGAGGCCTGTTCCACCACCATCGTTCCGATCAACATGGCGGGGATAATCACCGCGAAGGTGATGATGAGCAGGGTCATGGCAGCGGCGCGGCTGCGCTTCTCCGGCCAGCGTTCAAGCAACCGCTCGTTCAGCGAATGAAACATGATCGCGGCAAGGGCGGCCCAGAGCATTGCGCCGATGAAGTGGGAGACCACCAGCGTAAGACCGATCGTGACGATCACCAGAAAAAGGACTAAGCCGCCCTTCTCGATCCTGTTGCGCTCCAGCATTGTTCCCCCGTGTTGCGGCCAAACCCGCAGATAACCAAGTGCCAGCGCAACGCCCGCCAGGGCAAGTGGTTTCAGCTTGTCGCCAGACTTGAACCCTTGAGCGTAACCATCCGGCCCTTTGAAAGCTGCAGGGTGCGGCGCTGATTGCCCAGGCGCACGGTCATCGGCCCGCTTTCCATGGGTTTGAGCAACGCATGTGTGAGGCAGCCTTGGTTCCAGGCAAGATCCACCACCACACCGCCCCGCGCCACCAACCCGCGGGCACTACCGGAGGCCCAGGCCTCAGGCAGGGCAGGCAGCAGATGAAGCGTCCCCTTGCGGCTCTGCACCAGCATCTCGACGATGGCCGTGCTGCCGCCGAAATTGCCGTCGATCTGGAACGGCGGGTGGGCATCGAACATGTTGGGATAAGTGCGGGCGGGCGAGAGCAGGCTGCGCAGGATCTTGTGCGCCCGCTCGCCATCGCGCAGCCGCGCCCAGAGCGCGATCCGCCAGGCAGTGGCCCACCCGGTCGACTCATCGCCACGGCGGTTGAGGGAGACTTGCGCGGCTCTTGCCAAATCGGGTGTCTCATCAGGGTCTATTTGCTGTCCCGGGTAAAGCGCGTAGAGGTGCGAGACGTGACGGTGGTCCTGTTCGGGCGCGGCTTCGTCCCAGTCCTCCAGCCATTCCTGCAACTGCCCCGCCTTGCCGATGCGATCGGGCGCAAGCGCGGCGCGGGTCTGTCGAAGCTGTGCGGCGAAGTCGGCATCCTTGCCGAGACCTTCGGCAGCATCGGCGGTGCGATCGAACAAGTCGCGCAGGATCTGGCGGTCCATGGCGGGGCCAGCGCAGACCGAAGCGCCAAAGGGGTGGCGGTTCTCGGGCGAGATCGAGGGCGAGGTGATCAGACCCTGTGGCGAGGTCTGCAGGGTATCGAGAAAGAATTCTGCCGCGCCGCGCATGAGCGGGTAGATCGCGGCAAGCCATGCCCGGTCTCGGCCATGGTCCCAGCGATCCCACAGCGCATTGCACAGCCATGCGCCGCCCAAGGGCCACATGCCCCAGGCCGCGCCGTCAATCGGGCTGGAGGCGCGCCACAGATCGGTGTTGTGGTGCGCGACCCAGCCTCTGGCGCCGTAGATTGACCGGGCAGTCTTCGCGCCGCTCTCGGCAAGCTCGCGCACCAGGCGCAGCAGCGGCTCGGCGCATTCGCCAAGATTGGCCGGGTCTGCCAGCCAGTAGTTCATCTGGGTGTTGATGTTGATCGTGTACTTCGATCCCCATGGCGGTTTGGTGCTCTCGTTCCAGATGCCCTGCAGGTTCGCCGGTTGCGTACCGGGGCGCGAGGAGCAGATCAGCAGGTAGCGGGCATAAGCAAAATAGAGTGCGGCAAGGGCCGGTTCGTCGGCGTCGACATTGGCTTTGATGCGCTCGTCGGTGGGCAGGGGATTGGCGGGGCCGAGGTGCAGCGCTGCGCGGCGGTAGAGGCGGCGGTGCTCGGCGATGTGGGCGTTGCGCAAGGCGGACCATGGCTGTGCGCTGGCAGCGGCGATCTGGCGGTCGACGGTGGCAGCAGGATCGCCGGAGTGGCTGGTCGCGAGTGCGACAAGGATGGTGGCGTGCGCGGCGTTACTGATCACCAACGTGGCGCCTTCGGCCCGGACAGTTCCGCCTTGAGCGCTGGCGGTGATCCGCGCGGCGAGGCTCAAGCCGGCCGGGACGCCCTGATCTGCCCGGTTGCGGCCCCTTGCTTGGATCGCATTGTCCGCCGCGCTGACGGTGGCATCTTGTGGAGTCTCAAAGCGCACTATGAAGTTCAGCGTAGACCCTTCGCTGGCTGAAAGGCGGATGGCGATGACCTGATCGACGGGGCTGGCCAGAACCTCGCGCATGATAGTGCCGGCGGATGTGGCGAAGCGCGTTGTGGCGATGGCTTTGTCGAGATCCAGTTCACGGCGATAGGCCGTAAGCGTGCCGGCAAGGTCCATGTCGATGAACAGATCGCCGAACGTCTGATACGACATCTGGCCTGCGGGCCGGCCGATCAGGCATTCGTTGGCAAGCGCTTCGGCTTCGGCAAAGCGGCGGTGTGCGATCAGCTTGCGGACGTCCCCGACCGCCTGAGGACCAGCCTTGGGGTTCAGCGGATCATAGGGGCCGCAGA
>JBEQCK010000147.1:0-9268 GCA_041639335.1 Novosphingobium sp.
CCTACGGGCTCCGCTACGCAGCCCATTGCTTCAACCGCGCTGATGCGCAAAACAACCGCCCGGCTCTAATCTCAGCTGGAGGAAAGCTGGGGGTCACGTCATAGGTTGTCGCACTTTGAGAAAGTTAGCAATCTCGGGCCGCTGAAGTTAAAGGTAAGGTTTGCCCCACATTTCCGCATGCGCACTTGCTTAGCGGCAGTCACAAGTTAGGCTGCCGGAAACAGTCCGTTGTTTTCGTAAGGCGCCCGTGATGTTCGATTTTATTCGCAAGCAGTTTGTCGATGTCATCGAATGGCTGGAGCAGCCCGGCGAACTGGCCTGGCGCGTGCCCTTTGCCGATCGTGAAATTCAGCACGGCGCGCAGTTGACGGTACGCGAAGGTCAGATCGCGGCCTTTGTCAACGAAGGCCGGGTCGCAGACTTCTTCGGACCGGGCCTGCATACGCTTGAAACCGCCAACCTGCCCTTGTTGTCCAACCTGATGAACTGGGACAAGGCCTTCAAGTCGCCGTTCAAGTCTGACGTTGTGTTCCTCTCACTGAAGGAGCAACATGGCCTGAAGTGGGGAACCGCCCAGCCCGTCACCGTACGCGATGCCGAATTCGGCGCGCTGCGCCTGCGGGCATTCGGCTCCTATTCCTTCCGCGTAAATGAAGTTGCGCCCTTCATCTCGCGCGTGATGGGGACGCTGGCGGGCGTCGCGGTGCCCTCGCTCGAACCGCAATTGCGCGCTGCGATCCAGACTGCGATGGCCACGGCCCTCGGCGGCAGTGGGATTGCCTTCCTCGATCTGGCGGCAAACCAGCAGGCGCTTTCGGACCGGATCAAGCTTGAGGTCGACAAGGCCTTTGCGCAGTGGGGACTGACCTGCCTTTCGTTCTATGTCGAAAGCGTTTCCTTGCCCGATGAAGTGCAGGCCCACCTCGACAAGGCCAGCTCTATGCGAGTCCTCGGCGATCTTGGCAATTACACCCGCTTCCAGGCAGCTGAAGCCATCGAGGACGCCGCCAACCAGGACGGCGGCGGCGTAGCCGGAATCGGCGCCGGGGTTGCTGCAGCCACGGCTTTGGGGGGCGCGATGGCCCAGGGACTGGGCCAGGCAGCGTCCCCTGCGCCTGCTCCCGCCGCCACCGAGGAAGATCCCCTCGCCACGATCGAGAAACTCCACAGGCTCGTGACCCTGGGCGCATTGAGCCAGCAGGAGTTCGATGCCAAGAAGGCCGAGCTGCTCGCGCGAATCCGCTGATTGCGCGTTCGCATTGGGGGAAGCGGGACGTGATGAATTGCCCTTCGTGCGGAGCGCAAGTGCCGGTGCGAGGCGCCTCCCTTCCCTATGCCACGTGTCCCTACTGTCAGACACTGATCCTGCGCCAAGGGCTCGATATCGAGGACGTCGGCAAGGTTGCGGTCCTGCCGTTCGATGTTTCGCCGATCCAGCTCGGCACCACGCTGATGGCCGAGGGGCGCAGCATGGTCGTGGTCGGGCGAGTGCGTTGGGCCTGGACCGGAGGCTCGTGGAACGAATGGCTGGCCATGGCCGATAGCGGCGCGCAGTATTGGCTCGCCGAGGCCGCCGGCATGTTCATGCTGACAGCCGAATGGCCGCAACTGCTCGACCGCGCAGAAGTCCGCGCCTTTGCGGAAGGCGGCACCCTTACGCCGGGAGACGTGATCGAGGTCGATGGACGCCAGCTCTTTGCAAGCGACATCAAGCAGGTCGAATGCCTTGGCAGCGAGGGTGACCTGCCGATCCCGACGCAGATAGGCATGAAGATGACCAGCGTGGACTTCCGCTCGGCCAGCGGCGAGGTGCTTTCCCTTCAGCGCGATGACCGCGCGACAACGGCGTGGTTCGGCGATAGCTGGGATCTGGTCAGCCTCAAGCCCGGAAATCTGCGTCAGATCGAGGGCTGGACTGTTCCCGGAGAGCTCCGGTGACTGCGGGCACTTTTGGCGGCAATGCGGTCACCTGCCCCGCCTGCGGTGGCACGATCGAATTGCGCGCGGCAGGATTTACGGTCAACCTCGCCTGTCACCACTGCGGATCGCTGCTCGATGTATCGCGCCCCGAAGTGGCACTGATCCGCAAGTACAAGCGCGCCAAAGAAAACTTCGCACTGGAGCTGGGCAAGCGTGGCACGCTGTTCGGGCAGGAGTGGGAGGTGGTCGGCGCAATGCGCCGAAAGGACCAGATCACCATCTGGCAGGAGTTCCTGCTGTTCAACCCCTACCTCGGCTATCGCTGGTTGGTCGCTTGCGACGGCGAATGGCAATTCGGCACGATGCTGGCAGATCGGCCTCAAGGCCCTCGTGACAGGGTCTATTGGCGAAGCACGCCATTCACTCGAATGGGGCGAGACCAGACAACCTCGACCACCGCAGTTGCCGGCGAGTTCTACTGGCGAGTGAAGGCAGGCGACACGGCTACCGCCACGCTGTTCCAATCGGGCGACACGATGCTTTCACGGGAAGTTTCAGCGGGAGAGGAGAACTGGACGCAACTTGTGCCGGTTCCGGAAGCCGAAGTTGAAATCGCCTTTGGCCTGAGGCGTCGCAGCCTGCCAAGGCGCAAGGCGGCCCGAGGACCGATGCTGTTCCGGCCCTCGATCGGCATGGAGCAGGACGATCTTGGCAACATGTTCAAGCTTGCCCTCGCCGTGTCGATCTTCGCCGCGATCGCCATGGCCGTGATCGCAGGGCCGACCACGGCCGCGAGCACATTGATCCAGGTTCCGGTCGGCGGCCAGATCGCGCCGGTCAAGGTCGGCACGATTACCGTGCGCAGGCCATGGCAGTTCGTAACCATCGAAGCGGACGCCAATCGTTTCGAAAACCGCTGGGTCGATCTCGAATACAACCTGGTTGATCGCTCGAGCGAGCAATCGATCGATGCGTTCGGTCTGGTCGAACACTATGCCGGCACCGATTCAGACGGGGCATGGAGCGAAGGCAGCCGCTCTGGCGACACCATGTTCGGCCACGTGCCGCGCGGCACCTACGATGTTTATGTCAGCGGATCGGCGCACGGCTGGCCAGTCGACCCGTACACCATTGATGGATGGGGATCGGTCGAGACCATCAATCTTTCGATCGAGGCCAGCACCGGCGCGATGTCGTGGGGCATGTGGTGGACGCTGGTCATCGCGCTGTTCGCCTGGCCGCTGACCTTGCTGTGGTGGAGGTTCCGCGACAAATGACCAGACGCCTGATCCTCTACGCCCTGTTTTGCCTCGCCCTTCTGGCGGGAGCGTTGTTCGCGGCGTTCAATGCCTACTCGTTCTACAGCGACGAGGAGGACCGTCCCGTCGCTTCGGGCCAGCCCGGCCCATCGCACAAATGATCACCGGATCCTGAAAGGAGCCTGCCATGCTCACCGCAAACATCTTCCTTGCCACGATGCTCTATGCCGGCCTCGGCATCGTCATCTTCATTGTCAGCTTCGTGCTGGTGGACAAGCTGACCCCGGGCGAGCTGTGGCGCGAGATCATCGAGCGCAAGAACATGGCCGTGGCCCTTCTCGCCGGAGCTGTCGCCATCGGCATATCCAATATCATCGCCGCCGCCGTGCATGGATGAAGCACCGCTTGCCCAAGGCGAAGCCGCGCAGGATGCAGCTCCGGCATCGCTTGCGGTCATTCTGCTGGTTTCGGTCCTGGTCGTTGCCACCTGCGGGCTGATCTACGAACTGCTGGCCGGCACGCTGGCAAGCTATCTGCTTGGCGACAGTGTCACCCAGTTCTCCACCGTCATTGGGACGTACCTGTTTGCGATGGGCGTCGGCAGCTGGCTCTCGCGCCATGTGCGTTCGGGCGAGATGGCGGTGTTCGTTCGGGTGGAAATCCTTATTGCGGCGCTGGGCGGATGGTCTGCTGCCGGTCTGTTCCTGCTGTTCCCGCTGGTGGGAGACTTTCGGGTTGCGCTCTATGCACTGGTGATGGCCATCGGCGTGCTGGTCGGGCTGGAAATCCCGCTGCTGATCCGCATTCTCCGGCATCGCTTCGCCTTCCGCGAACTTGTCTCCAACGTGCTGACCTATGACTATGTGGGCGCGCTGATCGCCTCGTTGCTGTTCCCGCTGGTGCTGGTTCCCAAGCTGGGCATGATACGGACGGGTTTCGTTTTCGGCCTTGCCAACGTCGCGGTTGCCATTGCCTTGCTGATCGCCCTGCGTCGCCAGGAGCGCATCTGGCGCGACATGGCGGTGGCGCTGCTGGTCGCTGCCTCGCTGGTCTGCGGCCTTGCCTTTGCCGACCGGCTGCAACGCTGGAGCGAGGTTGCGTTTTACAATGAGCCGGTGGTCTATGCCCGCTCGACACCCTACCAGCGCATCGTGCTGACGCGGCAAAGCGGTGACTTGCGGCTTTATCTCAACGGCAACCTGCAGTTCTCCACGCGCGACGAATATCGTTATCACGAAGCACTGGTGTGGCCGGTGCTGGGCCGGGTCGCAACGCCCCGCCAAGTGCTGATACTCGGTGGCGGCGATGGCCTTGCCGCGCGCGAAGTGCTGCGCGACGGCCGCGTCGGCCACGTTACGCTGGTCGATCTCGATCCCGAGATGACCCGCCTGTTTCGCGAAACGCCGCATCTGGCGCAGCTCAATGCCGGGTCGCTTGCCTCCCCCCGGCTCACGATGGTCAACGCCGATGCCTTTCGCTGGGTGCGCCAACAACAGCGCCAGTTCGACGCGATCATCGTCGACTTTCCCGATCCCACCGAATTCTCCTTGGGCAAGCTCTATACCGAGACATTCTATCGCGAAGTCGCCCGCCTGCTCGCCCCCCGAGGGGTGATGACCGTGCAGAGCACTTCGCCGCTGATTGCCCCGCGCTCGTACTGGACCGTTGCCAGCACGCTCGAGGCCGCCGGGCTGAGTGTGCGCGGCTACCATGCCTACGTGCCGAGCTTTGGCGAATGGGGCTTCACCATGGCCGCCCATGCCGTTCCATCGGATGTGGTGCGCCTGCCGACGAACTTGCGCTTCCTCACAGGGGCCAGCGAACGGGCAATGTTCGATTTCCCGCCCGACATGGCCCGCCGCCCTGCCCCGGTAAACCGGCTCGACAATCAGGCGCTTGTGCGCAGCTTCGCCGAAGAGTGGGGCCGCTATGAAGGCTGAGCCGACCCGGCGGCAGGTGCTTGCTGGCGCAGCGGCAGGAGCGGGGGCAACGGCGCTGCTGGGAGGGTGCAGCGATACCCCCCTTCCCGGTACTCTCTCCGGCGCCGACTGGAAGCGGGGCCACCTCATTCGGGATGGCAGGTTTCCGGCACCATCTGGCCCGGTCGAGGCGATCGACATCCTGATTGCGGGCGGCGGCGTCGCCGGCCTGGCCGCCGGCTGGCGCCTCGCCGAGGCCGGCTTCACGCGCTTTGCCCTGTTTGAACTGGAAGACGCCCCCGGCGGCAACGGACGATCGGGCAGCAACGGCATCAGCGCCTATCCGCTGGGCGCGCACTACCTGCCCGTGCCAAACCGCGAGGCCCGCGCGCTGCGACACATGCTGAAAGGCTTCGGCATGATAACGGGCGAGGCAAACGGCACGCCGGTCTATGATCCGCTCCAGCTTTGCGCAGACCTGGAAGAGCGGCTGCTGTGGCGTGGCAAATGGCAGGAAGGCCTAGTCCCCCAGACTGCGCTATCGAATGACGACAAAGCCCAGCAGACGCGCTTCACCTCCGCGATGGCCGGGTTTCGCGATGCCGTAGGCCGCGATGGCAAGCCCGCTTTTGCCTCGCCCATGGCGCTGTCGAGCACGGATGCCCGGTATCGCTCTCTCGACCAGCAAAGCTTCGCGCAGTGGCTCGACGCGCAGGGCTATACCTCTGCCCCGTTACGCGCTCACTTGCGCTATTGCTGCAGGGATGATTACGGCTCGGAGCCCGAGCATGTCTCGGCCTGGGCGGGCATCCACTATTTTGCCGGGCGGCGCGGCTGGGCCGCCGGGAACGATGGTGACCGCGAACTGACCTGGCCCGAAGGCAATGGCCGCCTGGTCCGGGCGATGGCCGACCGGATCGCGCCCAATCTGCGCACGGCGCGGTCCGTGGTCCGGGTCGAAACGGCCGGATCAGGGGTGATGGCCCATGTCTTCGATCATCGTGCTAATGTGACCAACCTTGTCCGCGCTCGCGCCGCCATCCTCGCCATGCCCCACTTCGTTGCCCAGAGGGTAGCGCCGCAGCACTCTGCCATGGGCCGGTTCAGCTATGCACCGTGGGTCGTGGCAAATGTCACGGTCAGCCGCCCGCCGCGTGGCAAGGGCGCACCGCTGGCGTGGGACAATGTCTCGGCAGCGAGCGAAAGCCTCGGATATGTTGTCGCCACGCACCAGACCTCCTCGGCGGCCGGCGGCCCCACGGTGTTGACCTGGTATCTCCCGCTCAGCCGTGAAACCCCGGCGCAGGCCCGCAAGATTCTCATGACGCGCACCTTGGCCGCATGGCAGCGTATCGTGCAGGATGATCTGCTGGCGATGAACCCGGATCTGTCGGGCGCGATCGAGCGGGTCGACGTGTGGCGCTGGGGCCATGCCATGGTGCAGCCCGCGCCCGGCTTTCTCTCCGACCCCGCCAGGATGGCAGCCGTGCGAGGGTCGCCTCCGGTCTGGCTCGCCCACTCCGATCTTTCGGGCCTTTCGCTGTTCGAGGAAGCGCACTATCGCGGCGTCACTGCCGCCGAGAGCGCCTTGGCCCATCTCGCGCACCCGTTCGAAAGTCTCGCCTGATGGTCCATCTTCCGGGCACGAGTGTCCATCTCATCGCCGATCTGGATGGATGCCACAGGCTTGATGATGCCGCGCATGTCGAACAGGTCCTGCGCATGGCCGCGCGCGCGGCCAAGGCCCACGTCGTCGGGGTTCATCTCCATCATTTCGGTGAAGCGATGGGATTGACCGCGGTCGCCATGCTGGCGGAATCGCACATATCGATCCACACCTGGCCAGAGACCGGCGTCGCGGCCGTCGATCTGTTTGTCTGTGGCGAAAACGCCGATGCGGCAGCGGGGCTTGACGTCATCGCATCCCTGCTCGGTGGCAGGATCACCTGGCAGCATGCCTTGCAGCGTCTCGGGACTGACAAACCCTGCCGCTTGCCCTAAGGGCGCGGCATGGAATCGTCGGTCACCGTCGCAGCACTTTACCGGTTCACGCCAATCGCGGATCCTGCCACCTTGCGCGATGCGCTTGAAAGCACCTGCAAGGCGCAAGGCATCAAGGGTACGCTGCTTGTTGCCCGCGAAGGGATCAACGGCACGATCGCCGGTAGCGCCGATGGCATTGCCAATGTCGTGGATTTCATCCGTGCCCAGCCAGATTGCGCCGATACCGACGTCAAGTACTCCCACGCATCGGCCATGCCGTTCTATCGCATGAAAGTGCGGATCAAGCGCGAGATCGTGACGATGGGCGTCGAGGGCATCGATCCGCGCGCCAGCGTTGGCACTTATGTTTCGCCGCAGGACTGGAACGCGCTTATTGCCGATCCCGAAACGATCGTGATTGACACCCGCAACGATTACGAAGTGGCGGCCGGCACGTTCGAACGCGCCATCGATCCCAGGACTGCCAGCTTCCGGGAATTTCCCGGCTGGTTCCGGCGCGAACGCGAGAAGCTGCTGGGAGAAGGCAAGACTCCCAAGGTCGCGATGTTCTGCACCGGCGGCATCCGTTGCGAAAAGTCCACTGCCTTTCTCAAGGCCGAAGGCATCGATCAGGTCTACCACCTCAAGGGCGGCATCCTGAAGTACCTCGAGGAAGTGCCCAAAGAGGAAAGCCTGTGGCGCGGCGAATGTTTCGTGTTCGATGAGCGCGTGACCGTGGGCCATGGCCTCGCACTTGGCAGCCACGTGCTTTGCCGCGCCTGCCGCCGCCCCGTGGACGAGGAAGGCCGTGCTTCACCGCTCTACGAGGACGGCGTTTCCTGCGCGGGCTGCTACGATGAGCGGACCGACGAACAGCGCGCTTCGGCCCGGGAGCGTGATCGTCAGGAGAAGCTCGCGCGCGCCCGCGGCACAAGCCACATCGGCGCTACACGGACCTGACGAACGCCACTATTTCGTCGGTCAGGCGGCGGTCCGCCGTTCCGATGTGCATGGCCATGGAATAGTGATTGTGGCCGGACAGGATCATCCCGTTCGGCATGACGCCGTGCCGTTCGAGACGCTCTGCCATGAGGCCAAGAAATTCGGCCTGAAAACGTGGAGGATCGTACTGCGCACAGCAAACGAACAAGGGAATGGCGGTCGAAGCCACGGCCTCGCGCGGCATCTTCGCGTCGTAGTCCTCGTTCGGACCATAATACGGCTCGTCCTTGGCATCGAGCGGTGTGTAACCATACAATCCCGAAAGCAGCACCACCCCGGCAACCGCCAAGTCGGGCCGCAACTTAAGAGCAGTGGCAATGTGCACGGCGCCTGCGGATGTGCCTACGACCACGATCCGTGTCGGGTCGCCGCCATGATCCCTCGCGTTGTCGCGAAGCCACTCGACTGCCGCCACCACGTCCTCGCCCCCTTGCGGCCAGCGCGCATCGGGTAAAAGCCGATAATTCATCGCCGCACCAAGGAATCCGGCTTCGGCCATCGTCCGGGCCACGGCGGCGTTCTGCCAGGAACCTGCATCGCCCTTGTCGCCAAGCCGGAATCCGCCCCCATGGACGAACAGGACTACCGGCAAGTCGCGATTGATGCCCGTACGATAAAGATCGAGGCGGTGTCGATCATGCGGCCCGTAAACACAATCGGCGGCCAGGACGGACACGCGCGCGGCAAGCTCGCTCTGCTCGGCATCGAACAGCGCGCGGCATGCTTCGACCACTTGCGGGCCGAGCGCGATGCCCATCGCGGCAATGGCATCGGAAGTCGCCGTCATGCTTCGTCAATCACGGGGTTGGAGAGTTTACCGATTTTGCCGATGGAGATTTCGGCGATGTCGCCGGGTTTCATGTAGAGGGGTGGGTTGCGTTTGTCGCCGACGCCGCCTGGGGTGCCCGTGGCGATGACGTCGCCGGGTTCGAGGGTGGTGAAGGTGGAGCAGTATGCGATCACGAAGGCGACGTCCCAGATCATGTCGGAGACGGGCTGGTCCTGGACGAGCTGGCCGTTGATGCGGGTCTGCACGCGCTGGTCGGCAAGATCGGGCAGTTCGTCGGGCGTGACGAGGGCCGGGCCGAAGGCGCCGGTGCCGGGGAAGTTCTTGCCCGGCGTGAACTGGATGTTGTGGCGCTGCCAGTCGCGCACCGAACCATCGTTGAACACCGAGTACCCGGC
>JBEQCK010000148.1:0-9246 GCA_041639335.1 Novosphingobium sp.
TGCCCACACGCCTTTCAAGACCACCGGCCATCGACGTCCCGAAACGCCCTGCCGCGCGTTCCGCAATTCGCCCATGCCAGCCAACGCTTCACCGATTCAGCCATGTCTGTTTGCCCCATCTGCGCGTTGCCGCTGCGGTTCGCCAAAAAACCTACAGGTTTCATCAAGGAGCATTACATGACGCCGTCCTTTAAGATCATTCCCGCCGTCGCAATTCTCGCCGGATCGCTGGGCCTCGGTGGTTGCGCCACCAAGGGCTACGTCAACGAGCAGATCGCAACGGTAAACCAGCGCATCGACGGTGTGGAAAGCCGCCTCCAGGCAACTGACGGCGTTGCCCAGGCTGCCCGCAGCGAGGCCCAGGCCGCCAACGCACAGGCCCAGACCAACACGCAGCGCCTCGACCAGCTCACCGGCCGTGTCGACAGCCTGGACCAGCGCATGACGCAGGCCCAGCAGAAGCGTCCGCGCAACTAATCAGCGCTTGTTGCGTTAAAGTGCCGGACAGGCCTCCTGTGGTCGGACGACCAAGGGAAGCCTGTCCGGTTTTTCGTTTCTGGTGCGAGTGACGTTTGAAATGATGAAGGCTCTTGCGGCGATTGCCGGTCTGGCGCTGGCTCTCCCCTCTCCGATGACCGCCCCTGCCCAAGCGGCAACGACGACCGCTTCAAAATCCAAGGCGCAGAAGCGCAAGAGCGCCAAGTCCGTCCAGAAGCCGGTCGAACTGCCCGACCTGACAATCCCCACGCGACGCGTGACGTCGTGGGTGAACGAAACCGGCGACAACAACGGTTTGCCCTATCTCGTGATCGACAAGCCCAGCGCCACGGTTTTCGCATTCGATGCCAGTGGCAAGCCGGTCGGCTTTGGCCCCGTGCTCATCGGCCGCGCCTTGGGGGACGACGCCACACCCGGCGTCGGCAACAAGACCCTCGCCGAAATCGGCCCGGCCGAAAAGACGACGCCGGCAGGCCGCTTCCTCGCCCGCTTCGGCAAGGCTGCAGGAAACACCCGCGTGCTTTGGGTCGATTACGCAACCTCCGTCGCCATCCACACCATACCCAGCGGCAATCCCAAGGAAAACCGCACCAGGCGCATGCTTTCGCCCGACATTGACGACAACCGCATAACCTTCGGCTGCATCAACGTCCCCAAGGCGCTCTATAACGGCAAGATCGCCCCGATGTTCGGCAAGAAGGGCGGCTACGTCTATATCCTGCCCGATACCAAGCCACTGGAAGATGCCTTCCCGCCGCTCCATGCCCGGCCTTTCAATGCCGCACAGGTCGCTTCAGCCGAGGATACGCCCCGCCGCTGATCTGATGGCCGCTGATCTGATGGCCGCTGATCTGACATTTGCACGACAGCGCAGGAACGAAAAAGGGGAGCCGAAGCTCCCCTTCCCCCTTCAAAGGCCTTCGCCTCAGAACCGGTAGCGTGCCGCCACGCCATAGGTGCGCGGCTGGCTGGTATAGCCGGAGATCGATCCCGGCTGGGCCGGAGTATCGAAGATCTGCAGCAGATAGCGATTGTCGGTCAGGTTGCGGCCCCACGCCGTCAGCTCGAATCCGCTGGGCATGGCCCAGGTGATCGAGGCATTGGCTTCGTTCACCTCGCGGCGGAACGGACGCGCTGCGGCAATCGCAATGCTCGTGCCGCCATCAAGGAAGCCGGGCAGCCCCTCGGCAATCTGCACGGGCGATTCATAGTGGAAATCGCCGCGCAGGATCAGATGATGGCCGCTGTCGAATTCATGGTCATAGCTTGCCGCGAAAGTCGATGAGATTGCAGGGATGCCCGCAGGACGCGTCTTCGAAAGGTCACCCACGGCCGAAAGCACGAAGCTGTCGTACTTCGGATCGAGGTAGGTCATGGCCACGTTGAACTGCCAGCCCTTGGCCGGCTTCACCGTGCCCTCGAACTCGATACCGCGAACAGACTGCTTGCCGGCATTGGCCAGCACGAAGCCCGAACCCGTGAACGTGTTCGACTGGAAGCCATTGATCCGCTGGTCGAATGCAGCAAGGTTTGCCGTGACCAGCCCCCAGTCCGCCTTGAGGCCGATTTCATAGACGGTGGAGCTTTCCGGCCCGGCGAACCGGCTGCCATAGGTCTGGTTGGCCACCGTCAGTCCACGCGCAATCAGGGCATCGCGATCGCTCAGCAGCGGACGGCTGTCGCGCGAGAGGTTGATCGAGCTTGCCTTGAAGCCGGTCGCGTAGCTTGCATAGACGTTGATGTCGTCGGTCAGGTCAAAGGCAACGCGCACGATATACGTGAACTTGTCGTCGCGGGTCCGACCCGGCTCTACCGCGTTCGGCACCGCCAGGAAGGGCGGCAGATACTGCAGATCCTGCAGCGCCAGCAGCGGGTTGCCCACAGTCAGTGGATTGGCGTCGGCCGCCGCTGCTTCGGTCGAAAGGCTCCGGTTCAGCGCCGCAAAGCCCGAGGCCTGCGCCTGCAGGTTGGCAAAGACCGCCGGATTGGCCTGCGCAAAGGCGGCGATGGCCAGCGGGTCCGTCGTGCCCAGCGCGGTCGAAATGAAGCCGCGGCTCAAGGCCGTGCCGCCAATTTGCACCAGGTCGAGGTTCGCGAACACGTCGGACGATGTTGCCGAGGCAGCGAAGTCCTTCTTGTCCTTGGTGTAGTTGATGCCGCCTGTCACGGTCACCCGGTCACCGATCTTGAAGTCTGCCTGGCCGAAGACCGAGAAAGCCTCGTTCCGCAGGCGATAGCGTTCGTCGAGCTTTTGCCCTGCCACGAAGAACCGGCCCGTGTAGTTGGTGCCGGTCAGCCCGCTGATCGTCGCCTCGATGCTCGACAGCGACTGGGTGTTCTGCGTCAGTCCCCGGATCAGCACGTCGGCATAGCCGCGCGCGTCCTCACCCCAGCCAAGCTGGTTCGACTGGCGGATATTCTCGTTGAAATAATAACCGCCAACGAGGAAATTGAGCGGGCCGTCCATGTTGGTGGCCGCCCGCAGTTCCTGCGTAAAGGTCTTGATGCCCTGATCCTGCGCGTTGACCCCGATCAGGTCTGCGCTGGTGAAGTCGGAATCCTGATTGGTGAATGCGTTCAACCGCCGGTAGGCCGTGATCGAGGTGAAGGTCAGCGGACCGAAGTCGTAATCGACCTGACCCGATGCACCCCAGTTCTCGATATCGTTGACCGAATCGATATTCGAATAGACCCGGTTGGCATAGATCTCGTTCGGACCGTTCACGCGCCCGCCCAGTGCACGGATCGCCTGCGTCGAAGCGCTGGGCTGAAGGTTCACCACCCCGCAACAGTTCTCGTCGATCTTCGAATAGTCGCCGATCAGGCGAACGCGCGCCTGGGCATTGGGCTCCCACAGCGCCTGGCCGCGCACGAACCAGCGGTTGCGCTCGTTGGTGTCGTTGCCGGTGCCGAGGTCCTTGTTGTACCCGTCGCGCTTGTTGATGCCGCCAGCAAGGCTCACCGCCAGCCCGTCCGTCACCGGCCCGGTGACCACGCCCTTGAGCACGACCGCATCGTAATTGCCGTAGCTCGCCTCGACATTGCCGCCGAACTCGAACTTCGGCGCTGCCGTCACGATCGAGATCACACCGACGCTGGCGTTCTTGCCGAACAGCGTCGACTGCGGCCCGCGCAGAACTTCGATACGCTGCACATCCGGGAAATCGCCGATCTGCGCAGCCGAGCGCGAGCGGTACACGCCATCGATGAACACGCCGACCGAAGGCTCGATCCCGGCGTTGTTGGCGCCGTTGCCGAAGCCGCGGATGATGAAGTTGGTGTTCGCGCTCGATTGCAGCTGGGTGACGCGCAGCGACGGCACCACGCTCGTCAGGTCCTTGAGATCGCGGATCTGCGCCTGCTCCAGCGTCTTCGCGCTCGTCACCGAAACGGCGATGGGCACGTCCTGCAGGGTCTGCTCGCGCTTCGTGGCGGTGACGATGATCTCGTTGCCTTCTGCCGCCTGATCGGGCGCGGGCGGTGCCGGCTGCGCCTCTTCCTCAACCGCCCCAGCAGCATCCTGCGCGTGGGCGGTAGCGGAGAAGGCAAGAGCAAGGCCGCAAGCTCCAGCAAGAAGCGCGGCCTGGCCGGAGCGACCGGCAATTACGGATTTCATCTGCAAAACTGTTCCTCTGTTCACCCGCCTGGCATTACCGGGCGGTGGCCATGGTCAGGCCGGAAGGTCATCCTGTTTCCCACCTGACCTTCTAGGGCGCGGAAAACATGCGAACAATTCCAGTTCGATGAAATCCTTCGCACAGTTCATGCATTTTGATGCGCTGTTGCATGTTAGTCACACCTGCAACCGCTTGCCCGCTTTTCCACGCCGCGCTTGCCGCAACGCATGGCTTTATAGAAGCGTGCTTGCCGCAACGCACAATTCCGAGTAAGCGCGCGCCGAAACCGGAGCGAGCGCTGCTTGTGCCGACTCCAGCCGATTCCAACCGAAAGCCAGTTTTCATGTCCGCCCAGCAGCGCAATATCGCGATCATCGCCCACGTCGACCACGGCAAGACCACGCTCGTCGACCAGCTCTTCCGCCAGTCCGGCACCTTCCGCGACAACCAGCGCGTCGAAGAGCGCGCGATGGATTCCAACGATCTCGAAAAGGAACGCGGGATCACCATTCTTGCCAAGCCCACCTCGATCGAGTGGAACGGCATACGCATCAACATCGTCGACACCCCCGGCCACGCCGACTTCGGCGGCGAGGTGGAGCGCATCCTCTCGATGGTCGACGGCGTGATCCTGCTGGTTGACAGTTCGGAAGGCGCAATGCCGCAGACCAAGTTCGTCACCGGCAAGGCACTGGCCCTTGGACTGCGTCCCATCGTCGTCGTCAACAAGGTCGACCGTCCGGACGAGCGCATCCAGGAAGTGCTCGACGAAGTGTTCGACTTGTTCGTCACGCTCGACGCCAATGACGACCAGCTCGAATTCCCCGTGCTCTACGCCTCGGGTCGCAACGGCTATGCCAGCACCGATCCCGATCGCCGCGAAGGCACGCTGGAGCCGATGTTCCAGTTGATCGTCGATCACGTGCCGCCGCCGAACCTCGACGAGGACGCGCCGTTCACCTTCCTCGCCACGCTGCTCGATCGTGACAACTTCCTTGGCCGCGTCCTCACCGGCCGCGTCCAGTCGGGCGTGATCCGCGTCAACGATCCGATCCGCGCATTGGACATGGACGGCAAGGTCATCGAAACCGGCCGCGCGTCCAAGATCATGACCTTCCGCGGCCTCGATCGCGTTCCGGTCGACGAAGCCCGCGCTGGCGACATCATCTCGCTCGCCGGCCTCACCGTCGCCACCGTGTCGAACACCATCGCCGCGCCGGAAGTGACCGTGCCGATCAAGGCCCAGCCGATCGATCCGCCGACCCTGTCGATGCGCTTTGCCGTGAACGATTCGCCCATGGCCGGCCGCGAAGGCAGCAAGGTCACCAGCCGCATGATCCGCGACCGGCTTGAGCGCGAGGCGGAATCCAACGTCGCCATCCGCATCACCGAATCCGCCGACAAGGACAGCTTCGAAGTCGCCGGCCGCGGCGAACTTCAGCTCGGCGTGCTGATCGAGACGATGCGCCGCGAAGGCTTCGAACTCGGCATCAGCCGCCCGCGCGTGCTGTTCCAGAAGGACGAGGACGGCAACCTGCTCGAGCCGTACGAAACCGTCATGATCGACGTGGACGACGAGCACTCGGGCACCGTGGTTGACAAGATGGCCATCCGCAAGGCCGAGATGACCGACATGCGTCCCTCGGGCGGCGGCAAGACCCGCATCACCTTCTCGGCCCCCTCACGCGGGCTGATCGGCTACCACGGCGAATTCCTTTCGGACACGCGCGGCACCGGCATCATGAACCGCCTGTTTGAAAAGTACGGACCGCACAAGGGCAAGATCGAAGGCCGCAAGAACGGCGTGCTGATCTCCAACGGCACCGGTGAAGCCGTCGCCTATGCCCTCGGCCCCCTTGAAGAGCGCGGCATCCTCTTCGTCGGCGTCGGCACCCCGCTCTACGAAGGCATGATCATCGGCGAGAACGCCAAGCCGGAAGACCTCGAGGTCAACCCGATGAAGTCGAAGCAGCTGACGAACTTCCGTTCGAGCGGCAAGGACGACGCCATCCGCCTGACCCCGCCCAAGATCATGACCCTGGAACAGGCCATCGCCTACATCGACGACGACGAAATGGTCGAAGTCACGCCAAAGTCCATCCGCATCCGCAAGGCCATCCTCGACCCGAACGAGCGCAAGAAGGCGTCGCGGAAGAAGGAAGCGGCGTAAAGCTGCCGGGCCGTAAGAAGGAAGCGGAGCAAGGAAAACGAAAAGGGCGGCTCGAAAGAGCCGCCCTTTTTTGCTGGAAAGGACGCAATCGGCGAACTTTCTCAGCTGATGGCCAGGCGATACCCCACGCCAGGCACATTAAGAACAAGCTGCGGACTTGCCGGATCAGTTTCGATCTTCCGACGCAGCCCCATGATTGCAACCCGCAGATAATCGACATGTTCGTGCTGCGCTGGTCCCCATACCGCGTTCAGAAGCTGGCCGTGGGTCAACGTCTTTCCGCCACTCTTGGTCAACTCTGCAAGAACTGCGAATTCCTTGGGGGTGAGGCGCACATTCTCGCCCTGCCGCAGAACCGACCTATGATGCAGATCGATCACGATCTCTCCGACGGTGATGTTCAGGTTTCCGTCGGTACCCTGCAGGTCGACCAGATTGTCGATATGGCGCTCGATTCCCGCAACTTCCCGCTCCAGTACCGAAGCAGGCTCCTTTGATAGCGTGCCCTCGCGGCGCAAGGCACGCAAGGTCGTCTGCACGGTCCTGATACGTGGCTTGATGTCGTCACCGATCGACCCGAGCAGTGCTGACCGCAACTTGTCGCGAGCGCGCATTCCTGCCGCTTCCCTTGCTTCGCTTTCCAGCCTCGTGCGCTCAAACGCCAATGCCATCTGGTTCAGCAGGCTCTCGAACAATACTTGCCGTTCTTGAGGTATCGGGGGGACGCCATCTTCTCTGGCCAGGCCAACAGCTGCCAATACTGCATTGTCGGATGCAACCGGATGAAATTGCCAATCCGCTTGCGCGGCGCGCTTTTGCCCCCGCCCCGAACTCTCGCGGAACTGGAGGGCATAGGCGGCAGCAGCAAGATCATCAGGATTTGGCGATGCATCAGCCGGTATGCTCGCCAGAATCCGCACGGGCTCATCCTCGACAGCAACGGCTACCTGGCACCCAAACAACGCCGCCATTTGCATCGCGCTGACCTCGGCAACTTCGCCGACATCGCGCGTAGACAGCAAGCGTCGGGCAAAACCGGCGATGGCGGCGTTGCGGCCGGCATGTTCCGCGGCCAGCCGGGATTGCCGGCGTACCGACGCGGCCAGCTGGCTGCAAACGGCCGCCACGATAAACAGCACGACCATGGTGACTGCATCCGCGGGACTGTGGATTACCAGCGTGTGATAGGGCGACGTGAAAAAATAATTGAACGCAAGCGCCGAAGCGAACGAGATCAACAGGCCGCTGCGAAGACCTGCGTAGATCGCCGCATAAAGCACAGGCGGCAAGTACAGCATGACCACCGGGGCATTGCCCCAGCGGCTGGCCGCCAGGATTCCGATGGCCGTGGAAATGCCCGCAAGCAGCAAGGCTGCAGAAGTATGGATGATCGATGCCTTCGCCGATCGCGCCCGGTCAGGCGGCAGTAGAGTGTCGGTAAACATGGGAGAATGACTGCCGGAACGCGCGATGCACGTCGACAGGTTATGGGCTCCGCAAGCGAATTCCACATGGAATCTTTATGCTGCCAATCGCCACAATAAAGCCATGCTACATTCCGAATCCGCCCCGCCATCAGGCGGCGCCTCACCCGGCCACACGCCACCGAAAGACAGTCTGGCCATTCTCATGGTGGGAGCGGTCGGTGTCGTCTTTGGCGATATCGGCACCTCGCCCCTTTATGCCATGAAGGAATCCTTCATCGGGCCTCATCCCCTCAAGGTCGATGCCTTGCATATATTCGGCGTTCTCAGCCTCATTTTCTGGACGCTGATGATCATCGTCACGATGAAGTACGTGCTGATTGCCATGCGTGCCGACAATCGTGGCGAAGGTGGCTCCTTTGCATTGCTGGCACTGATTTCCGGCCATCTCGACAACCGGCAAAAGGGCTGGCTCGTCGTGCTGGGCGTTCTGGCAACCGCGCTTTTTTATGGCGACGCAATGCTGACACCGGCAATGTCCGTGCTGTCAGCTGTTGAAGGCCTGACCATCATCGAAGCGCGTGCCGAGCCTCTTGTGCTCCCGCTCTCGGTCTTGATCCTGGTTGGTCTGTTCCTGATCCAATCGCGCGGCACGGCCCGTGTCGGCGCCTTCTTCGGTCCGGTGGTGATTACCTATTTTGTCGTCCTTGCCGTGCTTGGCATCGCGAACATCGCCAACAACCCGGCCATACTCGGCATCGTCGACCCGCGCTGGGCAGCAGCATTCTTCAGCCACGATCCGCGTCTGGCCTTTCTGGCCATGGGCTCAGTCTTTCTGGCGGTCACCGGGGCCGAAACGCTCTATGCGGATATGGGACATTTCGGCCGCAAGGCCATCGGGCTGAGCTGGATCGCGCTCGTTTTCCCGGCTCTTCTCTTGAACTACATGGGCCAGGGCGCCTTGCTGCTGTCCAATCCAGCTGCCGTGGAAAATCCCTTCTTTCTGATGGCGCCCGAATGGGCCAGGCTCCCCTTGATCATTCTGGCCACCTTCGCAACCATCATCGCCAGCCAAGCCGTGATCTCGGGCGCCTTCTCCGTCACCCATCAGGCCATCCAACTCGGCTTTCTGCCGCGCCTCAAGATCCTTCACACCAGCGAGAGGGCCGCCGGGCAGATCTACATGCCTGCCGTCAACTGGGGCTTGCTGGCCATGGTGCTGGTTCTCGTCATCGGCTTCGGGCAGTCGACCCGATTGGCCTCTGCATATGGCATTTCGGTGGTCGGAACGATGCTGATCACCACCGCGATGCTGGGTTTCCTGCTGTTCAAGGTGTGGCGCTGGAACAAGCTGGCGGCAGCGGCGACCATAGCCTTCTTTGCCACCATCGACACGGCGTTCTTCATATCGAACATCGCCAAGATTGCCGATGGAGGCTGGGTGCCACTGGTCATAGCAACAACCATCTTCATCGTGCTCACGACCTGGGCAAAGGGTCGGGCAATCCTGCGCCGGCATCTTGAAGACGAGGCCGTG
>JBEQCK010000149.1:0-9199 GCA_041639335.1 Novosphingobium sp.
ATGAGTGAAAGGCGCGATTAGGCGGTTTCGACTGCAACGTCAACCGCTACGCAAGCACAAAAGGCGGACTGCGCGCCGTTCGTGGCACGGTCCTGCTCGGATATGGAGCAACCTTTACCCCAATCGAGGCGCGAGGTCAAAACCCCCGGCGCACAGCATCACTCGGTCGTCGCAACGACCCTAGCCGGATGCCCGTAAACCCGCGCCCCATCAGGAACGTCGCGCGTCACGACAGCGCCTGCCTCCACCACGCAGCCCTTGCCCACCTTGATGCCCGGCATGACAATGGCCCGTGCGCCGATCGTGGTGCCACTGCCGATGACGGTGTCGGCGTAGAGACCGCGCGTGAAGTCGTGCGAAAGGAGGATGGCCCAGGGCCCGATCACGCAGTCCTCGCCGATATGGATGCCCGATGGCCAGTTCCGGTCAAGCGACGCGGTCGGGCAAATCCAGGCGCTGGCGGCAATGTCCATGCCCCAGAAGCGCGTCTGGACGAGATGCCGAAGCTTCTGCCTGATGCTTTTTTGGCGCCCGGTGCTCTTTTGGCGAATACCCGCCCCTCTGGTCACGCGCCCGATGCCCCCGTCAGGCCCGCCAAGGGCCACTCGCGCTTTGCATAACGCCCGGGCCGGAGATATCAACTCGCCATGGCCTACCCTCCGATCAGCGGACGCAGTCTTTCACGCTTCATCCGCGCCCGCAGCCTGGTGATCGGCAGCTACGTCGCCTGGCTCCGCCATGTCCGTGGCGTGCGCATGGGCCGCGAGGTCGATCTGTCGCTCAGCACGCGCATGGAAGTGGGCAGACGCGGCGCCATCGCGATCGGCGATGAAACCGCCATCGCCCTCAACGCCGCCATCCTCACGACAGACGAAGACGGCACCGTGCGCCCGGTCTCGATCGGCGCGCGCTGCTTCATTGGCGCAGGGGCCGTCATCCTGCCCGGCGTGACCATCGGCGACGGCGCGATCGTCGCGGTGGGTTCGGTCGTGAAGCGCGATGTTCCGGATGACTGCATCGTCTCGGGCAACCCCGCCCGCATCGTGCGGCGGGGCATTGACGCGGGATGGCTCGGCCGTCTGCCCGAAGCCCACATCAACCAGCGCCTGATGTATGCGCGCGAAGCCATCAAGCTCGGACTGGCAAAGCGGGGACCAGTCGCTCCCGATACCACGCCCAAAACCGGCGACTGACTTCCAACCTTAGCGATTGTCACCACCCCCGATCCATATTAGACTACTGGTTCTAATAATACAGGGGGAGAGAATTCGATGGCCGCACTGCGTCTTCCACCGCTCGTGAGACTGGCCCTGCTCGTGCCGCTGACCCTGCTGCTTGCGGCATTTCACGGGTTCGTCGGCTGGCACAAGGTCTTCTCCTCGCGCGAGGAACTGATGCGCCACACCGCATGGACCGTGCATCTGCCGGAATGGCTCGGACGCATCGTCGGGATCACCGAGCTTGCGCTTACCCTCCTGCTGCTGCTGGCGCTGACCCGCCCCCGATACAGCCGCCTTGGCATGATGGCGGCGTACGGCTTCATCGCGCTGGAACTGGTCTCCACCGTAACCCATCAAATCGCGCAGGACGGCGCATCGCTCGCCCAGAACCTGCTGTCGATCTTCATAACGGCGGTCGTCGCATGGCTGTTTGCGCAAAGGGCTGCGGCCGCTAGATAGCGAAGCGTTACGGCGCCGACAGGGGCGGCCGTCCCTCCAGCGTCGGATATCGCCATCACCACTCGCCTGCGCATCGCCGCATCGCTCGATTACGCCATGGCTGGCCCTGCTCCGGTGCTGATGCAGATCGGCGTTGCGGACGTGGCCGGACAGCGCCTGCTCGAAACCCGTTGCATCACCACGCCCGGCATCGCCCACACCGTCCCCGGACACGACGGCCTGGGCGAGCGCCTCTGGCTCGAGCCGCAAACGCGGTTCGAGGTCTCCTACGACGTCACCGTCGAAATCGACCGCCAGCCCCTGCCCCTCGCCGATCTTGCCGCTGACAACCTCACCGCCCTGCCCGGCGAAGTCCTCGAATACCTCTTCCCCTCGCGCTATTGCCCGGTCGACACGATGCACGCCGCCGCCGTCGACATGTTCGGCCACCTGACCGGCGGCGCGGCAGTCGAGGCCGTGCGCGACTGGATCGCCACCCACCTCGCCTACGTCCCCGGCGCCAGCTACGGCGGCACCACCGCGCTCGACACCTTCCACGCCCGCGAAGGCGTCTGCCGAGACTACGCCCACCTCCTGATCGCGCTGGTCCGATCCCTGGGAATCCCGGCCAGAATGGTCAGCGCCTACAGCCCCGACGTCGAGCCGCAGGACTTCCACGCGCTGGCGCAGGTCTGGCTGGCGGGAGAGTGGCACCTCGTCGACGCCACCGGCATGGCCGATCCCGCGACAACCGCAATCATCGGCGTTGGGCGAGACGCGGCGGACATCGCGTTCCTGACGATATTTGGCGGGGCGATACTGAACGAGCAGGAAGTCGAGGTGACGCTGGTGGAATAGCGGGCCAAGCCGCCAAGCCAGCCCAGTTCCTTCAATTCACCGTCACCCCGGGCCCCGCCCCGGGGTCCCGCTTCCTTCCATCCCGCTCACCGCCCAAGAAAAGCCCTGTCCCGGATCAAGTCCGGGACGACGTGTACGGTAAGCGCAAGTTTGCTTGGCGATCCAATGGGTGGACGCCGAAAGCCCAATAATCCTCAACCAAAACATCGTCGCCCCGTGCTTGACACGGGGCTTGGCTTCCGTTGGTCCTTGGCGCTGAGCAAAGTCTTGTTTGCCCTCCGACCGTCAGTCCACACCGAGGCACCGTGGCAGATCTGCGCCACGCACAGCGTCGCGATTGCGCAGATTCAGCTTGAAGTCGCCGTTCTTCGCGTAGATCTGCCGCCGCGAATTTCGCGCGACGATGGTGTTGACGGAACTAACTTGCTCTTCGCTATGCAAAACGCTCTCCGGGATATCTTCGAAGGCGCCAATCAGCAGCACCGTGGAGCTCAACGGGAAGAGTAAGTTGGTTCCCTTGAGGCCATGGCCCACCGGCATTGTCGAGCGACTAAGTTCGTTCGCCCATTCTAGGCACACGGGGTTATCGCTGGTAACATACTGGCTGCCTTCTGGTGCGGTCGCGAAGCACCAGTTGCGATTGGACAACGTCTTGAGAACTGGATCGATCATTTCGAATTCCAATCCGATCAGATGCGTTTGATCGATAGCGATCGTATACTGCCCCTGCTCCCGAAAGCGTCTCAGGTCCTCAAACGTCACCTTGCCGCTGAGCTCGTGGCCGTCGTCTTTCATTTTTCGGGTCTGACTTTCCCAGATCTCCTTTGATGAAGTTACCATTCCGAGCATTTTATCAGCGATGCGCTGATGGAACTTTTCCAACCGGCCTCTGAGACTAGGATTGCGGACTGAGAGAAGCGCCGCAAGATTCATGACATAAGAAAAGTGGTCTGCGCTCGGAAAATCGCGAACTTTAATCACCTCCGCTAATGGCCCAACCATCTCGCTCTCCAACTTAGCGAGGGCGTCCTCTACTGCATCGGGGTGGTAGCCTTCGGCTTCGATACGATTGAAATAGCGCGCGCTGGCAACATTGCGCACTAGCGTTTGACCAGCGCTGCGGGTCTCATCATCGAAGAACCAGACCCTTGCTTTACGCCCCACACCTTCGGCAAAATTTCGAAGATAGAACTGAGGGACGTAATGATGATTTGCCTTCGCACCCATCGCTGTTGTCAGAAATCTAGATTCGGAAATGCGGAGACGCCTCGTGAGTTTCGATGACAATTCATCAAATCCCCTGTTATCCTGCTCATGGTCGCCCCCCCCTCAAATCCGCTCCGCCTGCGCCACAGCCTCGCTCGCCCGCAGCGCCGAGATAATCCGCGTCAGATGCGCCAGATCGCGGACCTCAAGGTCGACCTCGTAAGTATGGAACGGGTTCTCCCGCTGCGTCATCTCGAGGTTGACCACGTTGGCGTGGTTCTTAGCGAAGATGCCCGCCATCTCGGCCAGCGTGCCGGGCCGGTTGTAGAGTTCCGCTCGCAGCCGCCCGATCGCGCCGTCGGTGCGGGCATCCCATGACAGGTCGATCCAGTCGGCATCGACGCCGTCCGCCAGCTTCATGCAGTCGATCGCGTGGACTTCCACGCCCTTGCCGGGGCGGCGCAGGCCCACGATGCGGTCGCCCGGCACCGGGTGGCAGCAGGCGGCGAGCTTGAAGGCCATGCCCGGCGTGAGGCCCCGCACTGCAATCGCGCGCTTCTGGCTCGGCCAGTTCTCTTCCGGAATGTTCGCGGCGCTGCCCGGCACCAGCGCTTCCATCACCTGCCGGTCGTCCAGCTTGGCCGAGCCGATGGCGAACATGAAGTCTTCCTCGCTTGCCAGCTTCAGCCGCTTGAGCGCATCGTTCAGCGCCTTCTTGCCGATCTTGGTCGGCAGCCGCTCGACGATTTCCTCATAGAGCTTGCGCCCGATGGCAGCAACTTCGGCGCGCTCTTTCTGGCGCACGAAGCGGCGGATCGCGGCGCGGGCCTTGCCGGTCACCACGAAGCCCAGCCACGACAGTTGCGGCTCGGACGTGCGGCTCTTGATGATCTCCACCACGTCGCCATTGCCGAGCGGCGTGCGCAGCGGCACGTGCCGCCCGTTGATCTTGGCGCCCACCGCCTGCGCGCCGAGCTTGGTGTGGACGGCAAAGGCAAAGTCGATCGGCGTTGCGCCCTTGGGCAACTGGAACAGCGCGCCCTTGGGCGTGAAGGCGAAGATGCGATCCTGGTAGATCGCCATCTTGGTATTCTCGAGCAGTTCCTCGGCGTCGTGACTGGATTCGAGAATTTCGATCAGGTCGCGGAGCCAGCCGACCTGTCCATCGGGCCGGTCGCCCTGCTTGTAGGCCCAGTGCGCCGCCAGGCCGAACTCGTTGCGCTCGTGCATCTCGTGGGTCTTGACCTGCACTTCCACGCGCATCGCGTTGGAATAGATCAGCGCCGTGTGCAGCGAACGGTAGCCGTTCATCTTCGGCGTCGAGATGTAGTCCTTGAACCGCCCCGGGATCATTTGCCACTCGCGGTGGAGAATGCCCAGCGCCTTGTAGCAGTCGTCCTCGTTGTCGGTCAGGACGCGGAAGGCCATGATGTCGGTGATCTGCTCGAACGAGACGTGGCGCTCGGCCATCTTGCGCCAGATCGAATAGGGGTGCTTCTCGCGCCCCGAAACCTCGACGCGCATGCCCGCCTCGGCCAGCGCCTTCTTTATTTCAAGCGCAATGGCATCGACTTGCGCGCCCTCCTCGCTGCGGATCGCAGCCAACCGGCCGGTGATCGTGGCATAGGCTTCGGGTTCGATCTGCTCGAACGCCAGCAGCTGCATCTCGCGCATGTATTCGTACATGCCCACGCGCTCGGCCAGCGGCGCATAGATATCCATCGTCTCCCGGGCGATGCGCCGGCGTTTTTCCTCGCTCTTGATGTAGTGGAGCGTGCGCATGTTGTGCATGCGGTCGGCCAGCTTCACCAGCAGGACGCGCAAGTCCTCGCTCATCGCCAGCAGGAACTTGCGCAGGTTCTCCGCCGCGCGCTCGCTCTCGCTCATCGTCTCGATCTTCGAGAGCTTGGTCACGCCATCGACCAGCCGCGCCACGTCCGGCCCGAACAGCCGCTCGATCTCGTCGACGGTGGCCAGCGTGTCCTCCACCGTATCGTGGAGCAGCGCGGTGATGATCGTGTCCTGATCGAGCTTCAGCTCGGTCATCAGGCCCGCCACTTCCACCGGGTGCGAGAAGTAGGGGTCGCCACTCGCCCGTTTCTGGGTGCCGTGCTTCTGCACGGTATAGACATAGGCACGGTTGAGCATCGCCTCGTCCGCATCGGGATCATAGGCAAGCACACGTTCGACAAGTTCGTACTGGCGGAGCATCTGGGCCCTAAATGGCGGCAAGCGGGCGTTCCCCGCAAGGGGGAATACCGCTTAAATGCAATCGAGTTGCTCGATCAGAGGATAATCGGAGCGCTGCCCATGTCCTGCGGCAGAAGCCCGTCGACGCGCGGGTCCCGCAGTATTTCCACGAAACGCGCGAACGGCACAAAGCCCTGGCTTTGGTAAAACGGCAAGGCGCGCGGGTCATCCGTGGTGCAGGTGTGCAGCCAGACCCGCTCGACGCCCGGCGCCCACGCCAGTTGAAGGGCGCGCCGCATCAGCCACTTGCCCAGCCCCTTGGCCGTAGCCCCCTTGATGAAGCCGAAGAACACAATCTCGCACGTCGCCTCGACACAGAAGTCGAGTTCCAGCATCCCGACTTCGACGCCCGCCCGGTCGGCCACGGCAAATAGCTGCACGCGCGGGTCATGGATGATCGCCGCGATCTCCGCATCGCTCTTGCCCAGCCGCGTCCACCACAGCCACGGCCCGCCGATACGCTTGTAGAGCAGGCGGTACTTCTCGGGCGCCGCCTCCTTCCATCGCACCAGCTGCACCGGCACGTCGCCTTCCGGCACCAGCCGGCGCAAGCCTTCAGGCGGCGCCAGCATCTCGAGCGCCGTGACCACGCAGGCCAGATCGCCCGGCGCAACGTTGTGAAACCCGTGCCCGAGCGCCGGGCCTTCTGCCTCGATCACGTCAGCTCCAGACAGCTTCCGGCGGCAGGCTCATCAGGATCGCGTCGATGTTCCCGCCGGTCTTGAGCCCGAACAGCGTGCCGCGGTCCCACACCAGATTGAACTCGGCATAGCGGCCGCGATACTCGAGCTGCGTCAGCTTCTCCTCGGGCGAGTAGTCCATCCCCATCCGCTTGCGCACCAGCCGCGGGAACACGTTGATGAACGCATCGCCGACATCGCGGGTGAAGGCGAAGTTCGCCTCGAACCCGGCGTCGTCTGCGCACTCGAGGTGGTCGTAGAAGATGCCGCCCACCCCGCGATGGACCTTGCGGTGCGGGATCCAGAAGTAGTCGTCTGCCCACTTCTTGAACTTGGGGTAGTACTCGGGATCGTGCCTGTCGCAGGCGGCCTTGTACTCGGCGTGGAACTCGGCCGTGTCCTCGTCATAGGGGATCGGCGGATTGAGATCGCCGCCACCGCCGAACCACGCCTTGCTCGTCGTCAGGAACCGCGTGTTCATGTGGACCGCAGGCACATGCGGGTTGCGCATGTGTGCGACCAGGCTGATCCCCGTCGCGGTAAAGCCCGGAGCTTCGGGGCTCGCCCCGTTGACCGACCCTGCAAAGTCCTTGGAAAACTCGCCCTGCACGGTCGAGACGTTGACGCCGACCTTCTCGAACACCTTGCCCTTCATCAGGCCCTGCACGCCGCCACCGCCGTTCTCGACGGTCTCGCCCTCGTGCTCGCGGTTCCACGGCGTGTACTGGAAGCTCGCGTCAGACCCGGCTTCCCGCTCGATAGCTTCGAACTCTGCACAGATCCTGTCTCGCAGCGATTCAAACCATGTGCGTGCGCGGGCAGTATGGGTCGTCCAGTCAGTCATGCATTCCCCCGAAACTCGTTTGCCCGACTTGCCAAGGGAATCGCGATACGGCAAGGGAAAGCCATGGTTCCCTTTTCGTTCGCCTCACAGGAATTCCGCCTCGGTGCATCCCGTGCGCTCTACTGGGCGGAAGAGAATGCGCTGCTGGTGGCGGACCTGCACCTCGAAAAGGCCAGCTTCTTTGCCCGCCACGGCCAGATGCTCCCCCCTTACGACAGCCGCGCCACGCTCGAACGCATCGCACAGGCCCTGCGCGAGACCGGCGCCCGCCGCGTCTTCTGCCTGGGCGACTCGTTCCACGATGCCGCTGCGGTTGCCCGCATGGAACCCCACGCCGGGGGCATGCTGGATGCCCTCACCCGCGCCACGGACTGGGTCTGGATCACCGGCAACCATGATGAAGACGCCTCGGCACCCGGCGGAACCCTGGTCGACGAACTCGTCGTACGCGGTCTCACCTTGCGCCATATTGCCCGCAAAGGCACCGCCGATGCCGAAGTCTCGGGCCACTTCCACCCCAAGCTGCGCGTCTCGATCCGCGGCCGCACGATTGCCCGCCCTTGCGCCGTCGCCAGTGAGAACCGCTTGATTCTCCCTGCTTTTGGATCGCTGACCGGCGGAATGAACGCGGGCGATCCGGCCATCCTCCGGGCGCTTCAGCCGGCCCGCTCGATCGACGCGATCGTTCCGGCCGGAGAGAAGCTCGCCCGCTTCAACCTCTGGCGCGCTGCAGCCTGAAAGCAACAGGCACAGGGCAATGCGGCACGATCAGGAACCAAGGGCAAAACCGCCCTTTATCTGAACGCACATTGTGATATGAGCGCCCGGAACCATATTCGGCAAAAACTGCAGGAGAAAGCACTATAGCTCCCCCACCGCGGCGCATGATGGCGCCCCCCGTCAAGAGCGGGCCTCGCTACAACCAGATGATCAACGTGCCCAAGGTGCGCGTGATCGACGAGAACGGCGAGAACCTGGGTGTAATGTACACCCGCGAAGCGATCGAACAGGCTGCCGAAGTCGGCCTTGATCTCGTTGAAGTTTCCCCGAACGCTGACCCGCCGGTCTGCAAGTTCCTCGACGTGGGCAAGTTCCGCTACGAGGCGCAGAAGAAGGCCAACCTCGCCCGCAAGAGCCAGAAGACGCAGGAGATCAAGGAGATCAAGATGCGTCCGAACATCGATGACCACGATTACGATACCAAGATGCGTAACGTCGTGAAGTTCATCGGTGAAGGCGACAAGGTGAAGATCACCCTGCGCTTCCGCGGTCGTGAGCTTTCGCACCAGCAGCTCGGCATGAACCTCCTGCGCAAGGTGCAGGACGACGTTGCCGAGATCGCCAAGATCGAAGCCTTCCCCCGCATGGAAGGCCGCCAGATGCTGATGGTCCTCGCGCCGAAGTAAGCGCCGGATCTCACACTGCAAACCGCAAGGGGCGTGCCGCAAGGCGCGCCCTTTTTGTTTGCAAACATGCCAGAGCGCCTAGTTTTTCTCCCCTCCCGCAAGCGGGAGGGGTCGGGGGTGGGCATTCGCAACCTACGATCCGCACGCGGTGCGATCCGTCTTGCTTGCACACACCGGCCATCGACGTCCCGAAACGCCCTGCCGCGCGTTCCGCAATTCGCCCATGCCAGCCAACGCTTCACCGATTCAGCCATGTCTGTTTGCCCCATCTGCGCGTTGCCGCTGCGGTTCGCCAAA
>JBEQCK010000150.1:0-8955 GCA_041639335.1 Novosphingobium sp.
CACCCCACCCGGAGCCTGACAGTTTTTCGCAGGACTGTGTAAACCGTGTAAACCCCTTCAGCTTTCGCTTGCGAAACCTGAACGGGCGCGCAAAAGGGCGGGCACTATGACAGACGCCATCTCCACCGCCGCCCAGACCTCCAAGGCTTGGCCTTTCGAGGAAGCCCGCAAGCTCATCAAGCGGTTCCCCTGCGGCAAACGCGATGCGTCGGGCGAACTGATCCCCGTGCTGTTTGAAACCGGCTACGGCCCCAGCGGCTTGCCGCACATCGGCACATTTCAGGAAGTGCTTCGCACCACGCTGGTCCGCCGCGCTTATGAAGTGCTGACAAGCGGCCATCCGACACGCCTCGTCGCTTTCTCTGATGACATGGACGGCTTGCGCAAGGTGCCCGACAACGTGCCCAACAAGGCGCTGCTCGATGCGCACCTTGGCCACCCGCTCAGCCGCATTCCCGATCCGTTTGAGAAGTTCGAAAGTTTCGCCCACCACAACAACGCGATGCTGCGCGATTTCCTCGATCGCTTCGGCTTCGATTACGAATTCGTCTCGGCCTCGGACCGCTACAACGCGGGCGCGTTCGACGATGCGCTGAAGAACGTGCTGCGCAACTGGCAGGCGATCATGGACATCATGCTCCCCACCTTGCGCGAGGAGCGGCGCAAGACCTACTCGCCGGTCCTGCCCGTCTCGCCCACCACCGGCGAAGTGCTGCAGGTGCCGGTCGAAGTCGTCGATGCCGAAGCCGGGATCGTCCGCTTTACTGACAGCAACGGCGAAGTGATTGAGCACACGATCCTCGGCGGCTGGTCGAAGCTGCAGTGGAAGGTCGATTGGGCCATGCGCTGGGTCGCGCTGGGCGTCGATTACGAAATGTGCGGCAAGGACCTGACCGACAGCGTCACGCAAAGCGGCAAGATCGCCCGCGTGCTGGGCGGCCAGCGTCCCGAAGGCCTGATCTACGAACTCTTCCTTGATGAGAAGGGCGAGAAGATCTCCAAGTCCAAGGGCAATGGCCTGACCATCGAGCAGTGGCTGGAATACGGCAGCGAGGAAAGCCTCGGCTTCTACCTGTTCCGCGAACCCAAGAGCGCCAAGTCGCTCCACGTCGGGATCATCCCCCGCGCGGTCGACGAATACTGGCAGTTCCGCGAGAAGATCCCGGCCCAGGCCATCGAACAGCAACTCGGCAACCCGGTGTGGCACCTGCTGCGCACCAATGGTCCGGCTGAAGGCGAGGGGGACAAGCTCCCCGTCACCTATGGTTTGCTGCTCAACCTCGTCGGCGTGCTTGGCGCGCAGGCAACGCGCGATCAGGTTTGGTCCTATCTCGGCAACTATGTCGAGAATGCCGACCCGGCCGCGCACCCCGCGCTCGATGGCCTCGTCACCCGCGCACTGGCCTACAACCGCGATTTCATCGCTCCGACGCTGCAACGCCGCAAGCCCGAGGAGAACGAGGCCAAGGCGCTCGCCGCGCTCGACGAGGAACTCGCCGGCACTTCAGACGATGCCACCGCTGAGGAACTGCAGAACATTGTCTACGAGATCGGCAAGGACCCGCACTACGGGTTCGAGCAACTCCGCGACTGGTTCAAGTGCCTTTATGAAACCCTGCTCGGCTCCAGCGCGGGCCCTCGCATGGGCAGCTTCATCGCGCTTTATGGCGTCAGCAATACCCGAAAGCTGATCGCCGAAGCACTGGGCGATTGATCTAACGGGCAGCGCGGGTGCGAGCAATCCACCCGCGCACCTTGCCTTCCAGCACCTTCATTGGCAGCGCACCACTGCCCAGCACCTGATCGTGGAATGCGCGGATGTCGAATTTGCGGCCTAGCGCGCCTTCCGCCTCCTTGCGCAGCCGCTGGATCGTAAGCGCCCCGATCTTGTATGATAGTGCTTGCCCCGGAATGGCAATGTAGCGGTCTACTTCCGCCTCGGCGTCGCTGCGGCCCATGCCCGAATTGGTGAGCATGTAATCCACCGCCTGATCGCGGGTCCACCCTTTCGCGTGCAGCCCGGTATCCACCACCAGCCGCATCGCGCGCAGCATCTCGTCGTCCAGCGTGCCCCAATGCTGCATCGGGTCCTTGTAGAGACCCATCTCGAAGCCCAGCGTCTCGGCGTAGAGCGCCCAGCCTTCGATGTAGGCGTTGTTGCCGCCAAAGCGCTGGAAATCCGGCAGGGCCGTGTTCTCCTGCGCAAGGCTGATCTGGAAGTGATGGCCCGGCGCGCCTTCGTGCAGGTAAAGCGTGGTCACGCCCGTCAGGTAGCGGCTCTTGAGATCATAGGTGTTGAAGAAGAACGTCCCGGGCTGCACGCCATCGGGCGTCCCTTGCGCATAGCTGCCGCCGGCCTCGAACTTTGCGCGGTAGGCAGGGTAGGGCTGGATCTGCAGGGGTGTGCGGGGCAAATGCAGGAAGTATCGGGGTGCCAGCGAGTCAACCTTGCGGCCGACCGCGCGAAATCCATCCGCGAGCTGTTGCTCGGTCCTCGGGTGATAGCGCGGATTGGTCCGCAGATCGTCGAAGAACCCGCGCAACGGACCGGTATAGCCAAGCTCCGTCTTGACCTGCTCCATCTCGGTCTGGATCCGCGACACTTCGCCAAGGCCCATGGCATGAACGGTCTCGGGATCAAGATCGAGCGTGGTATAGGCTTGGATCAGTTCGCGATAGAGCGGCCCACCTCCGGGCAAGGCTGAAAGGCCCACCTGCTCGCGCGCTGCGGGGCGGTAGTCGTCCGCCAGAAACCGCCGCAGCTTGCGGTAGGCCGGATAGACGTCGCGCCGCGTGACGGCGTACAGATCCTTGCGCAGTCGCAGCTTTTCCCCGTTAGAAAAGCTGCTCGGAAAGCTTCGCGCCGGGCTGGTGAATGGCGATCGCTCGATCGGCTGGGCCAGCAGCGCATCGATCTGCGCGATCATGTTGTCCACCGTCAGCCGAGGCTCGGTCACCCCGCTTGCCATTCCCTCGCGGAACCGCGCAGTGGCCTGATCGAAGACCCGCCCAAGCATGCGATGCCGCGCGATCAGAAGCTCGTAATCGCTCGTCGTCTCCAGGGCGATACCGCTGCCCGGCGATGACAGTTCGGGGTAGGAAACGTGGAATCCGCCAAAGTGATTGAACGGGCGGACCTCGGTCAACGCCAGAAGGTCGGGTTGCAGCAGAGCGGCGTCAGCGCTCTTTGCATCGATCAGCACTTCGCGCGAAAGACGATGGGGCTCGTCCAGCTTGCCGGGGGTGATCTGCCGCAGCCGCGCCAGCACTTGCGCATTTGCCTCGCGCCGCGCCCTCGCCAGTTCAGGTGAGAACAACTGCAGGAAAGCCTCGACCGAAACGCGCTGGCCTTGCTGCAGGGCGCCAACAGGATCGAGCGCAAAGCCTTGCCGCATTTCATCGGCAAAGATCCGCTCGAGCTGGGCGTTCTCCGAAAGACCGGATTGCGCCTGCGGATTATTGTCGATCTGCGCTGTGACAACGGAAGAGGCTGCTGTGGCACCTGCAGCATGGCTCGCGCCCGGCTGCAGCAAAGCCAGTGCAAACAGGCCGTGCCAGGCCCCCTGTTTCAGTGCCATGGGCGCGACCTGTACCACTTCGTCAGCACATACTTCTTGCCGCGCACAACCGGGGTTCCGGCGTGCAGGGCATCGGGATTTGGCGTGCCGTCGGGTTTCATGTTGTTCCAGAGCAACAGCGCACCCGGTTGCGGCGGGATGGAAAGATTGACGCGGGTGAAGTCGGTCGTCCCGCCTTCCTCCACGGCGTTGAGATACGCCATGGCCGTCCAACTACGCTGGCCGCCGCGTTTCTGTTCCGTATCCCAGAATGGCTGCGAAGGCAGGAAGTGGTCATAGTGGCCACGGAACTCCTGTCCCGGTTCATAGCGCTGCCCCTGGATCGTCTCGCCGAACGCGGGATCGATGCCGGTCAGGTCGTCGATGCGACGCTGCAGCATGAGGATGAAAGGGTCAAACGGATCCACGTCTCCGGTATAGCTCGTTCGGCCGGTCGCGTCCGTGCCTTTGTAGGTGGGGGAAGGGCGCGCCACCTTGTCGACTATCGCGATCAGCCTTTCGCACTCGGCGGCTGAAAAGAAATCGGCCACGCCAAAGATCTCGAGCCCGTCGACCGGGATACGATAGGCGCCAGAGTCGTTTGCGAGACGATTGCGGACTGTCTCCCCGATCGAACGCAGCGCCGAGGTCTCTGCATATGACTGACTCTTCTTTGAAAACAATCCCATGTTGCACGATCTCATGTTGGAATCGGCTCGTCACCGCTATCCAGTTCAATTGATCCGAACCGGACTAATACTATGGATTTGGCGAAGCTTTCTGCAGTCCTTTGCGTTAACCAAACTTCCTTATGAGGTTATCTCGGGTCACCAATAGATCATGAATGCTGTCAGACCTTCAAGGGTCAGGATCTGCACAGTCGCAATGCCATTTGTCGGCTTCGGGTGCCAGCATGCTTCTCGTGATTTCTTGTCGCTTGCATGGAGCATTGCTTGGACGCTTACGTAGATCCCAACGCCGAAACCCTTCGGCTCGCAAAAGCGCTCTACAACCTGCGGCGCAAGCGCGACGAGGCGAGCGGACGGCCCGGCCTGTTCGCAGAGCCCGGCTGGGATATCCTCCTCGATCTGTTCATCGCCGATTGCCGCCGCACCGATATCCAGGTGTCGAGCGTCTGCCTTGATGCAGGAATCCCGTCGACCACGATCCTGCGCTGGATCGCCCGCCTCGAGGATGAGGGACTGATCTTCCGCGAACCGGATACGACCGACGCGCGCCGCCGCTACGTGCGGCTGACCGGGCAGGGGCGCGAAATGATGCTGAACGTGCTGCGCGCGCTGGCGGATCACAACCGGGCCTGATCGGGCACGAAAAAGGCCCCCGCACCGCGTGGTGCAGGGGCCGGTTGGATTGGACGACTTACCAGAAGAAGTCGTGGATCACGTCAACCACTTCGCCGGAATAGACATCGACCAGCAGCACATCGTCCCAGTAGCGCACCCAGCGATACGGACCGTATGCAGGCGGCAGGCGGTAGGCCCAGGGATCGTTGATCCAGTAGTTCTGGCCATAAAAGCCAGAGTTCAGGAAGATACCGATCGAAAGGCGGCTGTAGTTGTACCCGCGATAGGGCGAGTAGTACCGTGGCATCCGATAGATCCCGCGGTTCACGCTGCGATAGTGGTTCCAGTTATAACGGTTGTCCCGCCGCCAGTCGTTGCTCCAGCGGCGATAGTCCCCGCGATAGCTGTTGCGCCAGTTGTCGCCCCGACGATCGTCGCGCCGCCAGTTGTCGCGGTTCCAGTCACGGCCGTCGCGGTTCCAGGTCCTGCCATCGCGATCGCGGCTCCAGTTGCGTCCGTCCCGATCCCGATCGCGGTTCCAGTCACGACCGTCGCGGTTCCAGTCACGACCGTCGCGGTTCCAATCCCGCCCGGCGTTCTGGTTGCCGGGGTTGGTCCCGTTCCACTGCCTGCCGTCCCAGCCGCGCTCCGGCACGGCAGGTCGGCCCGCATTCTGCGCCGGTGCCGGACGGTTCACGGTGCCCGATTGCCAGTCGCGGCCCTGCGAGCGGCCCCAGTCCCGCTGCGAACCCTCGGTCCGCCCACGCCATGCCGGACGTGACTGGTCTGGCCGTGCCTGCTCCGGCCGTGCCTGGGCTTGCGGATTGCTTCCGCCCCATGCCGGACGCTCGACCTGCGGTGCGCTCGGCCGCTGCACTTGCGGAGCCTGCGGCCGCTGGGCCTGCTGGTTGCGGAAATCGCCGCCACCGCGCCAGTTGCCACCACCACGGTTCTCACCGCCACGATTTTCGCCACCGCGCTGCCAACCGCCGCCACGCTCTTCGCGCTGCGGCTGCTGGGCGAACGCCGTTGAGGGAATTGCTGTTGCGGTCATGGCCACAGCCAGTGCGTAAAGCGCACTGCTTCTGAAGATTGACTTGCCGGACATCGTGACCGACCCTTTCCCGATATGAAGAGCCGCGACACCCTTCGCAGCTTTAATACGATGGTAATAAACGATTCGCGCTGTCCGATATCTGAACCGGCTTGGTAGTCTTTTGTTCAGGTTTGCATGGGGAAAGATGAATGGAGTTGGCGCTCGATAGCGTTCTTGCCGATGCCACCGATCGCCTTGCCAAGGCGGTGAAGCAGCGCCGTAGCGCGATGCATACGCCCGTCGTCGGCACCTCGGACGGCGATCTCAGGGTCATGGTCCTGCGCGAGGTGACACCGGACCTGACCTTGCGTTTCCACACCGATCTGCGCAGTCCCAAGTGCGCTCTCATTGGAACTGGCGCCCCGGTCGGCGTCCTCGCCTACGATCCCGAAACCCGCATCCAGCACCGAATGCGCGGGGAAGGGCGGATCGAACATCACGGCCCCACCGCCGATGCCGCGTGGGAGTGCGCCACGGCTTCCAGCCGCCGCTGCTACCTCGCCGACACCGGCCCCAGCGCCTTGCTGGAATCCGCCGGGCCGACCATTCCCGAACACCTCCGCCACCGTTCGCCATCCATCGAGGAAACCCTGCCCGGCCGCGCCAACTTCGCCGTCCTGCTGGTCGAAATTCGCAGCCTCGACTGGCTGCAACTCACCCACGAAGGCGGCACCCGCGCCCGCTTCACCCGCGCAGATGCGGCCTCGCCGTGGGAGGCGACTTGGCTCGCCCCCTGAAAGCGCAAGATCGGGAACGACAACACCCCGGCCAATGGGACATCACGGCAGTGCATGAGACCCGGAAGGACAAGCATGAAGCCTGACCAACGCAGCCGCTACGCCACTCGCATCGAACGCGCCATTGCCCTGCTCGAACGCCGTCTCTCCGCAGGCGACGTGCCAAGTCTCGCCGATCTGGCCGCCGAAGCTGCCATGTCCGAATATCACTTCCACCGCATCTTTCGACTGATGACCGGCGAAGCCCCCGGCGCTGCCGTCACCCGCGCGCGCCTCGCCGGAAGCCTGCCCGCCCTGTCGGCGCAAGGCATTGGCGCCGCCACCGGGCAGAGCGGCTATGCCACTTCGCAAGCCTATGCCCGCGCCCTGCGTACAGCGACGGGCCAGACGCCATCTGCCATCGGCAGTGACCCGCAAAGGCTCAGCAACACGGCCAGGGCCCTGGGCGAACCCCCATCAGACCCGCAGAGCGCCCTGCGCATCGAGATTGTCGAACTCGCCCCGCTGCGTCTGCTCGCCGTCCGCAATGTCGGCGCTTATTCCGAACTCAACTGCGGCTTCGGACGCCTGTTCGAACTCGTGCTCGCCCAGATGGGGCCGGAAAGCCTGCAGGCGATCTGGGGCATGCCGCACGACGATCCCCGCCACGCTGCACCCGAAGCCTGCCGCTTTACCTGCGCGCTCGATACCGGCGGTCTTGGTGAACCGGCTGGCGATCTTGAAGCGCGCGACATCACGGGCGGCCCGCAGCTTTCATTCTTCGCCACCGGCGATTACGACGACCTGCACAGCCTGATCGACACGCTTTACGTAGAATTGCTCGCGCGCGATCTCGAACTGGGCGAAGGGCCGGTCCTGATCAACTACCTCGACGACGCCGACGAGGTCGCCCCGCCACATCAGCGCGCGCAGGTCTATCTGCCGCTGGCGCTCGACTGAGTGAGGAAGCCATGAAGCTGATCACATCCATCTCCGCCGCCCTGCTTCTCGCTACCGGGACTGCTCACGCCGCACCGCCCGCCACGCTGGCCGACGTTGCCTGGCTGCAAGGCTCTTGGGAAGGCGAGGGCATCGAGGGCGCGCCTGCACTCGAAGCCTATGCCCCGGCGGCTGGCGGCCAGATGGTCGGCCACTTCCGCCAGTTGAACAAGGACGGCACGGTGATGTTCTACGAGCTCATCACCATCGTCGAGGAGGGCGGCTCGCTCGCTTACCGCCTCAAGCACTTCAACGCCGATCTCACCGGCTGGGAAGAAAAGGACAAGGTCGTGTCCTTCCCGCTGACCGACCGCAAGGCCGACCGGCTGGACTTCTCCGGCCTCATCTACGAACGCACCGGCGCCGACACGATGACAGCCTCGGTCAAAGTCAGCGAAGGCGGCAAGACCGAAACCCTCGTCTTCCGCTTCCGCCGCAAGGGCTGATCCCAAAGAAGGACAGTTCACGCAGAGGCGCGGAGAAGAAGTTGAGACGCGGAGGATCAGCGCAGGCGGCAATGCCGCTGTGAAGGTTCAACGTGTCTGCAAGATGCCATGGCGGCTTGCACAAGCGGCTTCGCCGCAATCACGACCTCTCTGCGTCTCTGCTTTCTTCTCCGTGTCTCTGCGTGAAACAAAAATCACCCCGCCAGCCACACGGGCTGACGGGGCGTATCAAACCTCAATCTGAATCAATCAGCGCGTCAGCTTCTTGTACGCCAGCGCGGTCGGACGATCCGCCGCATCGCCAAGGCGGCGGCGCTTGTCTTCTTCATAGGCCGCGAAGTTGCCTTCGAACCATTCGACGTGGCTGTTGCCTTCGAACGCCAGGATGTGCGTCGCCAGACGGTCAAGGAAGAAGCGGTCGTGCGAGATGACCACGGCGCAACCCGCAAAGTTCTCGATCGCGTCCTCCAGCGCCGCCAGCGTTTCAACGTCAAGGTCGTTGGTCGGCTCGTCCAGCAGCAGCACGTTGCCGCCGGCCTTGAGCATCTTGGCCATGTGCACGCGGTTGCGCTCACCGCCCGAAAGCTTGCCGACGTTCTTCTGCTGGTCGGGGCCCTTGAAGTTGAACGCGCCGACATAGGCACGCGTCGACATGTCCTGCCCGTTGACCTTCATGTAATCGAGGCCGTCCGAGATTTCCTGCCACACGTTGTTGGCCGGGTTCAGGTCGTCGCGGCTCTGGTCGACATAGCCGAGGTGGACGGTCGAACCGATTTCCACGCTGCCGCTGTCCGGCGTTTCCTTGCCGGTCAGGATCTTGAACAGCGTGGACTTGCC
>JBEQCK010000151.1:0-8890 GCA_041639335.1 Novosphingobium sp.
GCGCTATCGACGCTGACGATCCTCTACCTGATGCAGGCGATGCCCGCGGCCAAGCGGCTGGCGGGGCTGATGATCGGCATTTCCGTGCCGCAGATCGCAACGCCGCTGGCGCGCGTGGTCTCGCCATCGCTGCTGATCTCGGGCGACTGGCACATGCTCTACTGGTTCGAGCTGGGGTTGGGATTGGCGAGCCTTGCCGCGATCCTCGCCCTGCCGCTGCCGCCGAGCGAGCGCAGCAAGGCGTTCGAGAAGGGCGATGGCTTGAGCATCGCGCTGCTGGTGCCGGGCATGTCGCTGCTGATCGCGGTGCTGACGCAAGGGCGCATCGAGTGGTGGACGAGCCGGCCATGGATGGGCTGGGCGCTGATCGGCGGCCTGGTGATGGTGACGACCGCGTTCGTGATCGAGCATTACCGCCGCAATCCGCTGATCAACACGCGCTGGCTGGGCACGCGCGAGATGGTGCGGCTGATCGGCATTGCCGCTGCGGTTCGCATCCTGCTGTCCGAACAAGCCTTCGGATCGGTTGGGCTGCTGACGGTGGTGGGGATGACCAACGAGCAGATGGTCGGCCTCAATCTGGTGATCATCGCCGCTTCGCTGGCCGGGTTGCTAGCGGCACTGCTGACGATCAATCCCGAAAAGCCGGCGCGGCCGATCTCGGTGTCGCTGGTGCTGATTGCGATTGCGGCATTCATGGACATGGGCACGACCAACCTGACGCGGCCGGAGAACTTCTACCTCAGCCAGGCGCTGATCGGGTTCGCCTCGATCCTGTTTCTGGCCCAAGCGATGATCATCGGCTTGGCCCGCACATTGCTGGCCGGGCCGCGCAATTTCGTGAGCTTTACCGTGCTGTTCACGATGAGCCAGTCACTGGGCGGGCTGCTGGGCGCGGCGCTGCTCGGCACGTTCCAGGTGGTGCGCGAGAAGATGCATTCGGCCGAGCTGGTGCAGTCCATCGTGATGACCGACCCGCAAGTGGCGGCGCGGATTGCGGCGGGCGGGCGGCTGGTGGCGCGGACCATCGGCGATCCGGTGCTGCGCAACTTGCAAGGTGCCGGAATTCTTTCGCAGCAGGTGACGCGCGAGGCCAATATTCTGGCGTTCAACGACGTCTTCCTGCTGATTGGCGTGCTTGCCGTGCTGGCGGCGATCTGGTCCTATTTCGAACGCTGGCGGATGCAGCGCCGGGGCGAGGAATCGCCGCTGGTGACTCTGCAGAAGCTGCAGATGCAGGCCGCTGCGGCGGCTGCGCAACCTTCCACCACGCCCCAGAGGACTCCCGAATGAGCGATGATGCCGCCACTGCATCCGGCACCACACAGGGCGCCACGCCCAATGCTGCGCCGGCCGATGGTTGGAAGCCGCCGCGCCCCAACCGGGGACGGCTGGCGCTGATTGCGCTGGCGGTGGTGGGTGCGGTGGTCGCGGTGCTCTATGCCTGGCACCTGCCGCCGTTCGCGGGCCTCTCGCAATCCACCGACAATGCCTATGTCCGCGGCAAGGTGACGGTGATCAGCCCGCAGGTCAGCGGCTATGTCACGCAAGTCTTCGTCAAAGACTTCGCGCGGGTGAAGAAGGGGCAGGCGATCGCGGTGATCGATCAGCGCCAGTACAAGGCCAAGGTCGAACAGGCCCGCGCCAACCTTGCCGCGCAGGAAGCTGCACTCGCCAATTCGCAGCAGAGCGAGCGATCGCGCAAGGCGGCGCTGGGCGGGCAGGATGCGGCGATTGCCAGCGCGCAGGCCAACCTCGCCAAGGCGCGGGCGGACATGGCGCGGGCCTCGGCGCTGGTCGGCGATGGCTCCATCTCCGAACGCGAGCGCGACCAGACGCGGGCGGCCTTGCTGGCGGCAGAGGCGAGCGTGCGGCAGGCCGAAGCGGCGCGCGGGGTGGGCGAGCAGGACGTGAAGAGCGTGATCGTCGGGCGCGGTGGTCTGGCCGCATCGGTCGAGGCGGCGCGGGCGCAGTTGCATGCGGCCGAGGTGGATCTCGAGAACACCGTGATCCGCGCGCCCGAGGACGGGCAGCTTTCCGAAGTGGGTGTGCGGCTGGGCGCGTTCGTTACGGCGGGGACGCAATTGCTGTTTCTCGTGCCTGACGAGATCTGGGTCATCGCCAACTTCAAGGAAGCGCAGACCGCGCGCATGGCGGTGGGGCAGCCGGCGCGCTTTACGGTTGATGCGCTGGCGGGCGAGGAGCTGACCGGGCGGGTGGAGAACATTGCCCCTGCGGCGGGTTCGGAATTCGCTGTGCTCAAGGCGGACAACGCTACCGGCAACTTCGTCAAGGTGGCGCAGCGGATTGCGGTGCGGATCAGGGTCGATCCGGGGCAGGCGATGGCGAAGCGGTTGCGGCCGGGGATGTCGGTGGAAGCGCGCGTGGATACCGGTCAGTGAGGCGGCTGGGTCTTGTCGGACTGGCGCTGCTGGCGGGATGTGCCGGGCCGCAGGTGAAGACCGCGCAAGTTCCGCCGGTGGAGGCGCCGGGGGCGTTCCGGGTGGATCTGGGGCCGGGAGTGCCGGTGACGGCGGACTGGTGGCGCAGTTTTGGCGATCCGCAGCTGGCGGCGCTGGTGGAAGAGGCGCTGGCGCGCAATGCCGATATCAACATCGCTGCCGCGCGGGTGCGTGAGGCGCGGGCACAGCAGGACCTGGCACGCTCGGCGATGTTGCCTTCGCTGGACGCGGCGCTGGGGGCGACGGATTCGCGCACGATCAGCCCGTTCGGCACGCCGGTGGTACAGCGCGCCGCGCAGCCGCAGTTGCAGGCGGCGTGGGAAGTGGACCTGTTCGGGCGGCTTTCCGATCAGGTCAGCGCGGCGCGGTCAGGCTGGTTGGCGAGCCAGGCGGCGCGCGATGCGGCGCGCCTGTCCGTCGCTTCGGCCACGGCCAATGCCTATGTCACGCTTCTCGCGCTCGATGACCGGCTGACGCTGGCCAGGCGGACGGCGGAGACGCGCAAAGGCTCACGCGATCTGATCAAGCGGCGGGTGGACGTGGGCTATTCGCCCAAGCTGGAGCTGCAGCAGGCCGAGGTCGATTATCAGGCGGCGCTGGTGCTAGTGCCCGCGCTGGAACAGGCGCGGGCGAAGGCGGAAAATGCGCTGAGCGTGCTGGCGGGGCGCGTGCCGGGGCCGGTCGAGCGGGCCGAGGGATTGGCCGCACTCACGAAACCGCCGGTGCCTGAGGCGCTGCCTTCGGAACTGCTGCGCAGGCGGCCCGACGTGGCGCAGGCAGAGTATCAGCTGGCAGCGACCGACAGCAATCTGGCAGCGGCGCGCAAGCGGTTCCTGCCATCGCTGCGGCTTTCGGCTTCGGCTGGCGTGGCGTTCTCGAACCTGCTGGCCAACCCGGTGGGGCTGTGGTCGATCGGCGGGAGCATTCTGGCGCCGCTGTTCGAAGGCGGTCGCCTGCGCGCCGGGGCGGAAGTGGCCGGGGCGCAGCGCGATGCGGCGGCGTTCGGCTATCGCAAGGCAGCGCTGACGGCGTTTCGCGAGGTCAACGATGCGCTGGCCTCGGTCGACGGGCTGGACCGGCAGGTGGCGATCCAGACGACGCGGCGCGATGCCCTGGCCGGGGCCAACCGACTTTCAAGCAATCGCTATCGCGAGGGCTATTCGCCGCTGCTCGAACAGCTCGACACGCAGCGCGGGCTGCTCAGTGCGGAGCTGGCGCTGATCCAGACGCGGGCCGATGCGCTCAATGCGCGAGTCAGCCTCTATCAGGCGCTGGGCGGAGGCTGGTCTGCGGCCGATCTAGAGGGGGCGCAGTAACGCCTAACCCGATCGGGTTATGCGCGGTGGTGGCATGTGGGTTAGCTTCGATTCCGGAACGTCAAAACGCCCAAGCATAGGGCGGAACCCGGAGAGCCCCATGAAATTCTCGATCATCTATGAAGCGCAGATGGTGGATGCCAGCCGCGAGAACGAGCGCGCGGTCTTTCTCCAGATCGTCGAGCAGGCCAAGTATGCCGAGGAGATGGGCTTCGACTGTATCTGGTGCGTCGAACATACCGCGCTGACGCAGTACGCGCACATGTCTGCGCCCGAGACGGTGCTGGCGTTCATCGCCGGGGCGACGAGCCGCATCCACATCGGCCACGGCGTGGTCTGCCTCCCACCGGCGATGAACCATCCGGTCAAGGTTGCCGAACGCATTGCAACGCTGGATATCCTTTCGAAGGGGCGCCTGCATTTCGGCGTCGGCAAGGGCGGGACGCAGCAGGAGGCGGGAACCTTCGGCTATGACCTGAACGAACTGCAGCCGATGATCGATGAATCGATGTACCTGATCCCCAAGATCATGGTGCAGGACGAGATCGAGCACGACGGCACCTATATCAAGATCCCCAAGCGCCCGATCCACCCGAGCCCGTGGCAGGACCCGCATCCGCCGATGTACATGGCCTGCACCCGCGAGAACACACTGGTAGCGGCCGGAAGCCGCGGCATCGGCGCGCTGGTGCTGGGCTTTTCCGGGCCGGAGGAGATCGCCAAGAAGAACGCCATCTATCGCGAGGCCTTCCGCACCCGCAAGGCGGAGGACCAGGTCGGCTTCCGCCCGACCGAGCACCTTGCTGCGCTGTGCGCCGCGACCGTGCTCGACGACCGCGAGAAGGCGCGCAAGATCGGCCTGCGCGGCCAGCGCTTCTTCGCCGAGAGCATCGCCTACTGGTATCAGGGCGGCGCCAAGCCCACGGTCGACGAGGACCTCGACGCCGAGGATCATGCCAAGGTGCTGGAGCAGGGCAAGCAGGCGACCATCGCCTATCTTTCCGAAGAGGCGATCCCGGTGGGCGACGAGCACCTTTCCAACTACACCGTGGCGCAGGACGCCTATGGCACGCCCGACGACTGCATCCGCTATGTCCAGCGGCTGAAGGATGCCGGGGCCGACGAGATTCTTTTCATCTTCCAGATGGGCGGCATTCCGCACGACGTGATCATGGAGACGATCCGCAACATCGGCGAGAAGGTCATCCCGCACTTCCGCGCGATCGAGGCGGCGGAAGCGGGAGAGCTGGAAGCGGCGGAATAACCCCTGTCAGTCCGCGCGCGCGCCGCCTATGCTGCGCGTATGGGTGGCGCGATCGATGACGGCTTTTCGGATCTTCTGGCCCGGCTCTATGCCGGGGTGGGAGAGGCCGAGCCGTGGCGCGGGTTTCTGGAAGCGCTGGCGCGGTGGATGGAGGCGAGCTTTGCCACGCTGATCATCACCGCCCCCGGCAAGCGCCAGCCCGCGACGTTCCTGACGCCGGGATCGGATGCGGCGTTCGATGCCGCCTATACCGAGACGCTGTTTGCCGAAGACCCGTTCCAGGGCCTGAGCGACGGGGTGGTGACATCCTACGCCGAGTTCATGGCGCAATTGCCCGACAGCGCCTTTGCCACCTATCGCCAAGCCATGGCGAGCAGCGGGTTTGATCAGGTGCTGGGGATCGACCTGCACTTTGGCGGGAACCATGCGTCCGGGGGCCGGGGAGGGCGGCCCGACGAGGGGCGCTATGAAGCCCGATTCCGCGTCAGCCGGCACAGTTCACTGCCCGATTTCACGCGGCAGGAGCGGGCGCGGCTGCAGGCGCTGGCGCAGCACTTGCGCATCGCGGTTTCGCTGTTCGAGAAGCTGCAGTTTGCCGGGGCTGAGCACGGCATGTTCCACGCAACCGCACAAGGGCTGGGCCTTGCGCTGCTGGTGCTCGATCGCAACCGGCGCATCGTCAGCAGCAATGCCCTGGCCGAGGCGCTGCTGGCCGAGGACGAAGGCTTGCACCGGAGGGGCGAGGAACTGGTCCTTGCCGATGCGGCGCAGCACAAGCTGGTGGGCGAGCTTCTGGCACAAGGCGGAGAGCGTGGGCTTACCCGCTTCCGTATCGAGCGGCCGGGCCGTGGCGATCTGGTGGTGACGGCGCGGCCGGTGGAACTGAACGCCATCCACGGCGGGGCCGGGGCGCTGGCGCTGTTCCTGGCCCGCCCGCACCGGCAGGCTGGGGCCGACAAGGGTGCCGATCCGCAGGCGCTGCGCGACCTGCTGGGTCTGACCCTGGCCGAGGCGCGACTGGCGGCGGTGCTGGGCGAGGGGCTGAGCCTGGTCGAGGCGGCGCGGCGCCTGGGAATCGCCCACAACACCGCGAAAGTGCAGTTGCGCTCGGTCTTTGCCAAGACCGGGGTGCACCGCCAGGCGCAACTGGTGGCGTTGCTTGCCTCGATTGGCGGATAGGCGACTCGCGCAATTCCGTCAGTCTGCGCGGGACAGCGCTTATGGCTAGTCATGAAAGGCATATGCGCAAATAAAAGACGCTTGAAATACGCAAATTACGCGATACATAGGAGATAGACAAGGCGATACGAGGTTTGGGAGAGCGATGTCCGACATGTTGCGCGATAGCACTCGCCCGCAAGAGATCGCCTCTCCCGGTGCCGTGCTGGCCCGAGTCACCGGGCCCGGATCGCCGTTCGAGATTGGCGAGCGTGACGGCCTGCGCCAGTTCGTCGCCGCGCCGCCGGACCTCAACCTGCTGATCGAATCTGCCCGGCACTTCGGGGACCGCACCTGCGTCGTCGATTTCGACAGCGCCGGCACCGAACGCCGCATGTCCTACGATAAGGTCTTCGCCTGGCGCGACCAGCTCATGCCCCTGCTTCACATCGCGCGCGGAGACCGCGTCGCCATCGCCATGCGCAACCGCGCCGAATGGCTCGTCGCCTTCCTTGCCGTGATGAAGGCAGGCGGCGTTGCTGTGCTGGTCAACAGCCGTGGCTCGGGCCCCGAACTCCTCGCCATGCTCGAGGACGTCGATCCCGCCGTGGTGCTGGCCGATAGCGAACGCACCGCCGCGATCCGCGAGGCCGGGTTCACGGGCCGCGTTCTCGACCTGACCAAGCCGTTCGATGCGGACGAGATCGCGCGCCGCGCTGCTGATACCGGCCACGATGCCGGTATGGCCAAGGCCACCGATCCTTGCGCCATCCTGTTCACATCGGGCACAACCGGCCGGGTCAAGGGCGCGGTGCTTTCGCATCGCAACGTCATTACCGGGCTGATGTCCACGCAGATGTCCGGCATGGTCGTGCTCGGCAACATGGCCGCGCAGATGGGCACCACGCCCGAGGCGCTGATCGCGCAGATGCCGCAGCAGGCCTCGCTGCTGGTCTATCCCTTGTTCCACATCTCCGGCCTCGGCTCGGGCTTCCTCTCGCCGTTCTTGGGCGGGGGCAAGGTCGTGATCATGCGCCGCTGGGATGCCGAGGAAGCCGCCCGCCTGATCGCCGCCGAACAGATCAGCATGTTCAGCGCGGTGCCGACAATGCTGTGGGACATCCTCCACCGCGCCCGGATCGACGGCACCAGCCTCGCAAGCTTGCGCAACATCGGCTGCGGCGGACAGGCGCTGCCGGTCAACCTCGTCGAGGAAGTCCACGCGCTTTGCCCGCAGGCGCAGATCGGCACCGGCTATGGTATGACCGAATGCTCGGGCGCGATCGCGCAGGCGGTCGGCCCCGAATTCATGGCCCGCCCCGCCGCTGCCGGACGCAAGCTGTCGATGGTCGACGTGCGCATCGAAGGCCCTGACGGTGAAGTACTCCCCGCTGGCGAAACCGGCGAGATCGTCGTGCGCGGCGCGCAGGTCATGTCTTGCTACTGGAACCGCCCCGAGGACACCGCTGCCGTCCTCACCGCCGATGGCTGGCTGCGCACCGGCGATGTCGGCATCGTCGACGAGGACGACTACGTCTTCATCGTCGACCGCAAGAAGGACATGGTCATCTCGGGCGGCGAGAACATCTACTGCGCCGAGGTGGAACGCGTGCTCGGCCAGATCCCCGGCCTCACCGAATGCGCCGCCTTCGGCCTGCCCGACGAGCGTTTGGGCGAACGTCTGGTTGCGGTCGTCATCGCCCCGAACATCGACGAGGCAGGCGTGATCGAATGGGTCGCCAGCCACCTCGCCCGCTACAAGGCGCCCACCCGGGTTGCCGTAACCACCACCCCATTGCCGCGCAACGCGCTGGGCAAGGTCGACAAGATCGCCCTGCGCAAATTGTGGCCCACGCTTTCCGGAGAACAATGACATGGCCATGCCAACAGACATCGGCATCATCGACTGCATGCTCGGCATTCCCGATGCCGAGGACCGCGCCGAATGGTTCGCGCCGTTCCGCGCTCTGATCAAGGACCAGCAGACACTTGGCCAGTTCGCGATGCCCGCGCAGTACATGTTCAAGGACATCCCGCAGTCGGGCAAGCAGGACGATTACCTCGCCTGGACCGTGGCGCAGATGGACAAGCACAATGTCGAGAAGGCCCTCGTCGGCTGGAACGAGAACGACACGTCCTATCGCGCCAAGGAACTCTACCCAGACCGCTTCTTCTTCGACCTGCCAATCAATCCCAACAACGGCACCGAGGAAGTCCGCCGGATCAAGCGCATCCACGCCGAAGTGGGCCTCTCGGCGGTGTCGTGTTTCCCTTCGGGCACGCTCCCGCAGGTGGCGATCAACCACAAGTACATGTGGCCGATCTACTCCGCGTGCGAGGAACTGGGTCTGCCGATCCTGCTCAACGTCGGCATTCCCGGCCCGCGCATCCCGATGGAGACGCAGAAGGTCGAGCATCTTGACGAGGTCTGCTGGTTCTTCCCCGAGCTGAAAGTGGTGATGCGCCACGGTGCCGAGCCGTGGGAAGCGCTCGCGGTCAAGCTCATGCTCAAGTGGCCTAACCTCTATTATTCGACCAGCGCCTTTGCGCCCAAGCACTACCCCAAGGCAATCATCGACTACGCCAACACGCGCGGCGCCGACAAGGTGATCTACGCCGGCTACTTCCCGATGGGCCTCAGCCTCGATCGCATCATGTCAGACATGAGACAAGTCCAGATCGGAAGAGCA
>JBEQCK010000152.1:0-8808 GCA_041639335.1 Novosphingobium sp.
GTTGTAGCTGTAGGAGGCGAATGCGCCCAAGCCGCCGGGCAGTTTCACGTCCACCGCAGCTTCGATGCCGAGGGCGCGGACCGAGCCGACGTTCTGCAGGGCATTGGTGGCCCCGACGATGCCGAGCGAGGTGGGGATGACGAGCAGGCGATCCCGGAAATCGACATAGTAGCCTGCGAGCGAGGCGTTCACCACGCCGGTGCTGTACCGCAAGCCCGCTTCGTAGGTGTCCGAGCTTTCCGGCTTGATCGTGTTCTTGATCGCATCGAAGCCAGCCTGCGTTGACGAGAACGGCCCGCTGGTGGTGGAAGCCTGATAGGCGCGCGTCACCTGCGTGAAGCCGGCGAAGGCTTCGAGACCGTTGCCGAACTTGTAGTTCAGGCCGACATGCGGCTGGAACCAGTCTTCGACCTTGAGATCACCGGTGGCGCGGCTGTTGGTGTTGACCAGCGCGAAGGCGTTGGTGTCGACCGAGTAGCCCTTCCAGCCCAGGTTCACCTTCAGGTCGCCGAGTTCGATGTCGTCCGAAACGTAATATTGCAGCGTGTCGGTCTCGAACGCGATGGACCACTGCGTGAAGAACGGGTTGCGCTGAAAATCAAGGTGATCGCGGCCAGGATTGGTGCGGCTTTCATAGCCATAGAAGCGGCGCGACTGGATGAAGTCGTTCTTTTCGTACCAACCGCCGACCAGCAGCTTGTTGAAGCCGAGTTCGCCTGTCCACGAAGCAAACACGCCCTTGCGCTTGATATCGTATTCGGTCGTACGGATCGACATCGGCACGCCCGAGGGGCTGGCCAGATAGGGCGTGCCCCAAGTGCCCTGCCCGTCGTTCTCGTGGTAGTAGCCCTTGATGGCGAACTTGCCGGTATCGCCGGTCTGGATGGTCAGGCCGAGCGCGGCGAGCGTATCCTTGCGCAGGCCCGATGCGTCGTAATAGGCGTCATCGGCGATGACGAACGGCGACGGATAGGTGGTGCCTGCGGCGGGGTTGGTCGGCGTCACGCCGCTGTAGCCGGTATTGGCGGCAATGTCGGCAATGTTGATCGCTTCGGCATAGCGCGAGGGGCCGAAGTTGTCCCAGTCATAGCCGAGACGATCGATCATCTCGAGGCTGAGATCCTGATAGTCCTGCTCGGCGCGGTCGGAATAGCTGATGTAGCCATCGAGATTGACGGTTTCGCCCAGCGGCAGCACGGCCTTGGCGTTGGCCATGAAAGTGCGCTGCTTGCCATCGCCTTTCCACTTCTTGCCATCCTGATACTGGACCGATGCATAGCCGCGCGCGCCGTCTGCCGTCCCCAGAGCGACACGGGCGAAACCGCGGTATGTTTCAGCCGAACCATAGGACGCCGAAACGTCGGCACCCAGCACGTCCTTGGGATCGACCGAGAAGAATTCGAGCGTGCCGCCAAGGTTGTTGGTCGACTGCGCTGCGATGGAGCCGGAACCCTGGCTCACCCGGGTCACGCCGATGTTTTCGGGGCTGATCGCGCGGCTGATGTGCAGGCCATTGGCGTTGCCATAGGACATGTCGCCCAGCGGAATGCCATCGAGGTTGAAGCCGAGCTGGTTCTGGCTGAAGCCGCGGATGGTGACGCGGGTCGACCATTCATAGTTGCCGAAAGCGTCGGCCGACTGGAAGTTGACCGAGGGCAGCTTTTCGATGGCTTTCAACGGGCTGGTGCCCGAGGCAAGGATGGTCAGCTCTTGCGTGGAGAGTTCCTGCACCTGGCGGGTCTGGCCCGAGCCGAGGACGACGATCTCGGCATCGGCGGCGTCCGCAGCCAAGGCGGCATCAACGGCAGGCGCAACTTCTTCCGCAGCAAAGGCAGGAGCAGCGATGAGCGAAGTGCTGGCAAGCAGCACGGCGACGATACGCATGGTGTTATCCCTCATAGACCACATCGGTGTGGCGAGGGCCTGCTAGGCTCGTGCTGTTGCAGGATGATGGAGATTCGGCGTCAGATCAGCGACATCTGCGTGACGATCGGTTGACAGCAATCATCCGGAACATGACTGTCACGGGACTGTAACGCGAGATGCGCAATGGCTCTGGTAATGTCGGCAGGGGAAATTCCAACACAGATCGAAGGCTTGCCGCCCGTGCAGGAGCGGTTCTTCAATCGCGAGCTGAGCTGGCTGGCCTTCAACCGGCGCGTGCTGGCCGAGGCGGTCAACCCGGACTATCCGCTGCTGGAGCGGCTGCGCTTCCTTTCGATCAGCGGCAACAACCTCGACGAGTTCATGATGGTCCGCGTGGCGGGGATCGCCGCGCAGGTGCGCCGCCAGATCGACGAGCTTTCGATCGACGGGCAGACCCCGCAGCAGCAGCTGGGCGCGCTGCTCGATGCAGTAAAGAACCTGATCGACGCGCAGCAGGACGTGCTGGCCGATCTCAAGGACGAACTGGCCGATGCCGGCATTCGCATCATCGACAACGATGCCCTGAACAAGGGCGAGGCCGAGTGGCTGCGCGACTATTTCGAGGAGCACGTCGTCCCGGTGCTGACGCCACAGGCGATCGATCCGGCGCACCCCTTCCCGTTCATCGCCAACCAGGGCACCGGAATCCTGTTCCAGCTGCAGCGAACCGCCGACGGCGCGCCGGTGACGGAAATGATCCTGATCCCGCCTGCCCTGCCCCGCTTCGTGCGCCTGCCGGGGACCAGAGCTTCGTGGATGGGGATCGAGGAACTGGTGCGGCGCCATGCGACGCTGCTGTTTCCCGGCTTCAAGATCCTCGGGCACGGCACGTTCCGCGTGCTGCGCGACAGCGACATCGAAGTGGAGGAGGATGCCGAGGACCTCGTCCGCTATTTCCGCACCGCGATCCAGCGGCGGCGGCGCGGCAAGGTGATCCTGCTCCACTTGCAGGAGAACTTCGATGCCGCTGCCGAAAAGCTGCTGCGCGAGCAGTTGCGGCTCGATCATGCGCTGGTGATCAAGAGCCGGGGCCTGCTGGCGATCAGCGGGCTGTCTGCCGTGGTTGACGAGGACCGGCAGGATCTGAAGTTCGATCCCTACAACCCGCGCTATCCCGAACGCATTCTCGAGCATGACGGCGATTGCTTCTCTGCCATTCGCGAAAAGGATCTGGTGATCCACCACCCTTACGAAAGCTTCGAGGTGGTGATCGACTTCCTGCGGCAGGCGGCGGCCGACCCCGACGTGGTGGCGATCAAGCAGACGCTTTATCGCGCCGGGAAACAGTCGGCCGTGATCGCAGCGCTGATCGCGGCGGCAGAGGCCGGCAAGTCGGTGACGGCGGTGGTCGAACTGAAGGCCCGCTTCGACGAGGAGCAGAACCTGATGTGGGCCGCGCAGCTTGAACGCGCGGGCGTTCAGGTGATCTACGGCTTCGTCGACTGGAAGACCCACGCCAAGGTGAGCATGGTGGTGCGGCGCGAGGCCCAGAGCAACGGAGGCAGCGGGTATCGGACCTACTGTCACTTCGGCACGGGCAATTATCACCCGGTCACCGCGCGCATCTATACCGACCTGTCGTTCTTCACTGCCGACCCGCGCATGGGACGCGATGCCGGGCAGCTGTTCAACTTCGTGACCGGCTATGTCGAGCCCAAGCACACCGAACTGCTGGCGATCAGTCCGATCAACCTTCGCGAGCGGCTGTACGAATGCATCGAGCGCGAGGTCACGCTGGCGCGCAAGGGCCGTCCGGCGACGATCTGGGCCAAGCTCAACCAGCTGACCGATCCCGACCTGATCGACCGGCTCTATCTTGCCAGCATGGCGGGTGTGGAGATCCGGCTGGTGGTGCGCGGGATCTGCTGCCTGAAGCCCGGCGTGGAAGGGCTGTCGGAGACGATCGAGGTCAAGTCGATCATCGGGCGCTTCCTTGAGCACAGCCGCATCTGGGCCTTCGGCAATGGCGCCAACCTGCCCAACAAGCGGGCGCGGGTGTTCATCTCCTCGGCCGACGGGATGAGCCGCAACATGGGGCGGCGCGTGGAAGTGCTGGTGCCGGTGAAGAACCCGACGGTGCATGACCAGATCCTCGACCAGGTGATGCTCGCCAACCTGCTGGATACCGAGCAGAGCTGGGAACTCGGGCCGGACGGCGAGTACGAGCGGTTCGAGAAGGGGGACCCCTCGTTCAACCTCCACGGCTATTTCATGACCAACCCGTCGCTTTCCGGGCGCGGTGCAGCGCTTTCCAAGGGAAGAAAGGTTCCAAAGCTTGCGTTGCGGCGCGGCGCGGCTAACCGTGGCTGAGTGAAGGCTCAACCCACCATCTACGATTGGGCGCAATCGCGCGCGATCATCGACATCGGCTCCAACACCGTGCGGCTGGTGGTCTATGGCGGGCCGCCGCGTGCGCCGGTGACGCTGCTGAACGAGAAGGTGACGGCCAAGCTCGGCAAGCACGTGGCCGAGACGGGCCGGCTTTCCGACAAGGCGGTGGACAGCGTGCTGGCGGCGCTGCGGCGCTACAAGGCGCTGCTCGATCTGGCGCAAGTGCCGCGGGTGGACGTGGTGGCGACGGCGGCAGCGCGCGATGCGACAAATGGGCCGGAGTTCCTGGCGCGCATTCGCGAGATCGGCTTTGAACCGCGCCTGCTTTCGGGCGTCGAGGAGGCCGAGACCAGTGCGACTGGCGTGCTTGGCGCCTTTCCGGGGGCCTCCGGGATCGTCGGGGACCTTGGCGGCGGCAGTCTCGAACTGGTCGACATCGCCGATGGTGGGACGAGCCATGGGGTGAGCCTGCCGCTGGGCTCGCTGCGCCTGCCGCCGCTGCGCGCGCGGGGCGACCGGGTGTTCGTGCGTGAGATCAGCCGGATGCTGGCCGGGGCGGACTGGGTGGCCGAGCCTGAGGCGACGCTCTATCTGGTCGGCGGATCGATGCGCGCGCTGGGCCGCGCAATGATGGTGCAGCTGGGCTGGCCACTTGATGACACGCACGGCTTTGCGCTCGATGCCGCCAAGGCGCTGGAGCTGGCGAAGCGGTTCGCGCGGCGGGGGCAGGCGCTGCAGCAGATCGATGGCGTTTCGGCGAGCCGCGCGGCGAGCATTCCCGACGCGGCGGCATTGCTGGCGGTGCTGCTGCAGAAGCTGGAGCCGAAGGGCATCGTGTTCTCGTCATGGGGCCTGCGCGAGGGCGTGCTGTTCGGATCGCTGCCCGACGCGGTGCAGCGCGAGGACCCGTTGCTGGCTGGAGTAAGCGCCTTCGTGGAGCCAATGGGCGTCGATGCGGCGCTGGTCGAGGGGACGGTGGCGGCGGTCAGGGAAGTTGCGCCGCTGGCAGATTCAGCCGTCGGGCGGGCGGCGGTGATGCTGTGCCTGGCCGCGGGCCGGGTCGAGCCGAACCTTCGGCGTGAACTACCGACGGAGTGGGGCCTGCAGAAGCGCTGGGTGGGCGTGGACAACGCCGGGCGCGCCGCGCTGGCCAGCGCCTTGCGCGCGAGCCTTGGCAAGGGCGGTGCCGGCCAGGTGCCGTGGAGCGCCCTCGCCCCGCAGGACCTGCTGTTCGAGGCGCGGACGCTGGGCCATGCGGCGCGGCTGTGCCGGCGGCTGAGCGCGGGATCGGCGCGCGTGCTGGGCCTGGTGCGGCTACGGGCCGAGGGCGGCACGATCGTGATCGACTGTCCCGACCCGAACCTTGTCGGCGACAGCGCGGCGCGCGACCTGCGCGAGCTGGTGCAGCACTGCAGCATGCCTGCCGCCTGACCTTTGCGTGACAGCGTGTCCCGTTTGACCGGACCACGCGCCCGATTTTCCGCAATTGTTACGGCTGTTTGAAACGCATTCTTCGTTCTGCCTTCGAACTGTCGCGTGACCGTCAAACGCAGTGCCTAGGGGCTCCCCAGCCAAGTCATTCAGGGGGCTTACCATGACATCTGTGTTTTCCGCGGCACGCAGCCGCACCCTTCTTCGTGCAATGCTGCTGGGTTCGGTTGCCGCGCTCGCTGCCACGCCAGCCTTTGCCGAAGACCTTGCCGCGGAAGAGAGCGCCGAGGCGCCGATCGTGGTGACGGGCGAACGTCCGATTGCCGAATCCGAGGCCGCCGCGCTCGATGTGCAGAAGAAGTCGGATTCGCTGGTAACGGTTCTGTCGTCCGATGGCGTCGGCCGCCTGCCCGACCAGAACATCGCCCAGGCCACCAGCCGCCTGCCGGGCGTTGCCATCGAGCGCGATCAGGGCCAGGCGCGCTATATCTCGCTGCGCGGCGCGCCGAACTACTGGACGACGCTGAGCTTCGACGGGATCAACGTGGTCAGCCCCGAGGGCCGCGATGCGCGGTTCGATTCGATCCCCTCGGCGATTGCCAAGCAGGTCATCGTTTCGAAGGCGGTGACTGCGGACATGCCGGGCGAAACGGTTTCGGGCAACGTCAACGTCATCACCCGCTCGGCCTTCGACTTCGACGGCCTGCACGTGCAGGGCAAGGCCGGGATCGGTTATGCCGAGCTGGGCGACCGCCGCGAGTACGAAGGTTCGCTGGTCGTTTCCGATCGTTTCAAGGCGGGTGACGGCGAGATCGGCGTGCTGCTTTCGGGCAGCTTCTTCGAACGCAACATGGTGACCGACAATTTCGAGATCGACTGGGAGCGGGTTTCGCAGGACCAGCGCCCCGGAAACGGCACCCGCTTCTGGGCGCGCGAGACCGAGAACAAGCTCTATCGCCTGCGCCGCCGCAACTGGTCGGTCTCTGGCCGCATGGACTGGAAGCCCGATAGCGAAAACACGATTTCGCTGCGGTCGGTCTACACGATCTTCACCGACGACGAAGCGCGCGACAACTACATCTTCGACATGGATGACAGGCAGAGCGACCTTTCGAACAGCTCTGCCGCCTGCCCGACCACGATCAACACCACGCCGACCACCACCGGCTATGCCGACGTCTGCATCGGCAATACGCCGCTCAAGGGAACGGTCTATGGCATCGACATCAACCAGCGTTCGACGCTGCGCGCGTTCCGCCAGTCGATCTTCACCAACACGCTGGAAGGCACGCACGAGTTCGGCGAAGGCTGGAAGGTAAACTGGCTGGGCAACTACACCGAGTCCAAGGACGACCGGTCTGTGGTGGGCGAAGCGCGCTGGAACAGCCCTTCCACCCGCTCTGCCCGCCCGACCGTGGCCTATGACTTCACCAATCCGCTGCGCAACACGCCACAGTTGTTCACCACGGTGCAGCTTTCCAGCCCGACGCGCTACACCGCCGGGACTGCCGTTACCGCAATCGACAGCTTCACCAAGCCACTGGCCGAGCTTCGCCTGCTTGACGCGGTGGACACGACCAAGGCCTATACCGGTCGCCTGATCGTGGCCAAGGACACCAGCTTCCTCGGTGGTGACGCCACGTTCAAGCTGGGTTTCCAGTTCGACCAGCGCACCAAGGTGGTGGACGAAAGCCAGATCTCGCTGACGGCGGCGGGCGACTTTGCCAAGATCGGCATCCCCACCGACTACAACCAGTTCTCGCTGGATCAGGCGTTCCTCGGCGCGATCCCGATGGGTTACACCTTCCGCTATTTCGATACCGACAAGATGCGCCAGTACGCCGATGCAGCGCGGGCCAATTTCACCTTCACGCCCAATACCGCGAACATCTATGACGTGCGCGAGCAGGTCTTCGCCGGTTTCGCCATGGGCACGCTGCGCTATGACTGGGGTTCGGTCGTCGGCGGGGTTCGCGTCGAGCATGTGAAGAACCGCGGCATTGCCGAGGCCAATATTGCCGGGACCACCGGTCTCGTCACCGCCGAGGCAAGCCAGACCCTCGCCTTCCCCAGCCTGCACGTGAATTACGATTTGGCCGAGGACAAGAAGCTCAGGCTCTCGTTCAACAGCGGCGCGGCGCGTGCGGATTATGATCAGATCCGTCCGAACGTGACGGTGAACGACGCCAACCTGACGATCTCCGGCGGCAATCCCGGCGTGAAGCCCGAGCGCGCCTATGGCGTGGACGCCTATTTCGAATGGTACGTGCGTCCGCAGGGTTATCTGATGGCCGGCGTCTTCTACAAGAAGGTCGAGGACGTGCTCTATTCGCAGCGCCGCACCTTCAATTCGGATGTGCTCAACAGCGGCGGCGTCGATCGTTCGCAATACACATTCACCGGCATCACCAACGGCGGTGACGGGCGCATCTTCGGCTTCGAAGTGGCGGCGCAGCTGCAGCTGGAACCATGGACCGAAAGCCTTGGCCTGCCCGACTTCATGGGCGGCTTCGGCGTGAGCGCCAACCTCACCTACAACGACAGCGAGGTGACCAAGCCTGCGGTGGGCGATGTCCCCGCCCGCAAGGTGCGCCTGCCCGGCACGTCCGACTGGGTCTACAACCTTGGCGCCTATTACGAAAAGTACGGCCTGTCGCTGCGCCTGCAGTACCAGCGCCGCAGCACCTGGCTCGATGGCTATGCCGATGACCTGACCGATGCCGGCGACACCTATTGGGCAGCCGACGACGAGATGGACTTCTCGGCACGCTATGCGATCACCCGGAACTTCGAGGTCTATTTCGATGCCTCGAACCTGCTCAACAAGCCGGGGCGCCGCTATTCCGAGCCGGGCAACCTGCTGACCGCCACCGGCACCCCGACGCCTGCGACCGACATCTATACCATCGAATACGAACGCTTCGGCCGTCGCTATGCGGCGGGCGTGCGGATCAACTTCTGATGGCCACCCTTCTCAGGTTCGTCACGGCAGGATCGGGGGCATTGCTCCCGGTCCTGTTCCTCTCCGCTTGCGCCAGCGTGGCGGAGTTTCCCCGGCCCTTCTATCCGGCAGTGGACATTGCCGCGACGGGCGAAACCAAGCCGGTCGGCTCTGCCAAT
>JBEQCK010000153.1:0-8748 GCA_041639335.1 Novosphingobium sp.
TCAACGGTGAGGAGACCACCGCGAACAAGCGCATGTGTCGCGCGCCGGGCTCGGCACGCTATTCGCTGGCGGCCTGATGCGGCTGGTTTTCCCGCTTCTTGCCTTGCTGCTGGCCACCGGGGCCGCAAAACCCGTCGCGATGGACGCCAGGAACCCGACATGCCCTGAAAAGCCGGACTGGGGCCTTGCCAAGGCCATGACGCTGACCCCGGTCGACAAGGGCGGCAAGCGTGTGCTGATCGCCGATGGCATCATCGACGCGCGCCTGCCTGAACGCCTGAAGGCAGCGATCGATGCGGACGAGCGGATCGAGGAAGTCTGGCTGAAATCGCGCGGGGGCGATGCTGCGGCAGGCAATCGTGCGGGGAAGGTGATTCGCTCCTACCCCGGCATGGTCACCCGCATTCCTGCGGGGTGGACCTGCTTTTCGGCCTGCAATTTCGTGTTCATGGGTGGTGACCGCCGCTTCGTGGAGCCCGGGGGCATGTTCATGGTCCACATGTTCACGCACACCGGCGACCGCGACGTGATCGAGATATCGGTCGACGAAGGCACCGAGGAGACGACGCGGCTGATCGGAGAGATCGAGCAGGCGAGCGCGCTTCTCGCCAGCGAGGACAACGATTTCCTGATCCGCATGGGTATCAGCCGCAAGCTGTTGACCGAGGTGATGTACAAGCAGCAGGCAGTGGCGACCAAGGAAAACCCTTCGACGCGCTATTGCCTTAGTCAGGACGAGGTGAGGAAGTACAACGTCGTCCCGGTGGAGCGGCCTGCGGGGTAAGGGTGCGACATCGCGCTCCGGGATGAAGCGCGATGTCGCTCACCTTCACTTCTTCAGCCCGATCTCGCGCAGGCGTTCTTGCAGGTAGTCGTCGGCCGTGATCGAAACCGGGTAGCGGTCGGGGTTCTCCGGCGTGATGCACCGTTCGAGCGTCTTGAACGGGAAGTCGCTGCGCAGGTGCAGGAAGAACGGCATCGAATAGCGACTGTGGCGGGCGCGCTCCCCTTCGGGGTTGCGGACGCGATGCGTGGTCGAGGGCAGAACGTGGTTGGTCAGGCGCTGCAGCATGTCGCCGATATTGACGACCAGCACGCCTTCGGGTGGTGAGACGCCGATCCATTCGCCCTGCTTGGTCAGCAGTTCGAGACCCGCTTCCTCGGCCCCCAGCAGCAGCGTGATCAGGTTGATATCCTCGTGCGCGCCGGCGCGAATCGCACCGGGTTCAGCATCGGCCGGCAGCGGCGGGTAGTGCAGCAGGCGCATGACCGAGTTGCCGTCCTCGATCGCCGGGTCGAACCAGTGCTCGTCAAGCCCCAGCCACACCGCGATGCGCGAGAGAATGCGCGCGCCGACGCGGTCGAACTCGGTGTAGAGCGCTTCGAAAGTCTCGCGGAAGCCTGCGGGGCGGGCCGGCCAGATGTTTGGGAACATCGACATTGCAGCGAGTGGATGGTCGGCCGGCAGATCGCGGCCGACGTGCCAGAATTCCTTAAGGTCGTGGCGCTTGGCCCCTTTGGCGATTTCGGTGCCGAAGGGTGTGTAGCCGCGCGCGCCGCCGAGTCCGTCGATGAAGTAACTGCGCTTTTCGTCCTCGGGCAGGGCAAAGAATTCGGCAGTGAGCGCCCAGGCGCGGGCAATCAGGTCGGCATCGATACCATGGTCACGAACCATGGCGAAACCAAAGCTCTGGAAGGATTCGCCAAGGTCACGGGAAAGCGTTGCGGGCTCGCTGTCGAGCGAGATCACCGGCAGGGTTTGCAGGGGCATGGTGTTCCAGTTCGGAAAATTGTCGCTATGGAAACCGCCTGTAACGGGATTCGCGTGGGGTTTCATGACCAAAATCAACATTACCGACACCGCTGGCCGCAACTTGTGGCTGATGAAGTCCGAACCGGACGTCTACGGGTGGGATGACCTCGTCGCCGAGGGCGAGGGGACATGGGACGGCGTGCGCAATCACCTGGCTGCGCGTAACCTGCGCACGATGCAGGCGGGTGATCTCGCGTTCTTCTATCATTCCAACATTGGCATAGAAGTGGTGGGCGTGATCGTGATCAGCGAAGGCGGGCTGACGGATCCCACCGACACTGAAGGCAAGTGGGCGGCGGTCAAGGTCAAGCCGGTCGAGAAACTGCCGCAGACGGTCACTCTCAAACAGATCAAGGCGACGCCGGAACTCCAGGAGATGGATTTGATCCGCCTTTCGCGACTGTCAGTTGGTTCGGTGCGGCCGGACGAATGGAACCTTATACTGCGCATGGCAGGGGCGGTTTGAGCCGGAACCGAGGCGGATTCGGCGCGTATTGATCTCTGTGGAAGCGATGACGAGTCGCTGAAAATTCAAGGAGATCCAAGATGGGTGAACTGACCGATCGGGCCAAGGGCCTTGCCAATGAAGCCATTGGCAACACCAAGCAGGCAGCGGGCAAGGCGACCGACAATGCCCGCCTTCATGGCGAAGGCGTCGCGCAAGAGCGCAAGGGTGAGGCGCAGCAGGCAGCCGGCAAGGTCAAGGGCGCCCTGGGCGACGACGTCTGATCTGTTGCCCAACCAGTTTTGACCGGTAGGCCGGTCACCGGAGGCCGTCCCGAGGGGGCGGCCTCTTTCCTTTTGCGCCATACTGTCCCGAACAGGCACGACTGCAAAAAGCGCCGGATGGCGGGATACCTAAAGGTGAATAAAGCGTTAAGGTTCGGTCATGACCATGTCGCCCAGCATTGCCTATGGCACCGCACGCCACCCGTTCCGCGCCCAGCTGCCACGCCACGCCTTGCGCGAATTGCCGCGTCATGAGCCGGAAGTGCTTGCGGCGATGAAGCGGGCAGAGGCCCTGCTGCGCGAAGCAGATATACGATCTGAGCCGGTCAATCTGCGGCGTATATCCATGCAGGATTTGCGCGACTTCCTGATCGCCTATTGCGCCTGCTTCTTGGCAATCATGGTGTTTATCGCCTGATCAGCCTGCCTTGGCGGCCCGCTCCGCGCGGTACAGCAGATAGCCCAGCCAGGCCGAAACCACGCACATCGCCGCGCCGAGCAGCAACTGATCGACAATGGCCACCCCCGCTGCGCTTAGGCCCACGGCGAGCAGCGACCCTACCACCATGGCCCCTGAATTGACGATGTTGTTGGCTGCGATCGTGCGGGCTGTCTCCGACTTGTCGACCACGGTCGTCAGGAAAGCGTAGAGCGGTACGACGAACATCCCGCCCGCCACCGCGATGCCGAGCAGGCATAGCAGCAGAGGGATGGCAAGGGGTTGGGCGATGAAGGTCGACACGTCCATCAGCGGCATGCCGGGATGCGCGGGCCAATAATCGCACACCTGATGAAAGGCGGCGATGAACAGGCCCATCACGATCACCGACGCGGGCGAATAGCGCGCCGACACGGTGCCTTTGAGCAGTGCGTTGATCGACATCGAGCCGATGGCAATGCCGATCGAGAACATCACCAGGAACAGGCTGGCGACTTCCTTGCTGGCGGAAAGCACGTTCTTGGCAAGCGGCGGGAACTGGATGAACAGAACCGTGCCGACGGTCCAGAAGAAGCTGATCGCCACGATCGCCATGAAGACCTGGCGGTGCCGCGTCGTGTTGCGGATCAGCCGCCATGATGACGTGAAGACGTTGAAATCGATCCTCTGCGCCTCGATCATCGGCGGGGCAGGGGGGACCTGCCGACCGGAGAAGTAGCCGATCAATGCGGTCACCACTACGCCGCCTGCCGCCACTTCGACGGGGATCCATCCGGCGAGAATCGTGCCGGCAAGGATCGCGATATAGGTGCCGGCTTCGACCAGTCCGGTGCCCGCCAGCACTTCGCCGTCGTGCAGATGCTGCGGCAGGATGGCGTACTTGATCGGGCCGAAGAAGGTGGAGTGCACGCCCATCGCGAGCAGGGCAGCTAGCATCAGGGGAATGGCGATCTGTTCAACTTCGACGCCCATCCACGCGAGTACCAGGCCGGTTCCGCCAACAAGCATGATGGCGATCTCGCAGGCCTTGACGATGCGGATGATCTTCGCCTTGTCGCGCATGTCGGCAAGTTGACCCGCGAGTGCTGACAGCAAAAAGAACGGCAGGATGAACAGGCCCGAAGCGATGGCCGAGAAGCGCGCTTCGGCTGCTTCCGAGTTGTAGACGCTGTACACCACGTACAGGACCATCGCGTTCTTGTAGAGATTGTCGTTGAAAGCCCCCAATAGCTGGGTGACGAACAGCGGCAGGAAGCGGCGCGTGCGCACCAGATGCGTCGATGTTGTCATGAAACCTTTGCCGACATCTCTTCTTGAGCGCACCCTTAGCCCGGTGAGGATCGCGGGCAAGAGGTTTTGCGGTGGCTGCCCTAAGCGGTGAATGTTGCGATTCCGTTTGGCGCGAATGCAGGCTATGCCTGTCGTCGATGCTGACGTTGCCCAACCTGCTCACCCTGTCCCGGATCGTGACCGTGCCTTTGCTGGCGGCCTTGCTGTGGTGGCCTGAGTGGCGCCTTGGCTATGGTCTTGCATTCGGCGTCTATTGCCTGATGGGGATCACCGACTATTTCGACGGCTATCTTGCCCGCGCCCAAGGGGCTGTAAGCAAGCTTGGCGTGTTCCTCGATCCCATTGCCGACAAGATCATGGTGGCGGCGGTGATCCTTGTGCTGACGGCACAAGGCGTGCTGCGCGGGCCCTACGTTGGCGACATGCACGTGATCGCCGGACTGGTGATCCTGCTGCGCGAGATTGCGGTGTCCGGTTTGCGCGAGTTTCTCGGGGGCCTGCGGGTCTCGGTGCCGGTCAGCCGCCTCGCAAAATGGAAGACGACGTTCCAGATGGTCTCGCTCGGCGCATTGATCCTCGGGCAGGCCCTGCCGGAATGGCTCATCACGGCAGGAAGCCTGACGGTGAACGTGCCGCATACCGTCGGCCTCACCACCTTGTGGGGCGCGGCGGTGCTGACCGTGGTGACGGGCTGGGACTACTTGCGCGTCGGCCTAAAGCACATGGATTGAGCCGCTTGCGGTTCGGGATAACGACAGTTAAATGAGCGCAACTGGATGTCCGGGGCGATGCAACCTCCCGGTCAGGCGTTCTGCCATGGCAGAAGCCCAAGCGTTGCCTGTACGGCCCGCTTTGCGGGCCGCAGGTAGTTGGGCTGATCATGAGTGAACGTGCAGATTCGTTGAATAAACCCGATTTCTCCGAGCTGGTGCGCGTGGGTGCGCGGATCGGCTGCCTCAGTTTCGGCGGTCCGGCCGGGCAGATCGCCCTGATGCATCGCGAACTGGTGGACGAACGCCGCTGGGTGAGCGAGGACCAGTTCCTCCACGCACTGAATTTCTGCCATCTTCTGCCTGGCCCGGAAGCGCAGCAGCTGGCCACATGGATCGGCTGGAAACTGCACGGCAATCGCGGTGGGCTGGCCATGGGGCTGCTCTTCGTCCTGCCGGGGGCAGCAGTCATTCTCGCGCTGTCGATGTTCTATGCGGCCGCGGCGGGTCTTGGCTGGTTCTCCGCATTGTTTCTCGGCATCAAGGCAGCCGTCCTGGCGATTGTCGTGCAGGCGCTTCTGCGCATTGCCGGGCGTGCGCTTGGCACGCCGACCAAGAAGATCATTGCGCTGGCGGCCTTTATCGGACTGGCAGCATTCGCCGTACCGTTCCCTGCGGTTGTTCTGGGAGCGGGGATGTTCGGGATCATGATTGCGACGCGGCGGCCGGACATGCTGGGCATCAAGCCCAGCGCGACTGTCGGCATAAGCGGGCCGCGCCCTTGGGGTGCAACGATGCGCGCCATCGTTGTGGGCGGGCTGATCTGGGTACTGCCCCTGGCTCTGGTGCTGACAACTCTGGGTGCCGACCACGTACTGTGGAAGATCGGCGTGTTCTTCTCTCAACTGGCAGTCGTTACCTTCGGCGGGGCCTATGCCGTGCTTTCCTATATGGCGCAGCAGGCGGTCGACGGGTTTGGCTGGTTGCGGCCGGGTGAAATGGCCGATGGGCTGGGCCTTGCCGAGACAACGCCGGGGCCGCTGATCATGGTCACCCAGTTCGTGGGCTATCTTGCCGCGTTCCGCGCGCCAGAGCCGTTCGGTCCCTTCCTTGCCGGATTTCTGGGGGCCGTGCTGACTACGTGGGTCACATTCGTGCCGTGCTTCATGTGGATTTTCGCGTTCAGCCCGTGGCTGGACAGGCTGGAGAATGCGCCGCGTTTGAAGGGCGGGCTGGCGGCGATCACTGCGGCTGTGGTGGGCGTGATTGCGAACCTCACGCTGTGGTTTGCCCTGCATGTGCTGTTTGCGCGCCTCACGCCGATCAGCGCAGGGCCGATCACGCTGGATCTGCCCGAGCTTGCTTCCCTTGATTGGAAAGTGCTGGTCATCGCGCTTGCAAGCGCGGTGATGATCTTTCGTCTGCGCATGGGCATCATCACGACGCTTAGTGTCTGCGCGTTGGCGGGTATCGTGCTGGCGGCAGTTTAGGCGATCAATCGGCCCGGAGCTCCTGCGCCAGCATCCTGAACTCCTCTGCGCGGGGGCTGTTGCGGCGCCAGACCAAGGCAATGTCGCGCCAGGCGTGGTCGGCTTTCAGCGGGCGGGCGACGATCTGGGTATCGTGCAGGATGCCCGCGTCGATCGCCATCTGTGGCAACATGGTGAGGCCAAGGCCGTTGTCGACCATCTGCACCAAGGTGTGCAGCGATGTGCCGATCATCGTGGCGCTGGCACGCATTTCGGGGCGGTTGCAGGCTGCCAGGGCATGCTCTTTCAGGCAATGGCCGTCTTCGAGCAGGAGCAGGCGGTTCTCGTCGATCAGGTCTGCAGTGATCGTTGCAGGCGGATCGCGCGGATCGTCCTTGGGGAAGGCGACCAGCAGTTCGTCCTTGAACAGGACTTCGGTTTCGACCTCGCCGGTGGCGTAGGGAAGGGCGAGCAGCACGCAGTCGGCCCGGCCGTGGTGAAGCGATTCGATCGCAGCAGCACTCGGCTCCTCGCGCAGGAACAGCTTGAGCTGCGGGCGCTCCTTGCGCAGGCGCGGCAGGATGCGCGGGAGCAGGAACGGCGCGATGGTCGGGATCACGCTCATCCGCAATTCGCCGGCCAGCGGGGCGCCGTGGCTCTGCACCAGTTCGGAAAGCTCCTCGGCCTCGCGCAGAAGGCGATGCGCCTTGGCGACCACCTGATTGCCCAGCGGGGTGAAGCGGACCACGCGGCGGGTGCGTTCGACCAGCACTACGCCCAGCAGCGATTCCAGTTCGCGCAGGCCGGCTGACAGGGTCGATTGCGAGACGAAGCACGAGTCCGCCGCACGCCCGAAATGCCCATGCTCGTGCAAGGCCACGAGGTACTGCAACTGCTTGAGCGTGGGCAGGTATGTGCTCATCTTGACCTATTCGTCCACGTGGACGACGACTTCGGGCTGCTCCGATGTGCCGCCGATATCGTCGATATGCGCCATCTTGAGCCGGCCGTTCACCACCGCGAATGCCAGCTTGCCCTCTACCAGTTCAAGCGCATCGCGGCCGAACTGTTCGAATCGCCAGCCTTCCAGAATGGGCAGGTTCTTGCGCTGCCCCGCTGCCAGCAGTTCGAGGTCGTCCGTTCGCGCAAGCAGGCGCGCCGCGATGTCGATTTCGCGGCTGCGGATCTTGAGCAGGAGCTTGAGCAGATCGGCGACCAGCGCGCCTTCCTTGCCGAGCGGCGCACCGCGCGGTGCCTTGGGCGGCATTTCGGCATCAGTGAGAGGCTTGGCGTCCGCCAGCGTTTGCATCAGGCGGCGGCCGATGTCGTTGTCCTTCCAGCCTGTCGACAGCCCGCGCACCTTGGCGAGGTCTTGCTGTTCCTTGGGCGGGTGGCTGGCGATATCCGCCAGCGTTTCATCGCGCATGATGCGCCCGCGCGGGATGTTCTTGTCCATCGCCTCACGCTCGCGCCAGGCGGCCAACGCCTTGAGGCGACCCAGAACGGCGGGATTGCGGCTGGGCGCACGGATCTTCTGCCAGACGGTGTCCATGTCGGTCCGGTAGTTCTCCGGATCGGCCAACTTCTCCATCTCGATATCAAGCCATTCGCCACGGCCCGTCTTGATCAGGCGCTTGAGCAGCTTGGGGAAGATCTTCGACAGGTGGGTGACGTCGCCGATGGCGTACTCGATCTGCCGCTCTGTCAGGGGACGGCGCGACCAGTCGGTAAAGCGCGCGCCCTTGTCGATCGAGAAACCCAGCCACGATTCGACGAGGTTGGAGTAGCCGATCTGCTCCGACTGGCTGACCGCCATCATCGCGATCTGCGTATCGAAAATGGGGTGAGGTGTCTTGCCGGTGAGGTTGTAGATGATCTCCACATCCTGCCCGCCCGCGTGGAAGACCTTGAGCACGTCTTCGTTCTCGCACATCAGGTCGAGCAGGGGGGACAGGTCGATGCCCGGCGCCAGCGGATCGATCGCCGCCGCTTCCTTGTCATCGGCGATCTGCACCAGGCACAGTTCCGGCCAATAGGTGTTCTCGCGCATGAACTCGGTGTCGACCGTGATGAAATCGGCCTTTGCCAGACGCTCGCACAAGTCGGCCAGAGCGTCGGTCGTCGTGATCAGGGGATGTATCTTCATCGGTCTTTTCTGTATGGCGCGCCGATAAGGGCGACCCGGTGGTGCTCCCGTCAGGGAGCGCGGCTTGACAAAAGCGCGGCCATCGCCTGTTAGCCGCCCATTCCCCCTGCCCGATTGCAGACCGATTGGAAAGAGTTTCGATGCACCTTTAC
>JBEQCK010000154.1:0-8747 GCA_041639335.1 Novosphingobium sp.
GCCGAGCAGGCCCTTGCCGACGGGAACGTCGACGATGGTGCCGGTGCGCTTGACGACATCGCCTTCCTTGATCTCGGAGTCAGAGCCGAAGATCACGACGCCGACGTTGTCGGCTTCGAGGTTCAGGGCCATGCCCTTCACGCCGTTGGCGAATTCGACCATCTCGCCGGCCTGGACCTTGTCGAGACCGTGAATGCGGGCGATACCGTCACCCACCGAGAGAACCGACCCGACTTCCGAGACCTGGGCGTCGGTGCCGAAGCTGGCGATCTGGTCCTTGATGACCTTCGAGATTTCAGCGGCGCGGATTTCCATGTTCTGTCCTTCCTGGAACCTTATGCGGGCCGATTAGGCCTTCATCGCCTGGGCGAGAGAATTGAGACGGGTGCGGATCGAGCTGTCGATCATCTGGCTGCCGATCTTGACGACGAGGCCACCGAGGATGTCGGGATCGACACTGGTCTTGAGCTTGATCGACTTGCCGGTGCGGACCTTCAGCTTTTCGGTGAGGGCGGCGACCTGTGCATCATCGAGCGGGTGAGCGCTGGCGACTTCGGCGCTGACTTCGCCACGATGGGCGGCAGCGATCTGGCCGAAGGCGCGGATCACGTCGGGCAGGGCCGAGAGGCGGCGGTTCGAAGCGAGCACGCCAAGGAACTTCTTTGTAAGATCACCAAGGCCGAGGAGGCCTGCAACAGAATCCATCGCGCGACCGGCTTCATCGCGGCCGAGCTGCGGGTTGCTGATCAGGCCCTTGAGGTCAGCTGATTCGCGCAGTGCAGCATCAAGCTTCTCGAGATCGCTTTCGACCGCCGAAACGAAGCTCTGTTCATTGGCCAGATCAAACAGTGCCGAGGCGTAACGCCCTGACAGGCTGGCCGTAATGCCGCTGGAAATCTCCACGCGCCGAAGTTCCTTCATCCAGGATAAGCCGAGGCAGACCATTGCCCGGCGATGAACACCGGGTGGCCTGCAGACGGGGCGCGCCTAGCAACGTCAGGCCGATATGACAAGATGCGACTTGGCTTCTTGTGCATAGGTATGATCGTGTTTTTCCTGATGCGGGGCAATCAGGGCGCAGGCTGGCAGTTGTAGCGCATCCGTTCGTTGGGCTCAGGCGGCAGCAGTGCCTTGATCGACTGCTGGTTCTGGCCGAACTGGCGGGCAGCTTCTTCGCCCGCGCCGCATGCGGGGGCATTGAGCCTGGCGCGTGCGGCGCGAGCCTCGGTCATGGCATCCAGACCCACCAGAAACCGCTCCACCGTGTAGGTCCGGGATTGTGGATCATACGAATTCACCGAAACCGTCTCCTCGCCATTCGGGACAAGGATTCGGCTCCAGCCATCGTTGGCGAGGCCGTACTGCGTCTTTCCGTTCATGCAGCCGCTTTCGGTCCATTCGATCGGAACATCGGTGATGTCCGAAATAGTGACACGGCTACGTTCGGGATCCAGCACGCAGATCATGCGTCCGGAGCCGGGACGATCGAGTACTGCTGCCGATGCGCTGGAAGACGTTTGTGGTTGTTCGAGCTTTTCCCGTGCGCGACTGTCTATTGACGCAAGTGACGGGCGCAGGAACCAAACGGCGACGGCGGACACCAGCAAGGCCGCGGCACCGAAGACATATTTGCGCTGGAACTTGCCGCGCCGTCTGGAGGCCTGGACCATGCCCCAGCCACCAGCGCCAAGCGCTCCGACAAGGAGCAGGGCGGCCAGTGCCATGCCGTTATCGCGCTCGGAAAGGACCGCCATTTCGGCCTCGCGGCGCGCAGTTTCGAACTGCTGCTGGCTGGCTTGGGCGCGTGCTTCGCGTTCCGCAGCCATGCGCGCCTGCTCTCCCGCCGCGCGTTGCGCTTCGGCGCGATCGAGATCGGCGATCGATCGACAGGGCAGGCCGCTGCTGTGCACATCCACCTTGGCGCGGAGCAGAAAGGCCGAAAGCTCGCGCATCGAGATGGCGAAATAGAACGACGAATCGGTGCTGTTGTCGCTGACCGTGCCGAACGAGTTGACTCCAATCACGCGTCCGCACGAATCGAGCAGCGGTCCGCCAGAGTTGCCCGATCCGAGCGGGGCCGTGTGCAAAAGGGTATCGAATGAGCGCGAAGAGCGGCCACCCGACAGATAGCCGCGGGTCTTGACCGCTTCCTGCGGCGTGACAAGATCGGCCATCGACAGCCCCTGCGCCAGATCGACGTTGCCGGGATAGCCGACGGCGTAGACCTCCGAACCGTCTGTAGGCGCGCCGGGAAAGAGCGTGATCGGTGTAAGGGTGCCGCCACCTTCGATGCGCAACAGGGCAAGATCATTGCCGGGCGAATAGGCAACCAGCTTCGCCGGATAGCCGTTGCGGCCTTCGGCGGGGACGACGCCAGCGATGAGCGTGTCGTCCCCGCGAAGCTCTTCGACAACGTGGGCATTGGTGACGATCAGGTTCGGGGTTACGGCAAATCCTGTGCCATGGGTAATCAACCGGGCCCGGTCCCCATCGCTTTCGATGATAACCACGCGAACCACGGAGCGGCTTGCCGCGCTGATGTCGGCCGGGTCGGCCAGAGCGACCGGTGCTGATCCAAGCGCCAGTATGGCAACCAGAAAGGCGATTAACTGTTTGGCGACACGCATGAACGCGCTTTTTGCGCTGATTTGCTTTGACCGCAAGGTGCGGGACGCTTTGGTGGCGCCGTCCGGCCAAATTCTCTCCACAACGAGGAGACGAAGCGATGCACGATGCGACACAGGCTTGCCGAGATCGTTCTTCGCATTATCGACAGGACATGGGCGCAAATGCGGACATTCCCGACGATGAAGCCTGGCGTGCCGTGCTGGCGCGCGATCGCGCGTTCGACGGGCGTTTCGTCACCGGCGTACTGAGCACCGGCATCTATTGCCGTCCATCCTGTCCGGCCCGGCATCCACGTCGTGACAATGTCCAGTTCTTTACCGACGGGGTTGCGGCGAGAGAGGCCGGTTTGCGCGCCTGTCTGCGCTGTTCGCCCGATGACGTTTCGCGCGATGAACGCGCGGTGTTGATGGCGATCGAGGCGATCAAGGCGGCGGGTCAGCCTTTGGCGCTTGCCGACCTCGCCGAGCGCTGCGGCTATTCGCCAACGCACTTTCAGCGGGTTTTCGCCAAGGCGACCGGGCTTTCACCTGCGGCCTATGCGCGCGCGCTGCAGAAGGAGCGTATGACTGAAGCGCTTTCGGGGGCGGGCAAGGTCAGCGATGCGATCTATGACGCCGGGTTTTCCGGACCTTCGCGATTTTACGCTGCGGCAGAGGAGCGCTTGGGCATGACAGCTTCGGCTTGGGCAAACGGCGGGCGAGACGTGACGATCCGCTGGGCAGTGGTGCCGACCTCGCTGGGCACGATGCTGGTCGCGGCGACCGAACGCGGCATTTGCCGGCTGTCATTCAACGAGGACGCGGCGACTTTGCGCGCGCGCTTTCCCAATGCTGCGCTGGAGCCGGGCGGCGAGGAATTCGCCGGTCTGCTCGAGCAAGTGATTGCGGCGGTGGAGACGCCGGGGGACCATTCGCATATCCCGCTCGATGTGAAGGGTACGGCTTTCCAGGAAGCGGTGTGGCAGGCACTCCGGGCCATTCCGCCTGGAGAGACGCGCTCATATGCCGAAATCGCCGCAGCAGTCGGCAAGCCTGGTGCGGTACGGGCGACAGGATCGGCCAACGGGGCCAACAACGTGGCGGTGCTGATCCCGTGCCATCGCGTAATCCGTTCGGACGGCTCGCTTGGCGGCTATGCCTATGGGCTTGAGATCAAGCAGCGATTGCTCGACAAGGAGCGCGAAACCAACCGGGGGTAAGGCATGGACGATCTTCAGACGGCAAGACCGGGCATCTTGCGCAGGATCATTGCCTTCCCGTTGACGCTGATGATTCTCGAGTTCCTTGCCGTAGCCATGGCTGCGTCTGCTGCGACGGTCGGTCTGAAGGGTTTGTTTTCGCACGGAACGCCCGGCTACTTCCTAGGCGGCCTTGGCGTGGCTGTTCTGGCAATATTGGTTTACCTCGCTTGCGTTCGCTGGATCGAGCGGCGGTTAGCACACGATCTTCCGCTGGCGACCATGACCAGGGATCTGCCGCTTGGAATTCTGATCGGCGGCGCACTATTTACACTGATGACGGGGATTGTTGCGCTGCTGGGCGGACTTTCCGTGGAAGGCGTGAATGGCATTGGCGCGCTGTGGGCGATGCTGGCGATGGCGGTCACCTCGGGGACGATCGAGGAGATTCTGTTCCGGGGCATACTGCTGCGGCACGTCGAGGCAATGCTTGGCACCTGGGCAGCGCTGGTTGTCACCTCGGCGCTGTTTGGTGCAGCGCACCTAGCCAACGACGGGGCGACGCTGTTTGCCGCTTTCGCCATCGCGATGGAAGCCGGCATACTGCTGGGCGCGGCATACCTCTGGAAGCGACGGCTGTGGTTTCCGATCGGCATTCATGCAGCGTGGAATTTCACCCAAGGCTGGGTGTTCAGCGTGCCGGTATCTGGCGGCGATGCGCCGAATGGCCTGCTGGTAACAAGCCGCAACGGGCCTGACTGGCTGACCGGCGGCGGTTTCGGCCTGGAGGCAAGCGTGATCGCGATGTTGGTGGCGACCAGCGCGGGCTTGCTCCTGCTCATGCGCGTCATTCGTGAGGGCGGCATAAGGCCGCCCATGTGGGCGCGGCGCTGACGGACCTTTCAGCTCGCCAGCGCCGAGGTTTCAATCACCTGTGCAGGCGTCATCATCGGCCGTGCAGGGTTTCTCCGACTGGCCCGTGGACTTCCAACGCTCTATCCGAGCGAGAAGCGATTTGCCGTACTGCCCGCCGTGAGGATCGTTGGCGAGGATGCGGGCGTGGGCGATAGCGTCATCGAATCGCCCCTGATTCGCCTGGTCCCAGGCAAAGGCAGCGCGTATGCTGTTGGCCTCCGGTGCCAGTTCTAGCGCCCGCCGCAAGGCGTAGCGCGCCTGGCCCGGTATCTGCGCCGTCTCGGCGTTATAGCTCTGGAACAGCGTCCAGAACGCGAAGGAATCGTAAGGTGACGCGTCGCTCGCCTTGCGGATCCAGCTTCTGGCCGCTGTCCACCGTTCGGGAGCCCTGATGGACACGTTCTCGAGTCTGTGCATCTCGATTTCGCCCTTCAGAAGGTTGGCCCGCGTCATCCCGGGCTGCAGCTTCAACGCAAGTTCGTTGAACTTCTCGGCCTCGTTCCACAACGCGATCTCTTTAGCCGTATCATCGGTATTGTTCGCCAGCGCCTGTGCAGCTCTGGCCACCTCGTAAGCGGCATTGGCAGACTGGGGATTCGCCATGGCAATCTGGCGCAGTTCGCCAAGCGCCTCTTCCTCGCGCTTGTCGATGAAGCGCATGATGTGCAGCGGCACAATGGCCGAGTCGACCGGCGACAAGCGTTCGAGGGCTGGAGCTGCCGGTTGCGGCAAGGGCGTGGCGGAACGTGAGAACTTGATGCTGCCGCGCATGTACTTGTCGAGCTCACGATCCAGCTTCTTGAGGTCGCCGAATGCCGCAGTGCCTGCCTGGTCGGGCGGCATTCCACCTGCCACGAGCGAGAGGTAATTGCCGAGCTGGCCCTTGCGCTCCTGGCTCGTACTGAGAAAGTGCACCAGCAGCCAGGACTTGCCGTAGAACAGATCCGAGTTGTGCCCCTGCTTGCCGGCCAGCACATCGGTCAGAGGCATGTCGTCCCGCGCAAGGCTCCAGGCTCTATGGCGAGCCGGGCGGCCAAGGTCGAAGCGGCCCTGACCGTCGAATTCGACGGTGGAAAGATACTCCGCAAAGCCTTCGACGTACCACGACGGATAAGCGAAGCGGAAGTTTCGGAACATCAGGAAGTGGGCGTATTCATGGAACAAGGTAGTCTGGGCACCGAGTTCGAGTTCGGACATGGCGACTTCGCGATGCGAAACGATGAAGCGGCCTTCGATGTCATGCGAGAAGAACCCCGCTACCTCCGGGACCTTGTACATTGCGCCGACAGCAGCCTTGTTGGGCAGCAGGTAGATCGGCAGCGGCATGGCATTGGGATCATCCGGTATGCCGAACATCTGCCGGACCAGAAAGTCGAATCGTTCAAGGTCATTGGACAACTTCGTGGCGAGTTCGACGCTGCCTGCGCTATGCAGCGCGAAATGGCGGGAGTTTAGTCTGTACCAGCTTTCTGCAGAGGCTGGAGTAGTTGCTGCTGCAAAGATGCTTGTGCCTACGGCGATGGTCCGCAGGAACTTCTTGAACGCAGAAATATTCACGCCGGATCAACCACCCTTTGTCAAATCACTTCGGAAGAGCAGTCCTTCATTCTGGCATTATCGGCAAGCATAATCGTCACCGGATCGATTTCAGCCTTAAGTTCCTCGCTGGTGGAAAAGACTGTTCAGGAAAGCCTCGGCACTGGCGATGTATTCGTGACGCCGGTCGTCGCTCATCCTTCGCCATGTGGCATAGGGTTGGGCGAGCCGATGGTAACCGGATAGCCGCTTTTCATTCCGCGCGAGGAAGTGCCAGTAGAGTGCATTGAACGGGCAGGCATCGGGGCCGGTCTTCTGCTTCACGTTGAAAGTGCATTTGCCGCAATAGTCGCTCATGCGATCGATGTAGGCGCCGCTGGCGGCATAGGGTTTCGACGCCAGACGGCCCTTGTCGGCATGAAGGATCATGCCCGCCACATTGGGCAGTTCGACCCATTCATAGGCATCGGCAAAGACGATCAGATACCATTCGGCAACTTCGCGGGGGGCAAGGCCGGCAAGCAGCGCGAAATTGCCGAGCACCATCAACCGCTGGATGTGATGGGCATAGGCATTGTCCCGCGTGGTGCGAACGCACTCGGCGATACAGTGCATCGGCGTGTCGCCGGTCCAGTAGAATTCGGGGAGCGGACGGTGGGCATCAAGGCCGTTGGCATCGGCGAGTCCCGGCATTTCCAGCCAGTACATCCCGCGTATGTATTCGCGCCAGCCGATGATCTGGCGAATGAAGCCTTCGACGGCTTCCAGCGGTGCGCGGCCTTCGCGCCATTCCGTTTCGGCGCGCTGGCACAGGTCCAGCGGGTCGAGCAGGCCGATATTGATCGCAGGCGAGAGCGCGGCGTGAAACAGGAAGTCCTGCCCCGTCACCATCGCGTCCTGATACTTGCCGAACAATGGCAGTCGGTCCTTGAGAAAAGCGTCGCGCGCCTGCTCGGCCTCGGCACCGGTTACCGGCCACGCGAATTTATCCAGCGAACCGAAGTGCCTTGCGAAGCAGGTTGAAACCATTTCGAGCACGTCGCGCGTAGTGTCGTCAGCCTTGAATTCCGGCAGCGCTGGTGGTTCGAGGCCAGCTTCGGGGCCACCGCGATTCTCCGCATCGAAGTTCCAGCGGCCACCGACCGGCTTGTCGCCATCCATCAGCAGCCCAGTCTTGCGGCGCATCTCGCGGTAGAACCACTCCATGCGTAGTTCGCGGCGGCCTGCCGCCCATTCGAAAAAGTCGGGGAGAGGGCAGATGAAGCGGGTATCAGAAAGGATGCGAACGCGAACGGGGAGGTCCGTACGCCACTGCTCCATTGCTTGCCGCACGCGCCATTCACCTGGCTCGGTAATCTGCACGCCGCGTGCCTCGTGGCGTGCTATGGCGCGGGCAACTTCGCCGCTGAAGCTGCCGGTGTTTTCAGGGTCATCAAGGCGGACGTAATCGACCGTCCAGCCAGCGCTGCGCAATTCTTCGGCGAAATGTCGCATGGCCGAGAGGGTCAGTGCGATCTTGGCCTTGTGGTGGCGAACGTAAGTGGTCTCCTCGGCCACTTCCATCATCAGGATCACGGTGTCCTCGGGCTTGCGGTCGGCAAGACTGGAGATGTCGGGCGAGAGCTGGTCGCCGAGGATGGGAACGAGGACAGGGCCAGTCATCCCTGCGGAATGGCCGAACGGCGGTTTGGTTCAACCTGCCCCTAAGGGTCAGACGAAGCTGTAGGGATCGATATCAACGGCGACGCGGACGCCCGTCGGGAAGCGCAGCGGGTCGAGCCAGTCGCGGATAACCCGCTGCAGTTCGGTGGAGCGGCGAGCGTTTATCAGCAGGCGATAACGATAGCGGCCTCGCAACAACGAGAGCGGCGCGGGTGCGGGGCCAAGGATCAGCACGTCGTCAAGGCGCGGTGCAGAACCTCCGATGCCGCGCGCAGCGTCGCGCGCTTCGGCTTCGTCCTCGCTGGAAACGATGATCGCGGCCCAGCGTCCGAAGGGCGGCGCTCCTGCATCACGCCGGGCTTCGGCCTCGGCGGCGTAGAATGCGTCACGGTCTCCGCTGGCCAGGGCCTCGATAACCGGGGCTTCGGGGTGGCGGGTCTGGATCAGGACCTCGCCAGGTTTTTCGCCACGGCCGGCGCGGCCCGCGACCTGCGCGACCTGCTGATAAGTGCGTTCGGCCGCGCGAAGATCGCCGCCCTCGAGGCCCATGTCGGCATCGATCACACCGACCAGCGTAAGCTCTGGAAAGTGATAGCCCTTGGTGACGAGCTGGGTGCCGACAATCACGTCGATCGCCTTGTTGCTTGCCATCTCCACGAACTCGGCGGCCTTGGCAGGGCTGGTCAGCGTGTCGGAGGTGACTAGCGCGACGCGGGCTTCGGGCAGGATCGCCGCGACCTCATCGGCAATGCGTTCCACGCCCGGGCCACACGCGACGAGGCAATCGGGCTCGCTGCATTCAGGGCAGGCATCGGGTGGCGGGATCTCA
>JBEQCK010000155.1:0-8727 GCA_041639335.1 Novosphingobium sp.
TCTATACGCCAAGCTGGCGCTGTTCCAGCGGGATCATGTTGTCCATCATCGCCAGCGCCCGCGTCGCCTGTTCGAGACCGCTCGACGAGGCGCGACTGGTCAGCGCATAGGCGCGAACCCAGTCCTTGCCCACCGTATCGCCGTTGAAGTGCGCAATGCCCAGGATGTACATCGCGCGCGGTTCACCGCGTTCGGCCGATGCCTGCAGGAAGGGCGTGGCCTCGGCCTTGCGGTTGTCCTGGAACAGCAACAGCCCCAGCGTGTCGGACGCCTTGATATGGCCCTGTTCTGCGGCCTTGCGATACCAGGCTTCGGCGCGCTTCAGGTCCTGCGGCACGCCTTTGCCCAGCTTGTAGGCCTGCCCCATGTTGAACTGCGCATCGGCATCGCCCCTGGCAGCAGGGCCAAGCCATTCCTTGACCGCCGCTTCATGCTCCCCGCGCGACCATGCCTCGACGCCCGCCTTGGTGTCGGCCAGTGCCGGAGCGGCGGCAAGCGCCATCGCCGCAGCGGTGATCGCCAGACTGGAAATGCGCTCGAAATTTCTCATGGTCGCCAAAGTCCGTCCCGGTGAAATGCCAGTAAAAAGTCACATCGCGATCGTTCCTGCAACCCGCAGCCGCCCCGTTCGGGTCTATGCCGGTTGCGATCCCGGCTTGCTGCGCGGGCGGTATAGTCAACGAGGCGTTAGCGAAGTCTTAGCGACGGTTTGTGGCCCAAAAAGCGCGGAAGCCCCGACGTTCTTCATGCCAGCTCCGCAGTCGGCCATCTCCGGAATGGAACCGACGTTAACCGAAATTTCAGTCCGATCTGCGAATCCGGACGCGAAGAGAACGTGGCGTGCGCCTGCATCATTGCGAGGTGCGACTATCAGGGGGTTTGGCTTTGCGCGTACTGGCATTGGCATCGCAGAAAGGCGGATCGGGCAAGACCACGCTGTCCGGTCACCTCGCCGTCCAGGCCCAGCGCGCTGGAGCAGGGCCCGTCGTGCTGATCGACATCGACCCGCAAGGCTCTCTCTCCGACTGGTGGAACGAGCGCGAGGCCGAATTTCCGGCCTTTGCCCAGACAACTGTCGCCCGCCTTGCTTCCGACCTCGTGATCCTGCGCCAGCAGGGCTTCAAGCTCGCTGTCATCGATACTCCGCCGGCCATCACCATGGCGATCCAGTCGGTCATCTCGGTCGCGGAACTGATCGTCGTGCCGACCCGCCCGAGCCCGCACGATCTGCGCGCCGTCGGTGCCACGGTTGACCTTTGCGACCGCGCCGGCAAGCCGCTGATCTTCGTGGTCAACGCCGCCACGCCCAAGGCGCGCATCACCTCGGAAGCCGCCGTAGCGCTTTCGCAGCACGGCACGGTGGCGCCGGTCACGCTGCACCACCGCACCGATTTTGCCGCCTCGATGATCGATGGCCGCACGGTCATGGAATGCGATCCCGGCGGCAAGTCGGCGGCAGAGGTCGCTGCCTTGTGGACCTACATTTCCGAGCGGCTCGAAAAGAACTTCCGCCGCACCGTCTTTGCCGTGCCGCAGCAGGCCGCCGCGATCCCAATGGCTGGCGCACCGCGCCCGATGGGTGGCTTCGGTCGCCGCGTCGTCGGTTCCTGAGGAGGCGCGGCCCATGAGCGCTTCCAAGCCTCTCGCCTCGCTTTCGCCCAGCCTGCTGGCCCGCAAGGGCGCTGCCCGTCCGGCCATGCGCCCGCAACTGGCCATCAGCTATGAAGAGCAGAGCCAGTTCGTCTCGCAGGACGATCTGGGCTGGAACGACCTTGGCGAAGACATCGCCGAAGTCGCCGCTCCGGCCCAGATGGAGCAGCCGGTCGTCGTCCAGCAGATCGAGTCGCTGGCCGAGAAGGTTGCCGCCTTCGCAAAGCCCGTTCAGCCCGGCGAATTTGCGTCGGCGGCGTCGGTCAAGATTGCGCGCAGCCGCGTGAAGGGTGGCAAGCCGGTCCGGTCCGCGCTGCAGGAAGGCCGCAAGGCCGCTTTCACCCTGCGCCTCGACAACTACCGCCACATGCGCCTGCGCCTGGCCTGCACGCTCGAAGATCGCAGCGCGCAGGAACTGGTGACCGAGGCGCTCGACCGCTTTCTCGCCGAACTTCCCGGGCTTGAAGACCTCGCCCGCCGCGCCGTGACGCGCAACTGACGCCTGAGGGGACCATGGACATGATCACCGCCTTCGCACCCAATCGCGCCGCCCGCCTGGTGATGTCCACCGCGCTGGCCGCCGGCGTCCTGACCGGCTGTGCCAGCGGCGGCGCTCACCCCGACAAGTACGCATCGTCGGCCCAGACCGCGCTGGCCAAGGGCACCACGACGGCCGCGATCGACAATGCCGAGAAGGCCGTGCTGGCCGATCCGCGCAACGCCGCCTACCGCGTGCTGCTCGGCAATGCCTACCTCAAGGCCGGTCGCTTTGAGTCCGCGCGTCAGGCCTATGACGAGTCGATGGAGCTTGGCGAAGACTCGAGCCGCACCGCGCTCAGCCTGGCGCTCGCCGATATTGCGCTCGGTCGCCATGCCGAGGCAATCGACACCCTGAACTCCTATCGCGACAGCCTTGCCGCTTCGGACTACGGCCTCGCGCTGGCGCTCGCCGGCCAGCCGCAGCAGGGTGCACAGATTCTCGCCCAGGCCCTGCGCGGTGGCGAGAACACGCCAAAGGTCCGCCAGAACCTCGCGCTCGCCTACGCGCTGTCCGGCCAGTGGCGCGAAGCGCGCACCATGGCCGCGCAGGACGTGCCTGCCAGCGAGCTTGGCAATCGCATGGAGCAGTGGGCGCTGATGGGCTATTCCGAACGCACCCGCGATCGCGTCGCCGGTCTGCTCGGCGTGCCGCTGCGGGGTGACACCGGCCAGCCGCAGGCGCTGGCACTGGCAAACTTCCCGGCAACGGAACAGCTGGCTGCAGAAGCTGCCACCCGCGCGGAACCGGAAGCCGTTGCCGCCGCCGCCGCTCCGGCGCTGGCGGAAGCTGCGGTCAAGGAACTGCCCGCGACAGAGCCTGAGGCAGCAGCACCTTCGCTTGCCGATTCCTCGTCGCAATCGCAGCAGACGCAGCTTGCCCTGATCGATCTGCCCGCCTCGCAACCGGCTCCTGCGCAGTCCTATTTTCGCCCCGCCGCCGCTCCGGCGCGCAAGCCAGCAGTGGCCGCAAAGCCCGCAAGGCCTGTGGCGACCCCTGCAAAGGCAGGCACCCATCTCGTCCAGCTCGGCTCGTTCGCAACGCCGGAGGGCGCACGCCGCGCCTGGCGCCATTACACCGCGCGCAACCCCGAACTGAAGGGCTTCACCAACGTGACCACGAAGGTCTCGGTCAATGGCAAGCAGTTCTGGCGCGTGCAGGCTGCCGGCTTTGGCGGACAGGCTTCGGCCAACAGCATGTGCGGATCGGTCAGGTCGCGCGGCGGGGTGTGCCTCGTGATGCGCGGCACTGGCGCAGCGATGCCCGGCCAGCAGCGCCCTGCCGAGACGCGCATGGCCAAGCGCTAAGTCTCAAAAGTTACCGTGTGAGAGCGGGCGGGGGGCGCGGGACCAAAGGGTTCCGCGCCCTTCCTGTGTCAGCTGACCTGCTTGCCGCCCTTGAACAGCGCGGTCACGCGGCCTTCCACGGGCCTGCGATCGAACGGGGTATTGCCCGCCGCTGCTGCCATCTTGTCGGAATTGACGATCCACGGACGCGCGGGATCGACGATGGCGATGTCGGCTTCCATGCCGGTTTCGAGCCGCCCGGCCTGCACGCCCAGCAGCCGCGCCGGATTGGCGCAGAGCAGTTCGAACGCGCGCGCCATGGTGATCACGCCATCGCGGACCAGTGTCAGCGTCAGCGGCAGGAGCGTCTCGGCCCCGGCCATGCCCGGTTCGGCGTCGGCGAAGGGCAGGCGCTTGTCCTCCGGCCCGCGCGGATCGTGGCCCGAGGAGATCACGTCGATCGTGCCATCGCCAATCGCCGCGATCACCGCCTTGCGGTCTGCGTCCTGCCGCAGCGGCGGCGACATCCGGCAGAAGGTGCGGAAGCCGACGAGTTCGAGGTCAGACAGGATGAAGTGCGCAGGCGTCACGCCCGCCGTCACCTTCACTCCGCGTGCCTTGGCCGCGCGCACCAGATCGAGCGCCCGCGCCGTCGTCACCTGCCGGAAGTGGACGTGCGCACCCGAGAGTTCTGCCAACGCAATGTCACGAGCGACGGCCAGAGCTTCGGCCTCGGCAGGCGCGCTCGGCAGGCCCAGCCGCGTCGCCACGTCGCCCGCCGTCGCCACCGCGCTGCCGGTGATCCCGGCGTCCTCGGCATGTGTCACCACGACCAGCCCGAGCATCGCGCAATAGCGCAGCAGCCGCAGCATCACGCCCGAATCCGCAATCCAGCCGCGCCCGGTGGCCACCGCCTTGGCTCCGGCATCGCGCATCAGCGCCAGTTCTGCGAGTTCCGTGCCCTCCAGCCCGCGCGTCGCTGCGGCCAGCGGGTGAACCCACATGTCCGGCTTGCCCGACTGCGCGGCAAAGCGCACCCGCGCCGGGTGGTCCAGCACCGGCCCCTGATCCGGCATCAACGCGGCGCGGGTGATCCCGCCGAAGTGGAACGCGGGCTTGTCGATGGCGAACACGCCAAGATCGACCAAGCCCGGCGCAATCAGCTTGCCGCCAGCGTCGAAAACCTCGTCGCCATTCTGCGGCGTCACATCGCCCAGAGCGACAATCCGCCCGCCCTCACAGCGCAAGGCCCCGGCTACCGGTTCACCCGCACCCAGAACTAGCTTTCCGCCGGTGATCGTCAGAGGCTGCGCGATCATGCTGCGGCTCCTTCGGTTTCCCAGCCCGGAACACCGCGCGTCCTTCGCGTCAGCACTTCAAGGCAGGCCATGCGGATCGCCACGCCCATTTCCACCTGCCGCGTAATCAGGCTGCGGGTGGGATGATCTGCCACGGTCGAATCGATCTCGATCCCCCGGTTCATCGGCCCCGGGTGCATCACGAAGGCATCGTGCTCGGCCTTTGCGAGCCGTTCGGGCGTCAGGCCATAAAGATGCCGGTATTCGCGCGGGGAGGGGATGAACTGCCCCGACATGCGCTCCTGCTGCAGGCGGAGCATCATCACGATATTCGCGCCCTTCAGCGCTGCGTCGAAATCGAAGAACGGCGTCACGCCCATCGCCTCGACCTCGGCCGGCATCAGCGCAGGCGGCGCGCAGACCCGCACGTCCGCCCCCAGCGCGGTCAGGCTCAGGATGTTCGAGCGCGCGACGCGGCTGTGCAGGATATCGCCGCAGATCGTCACTTTCAGCCCGTTGAGGTCCGAACCCACCGGCAGCCCCAGCGCGTGCCGCATCGTGAGTGCGTCCAATAGCGCCTGCGTCGGATGCTCATGCTGCCCGTCGCCCGCATTGAGCACTGGGCAATCGACCTTCTCGGCAATCAGCCGCACGGCGCCCGAACTGGCGTGGCGGATCACGATGGCATCGGCGCGCATGGCGTTCAGCGTCATCGCCGTGTCGATCAGCGTTTCACCCTTCTTCACGCTGCTGGTGGCGGCGTGCATGTTGACGACGTCGGCGCCCAACCGCTTGCCTGCAATCTCGAAGCTCAACAGCGTGCGCGTCGAGTTTTCGAAGAAGGCGTTGATGATCGTCAACCCGTTCAGCAGATCGGTCTTCTTCTTCGGCTGCCGGTTCAGCTCCACCCATTGTTCCGCCTCGTCGAGGAGGTAGAGAATTTCGTGGCGCGCAAGCTGGCCGATGCCGGTCAGGTCACGGTGCGGGTAGGCGAGGCCGCCCGCTGGATAGCGGCCCGCTTGGGGTTTGGGTGAGCTTTGCATTAAAGCCAGTTCCCTAGAGGGCAGGCCCACCATTCTCAAGCCGTTTCCCGCTGGCTTTGCACCGCCGTCCACAATAGTCTTGTGGCCATGAGCTTTGCCAAATCAGTCTGGAAGATCCTCGTCGCCATCAAGGACGGTCTCGTCCTTCTGTTTTTGCTCCTGTTCTTTGCAGGGCTTTACACCGTTCTCACGTTGCGGCCTGCCCCCGGCATGGTCCGCGAAGGTGCGCTTTACCTGCCCCTCGAAGGCCGGGTGGTGGAAGAGGCAAGCGAGGTTTCGCCCACCCAGTTGCTCTCAGGCCAGACGCCCGAGCCTGAATACGTCGCGCGCGATGTGTCCCGCGCCATCGCCGCTGCGGCAGACGACAAGCGGATCAAGGCCGTCGTCCTCGATCTCGAAGCGTTTGGCGGCGGCTCTGCCGTCCACCTCAGCCAGATCGGTGCGGCGATGGACAAGGTCCGCGCGGCGAAGAAGCCTGTGCTGGTCCGCGCGCTGATCTACACCGACGATGCGATGCAGCTTGCCGCGCACTCGTCCGAAGCCTGGGTCGATCCGATGGGCGGCGTAGCCATCACCGGCCCCGGCGGCACGATGCTGTTCTACAAGGGCCTGATCGACAAGCTGAAAGCCAACGTCCACATCTTCAAGGTCGGAACCTACAAGAGCGCGGTCGAACCCTATATGCTCAGCCAGATGTCGCCCGAAGCGCGCGAGGCGATGCAGGCGGTTTACGGCACGCTGTGGCAGAACTGGCAGGACGAGGTGAAGAAGGCCCGCCCCAAGGCTGATCTGACGCTTGCCACCACCGACCCTGCAAAGTGGGTGCGCGACAATGGCAACGACGCCGCCCAAGCCGCGCTGAAGTCCGGCCTTGTCGACAAGATCGGCGACAGCGTGGCCTTCGGCCAGCGCGTGGCCGAGATCGTCGGCGGGGATGACGATGCCGGGCTTGGCGGGTTCAAGGCCACCGAACTCCCGGTCTATCTGGCCGACAAGCCCGCGCCCAAGCATGGCAAGGCGGTCGCTGTCGTCACTGTTGCGGGCGAGATCGTCGATGGCGATGCCGGCCCCGGCACCGCAGGCGGGGATCGTATCGCCGCGCTGATCGATGGCGTGACGCAGAGCGATGATTATGCCGGCCTCGTGCTGCGCGTCGATTCGCCGGGTGGCTCGGTCATGGCGTCCGAACGCATCCGCGCGGCGGTTGAGCGCGTGAAGGCCAAGGGCCTGCCGGTCGCCGTCTCGATGGGCAGCCTTGCCGCCAGCGGCGGGTACTGGGTCTCCACGCCCGCCCAGCGCATCTTTGCCGAACCCAGCACGATCACCGGCTCGATCGGCGTCTTCGCCGTCTTGCCCACGCTGGAACAGACGCTGCCGCAATATGGCGTCACCACCGATTCGATCCGTACCACCCCGCTCTCGGGCCAACCAGACTTGCTGGGCGGCCTCAGCCCGCAGGTGGAAGCGCTGCTGCAAGGCCAGGTCGAACAGACCTACGGCCGCTTCCTCGGCCTCGTCGCCAGGGCGCGCGGCAAGTCATCGGCGGACATCGACAGAATCGCGCAGGGGCGGATCTGGGACGGCGGCACCGCGCGCCAGCTAGGCCTCGTCGACCAGTTCGGCGGCCTCGACGACGCTGTGGCGTGGGTCGCCACCCAGGCCAAGGTCGATACCTTCCACGCCGAATACATCGAAGACGAACCCAGCCCCTTCGCCCAGCTCCTCCACCAGATGGAAACCGGCGAAGCCCCCGAGGCACGCGCGCACGACCTCGCGGGCGCGCTGGCGGCGCAACAACAGGGCCTGATGGCGCGGATACAGGCGGACGTGCTGCGCCTGATGGAAGGCGGCGGAATCAGGGCCTATTGTCTGGAGTGTGCAGGGGATGGCGCCGCCTTGCCGACGAAAGAGATGCAGACTTCTGTGGGCGTATTTGCGCTAATCTCTCGGCTGCTCGTATGACTTAAGACTGATTTTGGAGCTTCAGACATGTTCCCGATTGGCCGCTGGCTATCGATGTTGCGGCCATGGCCAAGTGGGGGGCTGTTTTCGCTCCTGTCGGCATGCGGAAACTATGGACTTCCGGATACGGACCTGTTTCAAGGCATTGACGCTGGAAATTACGAGGAAGGCAAAACACTTCTTGAACAGCGTCTTGGAGCGCGATTTCCCGCCGGAAGCTCAGCTTTGGAGCTAAGAGATTATCTACAGACGCAGGGGCTTAGTATCGACAATTCTCCTGCTGATACGGGGGTAGCTAGCGCCTCTCACAAGTTCGGAGCGCCAATCTGTGGCAGTCAGGTCCGTGTCGTGTGGGAAGCTGACAAATTGGAGAGGCTTAGAGCGATAGAGGCAATTTATGGTGATACAGGTTGTCCATAACGACGCCTTCAACCTAACGTATCCATTGACTTAGTGGCCAACAGCGACGTCACCCTGAACTTGTTTCAGGGTCTATCTCTCCCGCTGCACGGTCCGCGGTTGGCGAGAAATGGATGCTGAAACAAGTTCAGCATGACGATGCTTTCAAACGATCTCCTATCTACTCAATCCGGCGCCGCTGGCACTTCCTGCGGCGCGCTCGGCTGCACCTGATCCGGCTCCACCACTGGCGTCTCGTCGGGCTGGATGACCGGCGGCACGCCGTCCGGTTCAGTCACCGGCGGGCTTTCGGGCGGGGACTGGGGTTCGATTCGGTCGGGCTGGGGTGAATCGGGGGTCGTGGCCATCGTGCCGCTCCTTTGAACGCTTGCGCTTTCTTCCCCAACTCACCCCGTCATACACTGTTCCGGACCGAAATTCCAAGGTGCTTGCCCTTTTCCAGCCACTGCGATAGGGGCACCGCTCGCTTTTCGCCGGATGCGGGCGTGGCGGAACTGGTAGACGCAGCAGGTTTAGGTCCTGCCATCGCA
>JBEQCK010000156.1:0-8525 GCA_041639335.1 Novosphingobium sp.
AAGAACGGCAGCACATGCGTGCGGAAGCGCTCTTTCACCCGGTTGCCGTGGTCGCCCACATAGATTTCCCAGTCGTGCGCAATGCCGAACCTGGTCAGGGTTTCGTGGATCAGTTCATCGTCAGCACGGACGAAGTCGGTATCGCCGGTGTCGATGGCGATGCCGCTCATGCGGCGCAGCGACGGGAGATACTGCGAGGCCATGGCCACGGGCGAATTGGCCGCCCACTTGGCGATGACCAGATCGTTCACCTTGCCTTCGCTGGTGCCGAGATCAGCGAAAAACGGCGGCTTTGCCGGATTGGGTGACCACGCCGCAGCCACGGCGAAATTGCCTCGGCTCATCCAGTCCGCCGTCAGCGCCTGATCGACCGACCAGCCTTCGTACTTCGGGTCAGCCGAGGAAGCCGGGCGCGGGATCTGGCAGCAGGGGTTCATCGCATAGAGCGCGCCGAACACGTCCGCACGCTTCATGCCGAGCTTGAGCGTGCCGTAGCCGCCCATCGAATGTCCTGAAAGGCCGCGCGCCTCGCGCGAAGGGATCGTGCGGAAGTGCTTGTCGGTCCAAGCCACCAGGTCTTGCGCGATGAAGTCCTCGAAGTTCCCGACGGTGGGAGAGTTCGAATACATCGAACCGCCCCACTTCGTCATGCTGTCGGGCACGACGATGATTGCTTCCGTGCCCGAGGCCTTGAGCGCGGCATCAAAGTCGTTGCGCTCGACATACTGGTCCGCGGTCGAATTGTAGCCGTGGAGGAAGTACAGCACCGGATAGCGCCGCGTCTTCGACTTGTCGTAGCTGTCGGGCAGGAAGACATAGACCGTGCGCTCGGCCGAGTTGCCCTCGAGATTGCCTTCTACCGCTGCGCTGTGGACGGTCGTCTTTTCCATCCGGGCGAGCGCGGGGTTGGCGAGCCCGAGCAGGGCTGCACAGGCAATGAGGGCTTTCAGGCGCATAAGTCTCTCCGCAGGATCGTTATTGTCTGCCGATCAGCGCGCACCGATAAGTTCGCGGCCGATCAGCATCCTGCGGATTTCATTGGTTCCGGCACCGATGTCCAGCAACTTGGCATCGCGCAGGTAACGCTCTACCGGCCAGTCCTTGGTATAGCCGGCGCCGCCCAGCGCCTGCACGGCCTCGCCCGAAACCCGGAAGGCGTTTTCACTGGCGAGCAGGATGGCCCCTGCCGCGTCGAAGCGCGTGGTCTGCCCTGCGTCGCAAGCCTTCGCCACGGCATAGACATAGGCGCGTGCCGACTGGATCGCGACGTACATGTCGGCGACCTTGGCCTGCATCAGCTGGAAGGTGCCGATCGGCTGGCCGAACTGCTTGCGCTCGCGCACATAGGGGATGACCGTGTCGAGGCAGGCCTGCATGATGCCGATCTGCATGCCGGCCAGCACCACGCGCTCGTAATCGAGCCCGCTCATCAGCACGCCGACACCACCGTGGAGCGGGCCCATCACGTTCTCTTCGGGAACGAAGCAATCGTCGAACACCAGCTCGCAGGTGGGGGAGCCGCGCAGGCCCATCTTGTCGATCTTCTGCCCGATCGAGAAGCCCGCCATGTCCTTCTCGATCAGGAAGGCGGTGATGCCGCGGCTGCCTGCATCGGGTGAGGTCTTGGCATAGACCACCAGCGTATCGGCATAAGTGCCGTTGGTGATCCAGAACTTGGTGCCATTGAGGCGGAAGCCGCCGGCAACGGGTTCGGCGCGCAGCTTCATCGAAACGACGTCCGACCCTGCGCCTGCTTCCGACATTGCCAGCGAGCCGACGTGTTCACCGGAGATCAGCTTGGGCAGGTACTTCGCCTTCTGCTCGTCATTGCCCCAGCGGCGGATCTGGTTGACGCAAAGGTTGGAGTGTGCGCCATAGGACAGGCCGACGGAACCCGAGGCGCGGCTGACTTCCTCGACGGCAATGACGTGATCGAGATAGCCAAGGCCCAGTCCGCCGAACTCTTCCTCGACCGTGATGCCATGCAGGCCGAGTGCGCCCATCGGCTCCCACAGCTCGCGCGGGAAGCGGTCGTGGCGGTCGATCTCGGCGGCGAGCGGTGCGATCTGCTCGTCGGCAAAGCGGCCCGCGGCCTCGCGGATCATCAGGGCGCTTTCGGTCAGGCCGAAGTCGAAATCGGGCGTGGCGCGCATCTTGGGCATCCTCTGCAAACTTGTCGCGGCGCAGGATACCATTGCCAAACCATCGCTCAAAATTGATTTATATCGTAGTTTTCGATAGGTTTTTCCTATGATGAAACGCGCGCATCTCCGCCAGTTCCTGGCCGTTGTCGAGACCGGCAATTTCACCCGTGCCGCCGAGAGGCTGGCAATCTCGCAGCCGACTCTGTCCGCCGCCATCGCCGAGCTCGAACGCCTGGCGGGCACGCGGCTTTTCCTGCGCGAGCGGCGGCAAGTGCGGTTGACCGAGGCTGGCACGCGCCTCGTGACGCATGCCCGCGCGATCGAGCGGGAGTTTCGCGCCGCCGAAGCCGCCTTTGCCGAAGCGCCGCTCCCGCTCAGCCCGTTGCGCCTTGGCGTCCTGCCCTCGATTGCAACGATCACGCTTTCCAGTCTGGCGCGCCGCTTCACTGGTCCGCAGCCGCTCGTGCTTTCGGAAGGCACCGACGCTGAACTCAGGCGCAAGCTGGGGGAGGGGCAGGTGGATGCTGTCCTGACGCTGATGCGCCCCGAAGATGCCGATCGGCCCTCGGTGGCGCTGATGGAGGAGGGTTACCGCCTGCTCATTCCCGAAGGTCACCCTCTGGCCGGTGCGGCCTTGCTCGATGCCAGCGACGTCGCCGCCGAAACCATGATCGCGCGCCGCTCATGCGAAATCCTCGGCGAGACCAGTCGCTGGTTCACCCAGCGCGGCGTGCGTCCGCCGTTTTTCCTGCGCTCGTCCAACGACGATCGCTGCATCGAGATGGTGCGGGCGGGCATGGGCGTTACAACCGCGCCGCAATCGCTGGCGCGTGACGGAGTCGTGGCGGTGCCGCTGGCAGACTACGATTTCCGGCGAACCATCGGGCTTATCGCCGCGCGCGAACGGCCTGATCTTGTCGGCGAGGGCAGCGCGCTGGCCGAAGCTGCGCGAGCCACGTTTACTTGACGGCGTAGAGCAGGCGGCCTTCGCCCAGCCGCTCCAGCACGCCGCCGATATCGCTGTTCGAGAACGCGAAGCAGCCCTGGCTCCGACCGATGCGCCCTTGCGTCTCGGCCATGTCCTCGCTCACGTAGCTCGCCGCGTGGATCACGATCCCGCGCTCGAGCGCGGCGCTGTTGGCATCTTCCAGCCCGATCAGGCGGCGCGAACGGCCATGCTTGCCGTAGTAGGTTACGCCGGTGAGAAAGGCGCCCGGGCTCGACGCGTTGGAGCCATAGGCGTTCGAAAACCGCTGCACCCAGCCGCTGTTTGCCGGGTCAGATCCGCTGCCGTGCGAAACGAGGTGCGAGGAGACGAGCTTGCCGCCCGCGACATCGACCAGATGGAAGCGCGCCTCGCGCGAGGCCTTGCCGAAATCGACCAGCCCGACGAGATCGCGATGGCGGATATTCGCACCATGCGCATCCAGCGCGGCGATCGCGCGTTGCACCAGCAAGGGAGGCGTCGGCCGCGCGAACGGCGAGACTTCCGGCACTTTGAGAGGTGTTACAGCCATCGCCGGCTGGCCCGAAACGGCCATGCTGCCCAGCGTTGCAACCATGGCGCCCAAAAATTGGCGCCGATCAGGAACCATTATGCGAGACCCCGGTTATCGTCCATTGGGCCTCAAATTGTATGCAGCGCGTCACACCTGCAAGGGGCGTGGCCCAGCCTTGCGACGAGTCGTGCATGACCCGCCACCTGCTGAGCCACTTCGCTAACTCAGTTTGACCTTGCCAGGCGCAGCGCTTTCGGACTGCGGAAGTTCGAGGACGAAACCCAGTCCAGCGCAGCGTCGACCCGGGTGAACTCGGGCACGACCTTCAACAACTCCTCATAGGCAATCTGCGTCGCCAGCCGCCCGATCATCGAGCCGAGGCAGGCGTGGACGCCGCCGCCGAAGCCGAGATGGCGCTTTGTCTTTCGCGTGATGTCGTAGACATCGGGATTGTCGAACATCCGCTCGTCGCGATTGGCCGAGCCATAGGCGAGAATCACCGCGTCGCCCGCCTTCATGACCTGCCCATGCAATTCAACGTCCCGCGTCAGCGTCCGCTTGAACCGCTGTGCCGAAGTGTTGAAACGCAGCGATTCCTCGATCGCGTCGGGAATCAGCGAAGGATCGGCAACCAGAGCCCGCCGCGCCTCCGGGTAATCAGCGAGGTTCAGCCCGAACATGGCCATGAAGCCTGAAAGGCTCTCGATCCCGGCCATGATCAGCGTGGTCACGGTCAGCTGCACTTCCTTGTCGAGCAACTTCTCGCCGTCGATCTCGGCGGTGATGAAGTTCGACAGCAGGTCCTCGCCGGGATCGGCCTTGCGCGCTGCCACCAGCTTTTCAGCATAGTCCGCCATCCAGTGGAACGCGGCGAGGTGCTCAGGCCCTTTCTTGCGTGTCACCGGATTGGTCTGCACCATCAGCACGGCATTGTGCCGCACGAGGTCCGCGTTCTCCTCGGGCAGGGCGAACAGGTAGAACAGCAGGTCCACCGTCAGCTTCGAAGTATAGTCTCCGACAAGGTCGAACACCGGCTTGTCAGCAAGAGCGGCCAGATGTGCGCGCGCCGCTGCCCTCGCAGGTTCGACGATGTGCTCCAGCGCCCGCTTGGTGACGGCCGACTGGATCAGCGCCCGCAACCGGTCATGGCGCGGCGGATCGCTGGAGCCGAGCGTCGACCCGGCGCGGCCCGGAAACTCGTCGACGAGGTTGCCCTGCGCCGAGGAATAGGTCCGCCAGTCCTGCAGGGCGTTGAGCACGTCGGAATAGCGTGACAGCACCCACTTGCCGGCCTCTTCGGACCAGAAGCAGGGATATTCGTCGCGCAGCGTCTTGTAGGCCGGAAAGGGATCGGCATCGTTTGCCGGGGAATATGGGTCAAAGCGGAACGTGGGCCGCTCGATGACGGTAGCCATGACAGGTCTCCTCTCCCGGTTGATCCTGCACTCAGCGTGCTTTGCGCGCGACGCACCGTACACGCAAAACCTTGCACTTTTCGCGCATGCTGCGAGATTGCAGCACATGCTCGGGCAAGGCTTCAGTCGCTATACGCTTTACGGTGAGGAAGGGATCTCCCTGCCCCCCGAGTTCGTCCATCTCGAACGCATCCGTGATCGAGCCACCTTGCACGATTGGACCATCGAGCCGCACGCGCATCCCCACATGCTGCAACTGCTGGTGGTCGAAAATGGCGGCAGTGAATTGCATGGGGAGTGTTCCGTCCAGAGCCTCGTGGCCCCGGTTCTGGTCATCGTCCCGCCCGCCTGCGTCCACGCCTTCCGCTTTGATTCCGGTGCCGAGGGCTGGGTGCTGTCCTTCGCTGCAGACCTCGCCAACGACCCGCGGCTCAAGGGCTTGCTCGGCAGCATGGAAGCCCTGGGCGGCAGTGCCTCGGCCGTATCGCTCGCAGCCCACCCGCAAACACTCCAGCGCCTCGCCTGGTTGCTCGGCGATCTCGGCCAGCGGCTCGGGCAGGAGGATCAGGTCGGCCCTGCGCTGCTGGCGCAAGTTGCACTTGTCCTTGCGACAGCCATCGAAGCTGGCTCAGGCAACCGCGACAAGCCTGCCGATGGGCGCGAACCTCTCGTCGCCCGCTTCCGGGCGCTGGTCGAGCAGCACTATCGCGAGCACCTGCCGGTTGCGGTGTACGCGGCCCGGTTGGGCACGACGCCGTCGACTTTGACCCGCGCCACGCGCGCGCTGGTTGGAAAGCCGCCTGCGGAGATCGTGCACGATCGCCTGATCCTCGAAGCCCGGCGCAATCTCGCGTGCTCCGGGGCTAGTGCGGCGCAGATCGCCTACGCCCTGGGCTTTGCCGACCCTGCCTACTTCGCCCGCTTCTTCAAGGCCCGGACCGGGCAGACCACCACCGCCTTCCGCCGCGGGCAAAGCTGGACGGGCGCGCAATCGGCCTGACGCAAACGCCTGGCAATCTGGCGCAGCGAACTTGTCTATCGAATTAGTTGAGTTATCTCTGCTGAACGTCGGGACGTAATCCGAGTCGACCGGCCTTCCTTTTCGGAGACAGCACATGACTCATCAACGCTCGTTCGCGGGGCAGGACCCGCTTGTCCTTACCGTTCCCGGCCTCGGCAACAGCGGCCCCGGCCATTGGCAATCGCAGTGGGAGCAGGACCTGCCCGATTGCGAGCGCATCGACCTGGGCCTCTGGGATGATCCGCATCGCAATACCTGGGTCAACAAGATCAACCTCGCCGTGCACAAGGCGGATCGCCCGGTCGTGCTCGTCGCGCATAGCCTCGGCTGCCTGGCGGTGGCGTGGTGGGCAGAGTTCGAAAAGCCCGCGGACGGCAAGGTCCTCGGCGCATTGCTCGTTGCCCCGCCCGATGTCGAAGTGCGCCCGATCGATCGTCGCCTGACCCGCTTTGCGCCGTTCCCGCAGGGAGAATTGCCATTCCCGTCGATCCTCGTCGCCAGCCGTAACGATCCCTACATGGGCATCAGGCAGGCCCGGCATCTTGCGCGCGCTTGGGGTAGCCACTTTGTCGACGCCGGGGAAGCCGGGCATCTCAACGCGGAATCAGCGCTGGGCGAGTGGACCTTTGGCAGGTTGCTGTTGAACCAGCTTCTACCAAAGCCCCTCTCCTTCGACAGCCGCGTCCCGCTCGGGGCCTTCCAGCCCGATCGCGCCCTGCGCCGCCTCGGAGCCTGACGTCAGGCGGGGCCCGCTATCGGCCCGTTCCGGTCAATCCTGAAAGCGTAGCCGGGGCCGTCCCATGAAAATCCGGGCGTCCGGGGCCATTCCCAGTCGCCCGGATGCATGGGGGCGCCGTCCAGCCGTCGCCATTGGCCGTCCTGCGCAAAGCCCGGGAACTCCGCCACCCGCGCCGCGCGCCACGCTGCCAGCCCGAAGGTGTAGGCCTCCAGATCCTTGTCACGGTTTTCCCAGTCGATCCAGGTGACCGAATTGTCCTGCGCATAGGCGTTGTTGTTGCCCTGCTGGCTGCGGCCGAACTCGTCCCCGGCGGTCAGCATGATCGTGCCGGTCGATATGAACAGCGTGCCGAGCAGGGCGCGGGCAAAGGCAGCGCGCCGGGTAAGGACTGCCGGGTCCTGAGTTTCGCCCTCGGCGCCGTTGTTCCAGCTGAAGTTCTCGCCGTGGCCGTCGCGATTGTCCTCGCCGTTGGCCCAATTGTGGCGGTACTCGTAGGCGAGCGTGTCAGCCAGCGTGAAGCCATCGTGCGCGGCAAGGAAGTTCACCGAGCGGCAGTCCTTCCCGAAAAGGTCGGCCGAGCCCGCGATCCGCGTGGCCAGCACGTCAACGCCAGCCTCGCCCTTCCAGAACCGCCGCACGTCATCGCGATACCTGTCGTTCCATTCGAGCCAGCCGGGCGGGAAATTCCCCAGCTGATACCCGCCCGGCCCGATGTCCCACGGCTCGGCGATCATCACGCGATCAGCCAGCAAGGGATCGGCCGCAATCTCGGCAAAGATGGGTGCGTCACCCGCAAAGCCTGGGCTGCGTGCAAGGATCGGGGCGAGGTCGAAGCGGAAGCCATCGACGCCGCAGTGGCGGACGAAGTGCCGCAGGGTATCGAGCGCCAGTTGCCGCACGGCGGGATTGCCGAAGTCGAGCGTGTTGCCGCAGCCGGTGTCGTTGATCAGGCTGCCGTCAGGCGCCTTGGCATAGGCCGCGTCGTCCAGTCCGCGCAGTGAGATCACCGGGCCCAGCACATCGGACTCGCCGCTGTGATTGAGCACGATGTCGAGGATTACGCCGATCCCTTCGGCGCGCAGTGCTGCCACGGTATCGCGCAACTCGGCAACGCCGCCGGGGCACAGGCGCGGGTCCAGCGCCATCATCGCCACCGGGTTATAGCCCCAAGCGTTGCTCAGGCCGAGCGGCGGAAGGTGGCGCTCGTCGATCCAGGCAACGACCGGCATAAGCTCTACGGCGGACACGTGGAGGCGCTTGAGGTGCGCGATCACCGCAGGATGGGCGAGCGCGGCGACGGTGCCGCGCAGGGCCTCGGGCACATCGGGGTGCAACTTGGTAAAGCCGCGCACGTTGAGTTCGTAGATCAGGCCCCCGTGCCGGAACAGCGGCGGGGCGGGGGCGACAGGCTCGTGAATGCCAACCACCGCTTTCGGCACCATCGCCGCCGTATCCACGCCGTAAGCCGACAAACCGGCATCGTAGGTGAACGGGCGGTCGAGCTCGATGGCGTACGGATCGACCAGTAGCTTGGCCGGATCGAACCATAGTCCCGCCGCCGGATTCCAATTTCCCGCAGCGCGGTAGCCATAGCGGGTGCCGGATAACGCACCGGGCAGTTCGGTCGTCCAGTTCTCGCCCATGCGCGTCATCGCCGCGCGCTGTTCGGCGTCGCCGTCAAACAGGCAAAGCGTCAGCGCTTCGGCA
>JBEQCK010000157.1:0-8529 GCA_041639335.1 Novosphingobium sp.
TCCGCCGTCGAGCGGGATCGTCGCGCCGGTGAGGTAGGCGAGGTCCTGCCCGGCGAGCGCCACGAGCGCACGGCCGATGTCGCCTTCGAGACTGCCAACCCGGCCGAGCGGGATCGTGCGGAAGAACGCTTGCGCTTCTTCGGGATTGTTCTCGATCCACCACTTCAGGCCGGGCGATTCCGCGTGCGGTGCGATGGTCAGCACGCGGATGTTCTCGCCGCCCCATTCGGCCGCCGCGGCGCGGGTCAACGAGCGGATCGCCTGCTTGACCGCGGCGTAGCAGCCATAACCGGTCATGTCCCAGCGGATGCCCGCCGACGAGCAGAAGTTGAAGATGGTGCCGCCACCGCGCGCGACGAGGTGCGGGCGGGCGAGCTTCATCAGGCGATGCGTGGCCAGCGGGCCGCTTTCGAACCCGGCGAGGAATGCCTCGTCGGTCACGTCCTCAAGCTTGCCCAGCGGCACTTCCTGCGCGTTGTTGACGAGAATATCGAGCCCGCCGAATGTGGCGACGGTACGCTCCACCGTCGCGGCGAGGTCGGCAGCGGACTTCACGTCGCAGGCGACGGCCAGCGCCTTGCCGCCGCGTTCCTCGACCATCCGCGCCGTTGCCTCGACCTTGGCGAGCGTGCGCCCGGTGACGACGACAGAGGCCCCGGCACCGGCCATTGCCAGCGCAACGCCCTGTCCGATGCCCTGTCCGGCTCCGGTTATCAGGACGACTTTGCGGTCAAGATCGGTCATGCTTCTCTCCAGTGGCGCGAAGCGTCTTGCGGCCTCTCGCAGACCGGGTTGTTGCCACGGCCTCATGCAAACTGCAAACCAAAATATGAACGCACCTGATAGAGGAAGCGCGGTATATTGCTATTTTTGCGTAACGCATTGTGGATGCAGCAACGCAAAGTTCGGCCTGCTTGGGCTTGCCCAATGCTCTTGGGCGTGCCATGCTGAGGGCGTGGGAGATGATCGCGATCGGTCCGCAAATCGCTCGCGATTCGGTTTTCGGGGATCACGAATGCGCTGTCGCCACCAGGGCAGAACGGCGCGGTGATCAAAAGGAGTGATGCAGATGGCAACCTCGAAAGAGTATGGCCTGGGTGAATTCGACTTTCCGCGCGGCTGGTTCATGATCGGAACTGCCGCCGATGCCACGCGCACCCCGGCGCCGATCCGCTATTTCGGCAAGGATCTGGTGATCTACCGGGGCGAGAGCGGCAAGCCTTACGTGGTCGATGCCTATTGCCCGCACATGGGCGCGCACCTGGCCAAGAACAGCACGTCCTACATCGTCCGCGATGGCGAGCATGTCGAGGGCGAGTCGATCCGCTGCCCGTTCCACGGCTGGCGCTTCGGCACCGATGGCGCGTGCAATCACATTCCCTATTCGGACTTCATCCCCAAGGCGGCGAAACTCGGCACTTATCCAGTGCTCGAACGCGCCGGGATCATCTGGATGTGGCACGATCCCGAAGGGTTGGAGCCAGACGTCGAGCTGGCCAATTTCGGCGGCCATTATGGCGAGCCGGGCTGGGTCGAATGGAAAATCGACTACATGGGCGATCTGGGCAGCCACGGCATCGAGATCGTCGACAACATGGCCGACTTCGGCCACTTCGTGCCGATCCACGGCGCGACCGACTGGCAGTACTTCGCCAACGAATTCATGGGGCCGCACCTTCACCAGTACTACAGCGCCGGGCACCGCACGTTGACCGCGAACCCCGAGGACGCGCTTGTGCTGGATACCTGGTACGAAGGGCCGGGCTTCCTCCAGTCGGAGATGGCCGGCACGTTCGACAGCTTCATCATGATCGCCAACACGCCGATCGAGGATGGGGTGACGCGGTCATGGCACGCGCTGATGGTCAAGGTTCACGACGGCAGCCGCGAGACGACGGCCGAAGACCGCGAGATGGCGCTGGCCTACCAGGAAGGCAGCCGCCTCGCCTTTGCGCAGGACGTGGAGATCTGGGCGAACAAGCGCGCCTGCATCAACCCGCTCGCGATCCCCAAGGACGGCCCCTACGCCAAGGTGCGCCTGTGGTACCGCCAGTTCTACAACCCGCGGGACAAGGCGCCTGAAATCCAGGGCCGCGTCAACGGTCTGCACGTCACGCTCGACAAGCGGCCGGGGCAGAAGGTGGCCTGAGGACAGAACGCCCGAGAAGAAGCTGCGTGACCCTGAACCTGGTTCAGGGTCCATCCATCGTTCCTGACGGGTCGGTGCGTGCCGTGGGATGGATGCTGAAACGAGTTCAGCATGACGCAGTGCGATAACAGAAATAAGCGGAGAAACGAGGGATGGGAAAGCTTGCAGGCAAGGTGGCGATCGTCACCGGGGGCGCGCGGGGCATGGGTGCGGCGACGAGCCGGCTGTTCGTGGCCGAAGGCGCAAAGGTGGCGATTGCCGATGTGCTGGACGAAGCGGGCGAAGCGCTGGCCGCAGAGCTGGGCGATGCGGCGCGGTTTTTCCATCTCGACGTAACCGACGAGGCCAATTGGGCTGAGGTCGTCAACGAAGTGGAAGCGACGCTGGGTCCGGTCGATGCGCTGGTCAACAATGCCGGCATCCTGATGTTCAAAAGCCTGCTCGAAACGACCAAGGCCGATTACGAGAAGGTCTTGGGCGTCAATCTTGTTGGCGAGTTCCTGGGCATCAAGGCGGTGGCGCCGGGCATGATCGCGCGCGGGCGCGGCTCGATCGTCAATATCTCGTCGGTTGATGGGATGAAAGGCGCGAACAGCCTGGTCGCCTATGCCTCGTCAAAGTGGGGCGTGCGAGGCCTGACCAAGGTGGCGGCGATGGAGCTGGGCCACAAGGGCGTGCGGGTGAACTCGGTCCATCCCGGCGGGGTCGACACGGTGATGTCCAACCACTCTGGCGCGCCCCGCGAGGAAGTGGACAAGGGCTATGCCAACGTGCCGCTGCAGCGCATCGGCGGGCCGGAGGAAGTGGCAGCGGCCAGCGCCTTCCTCGCCAGCGACGAGGCGTCCTACATCCACGGCGCCGAGATCGTCGTTGACGGTGGAATGACCGTGGGGAGCTATTACATGGGCTTCCCCGGTTCGCCGGGAAAGTAGCGCCAACCCCTTGCGGTTGACGGGCTGCCCTTGCAGGCAGCCCGGCTACATCAGATCTTGCCTTCCTTCAGCATCTGCACCGCATTGTGCGCGGCGCGGGCTGACATGGCCATGTAGGTGAGCGACGGGTTCTGGCAGCCCGAAGAGGTCATCACCGCGCCATCGGTGCAGAACAGGTTCGGCGCCTCGTGCGCCTGGTTCAGCCCGTTGAACACCGAAGTCATCGGATCGCGGCCCATGCGGGCGCTGCCCATTTCATGAATGCCCAGGCCCGGCGGCCCCGGTTCGGTGCGCTGGTAGACGACCGTGCCGCCCGCCGCCTCGATCATGGTCCGCGCATCCGACTGGATCTGCTTGGCCATCTTCTTCTCGTTCTCACGCAGCTGGACGTCGATGTGGAGCAGCGGAATGCCCCACTTGTCCTTGCGCGACTGGTGCAGCGTCATCCGGTTTTCAGGATGGGGCAGCATCTCGCCAAAGCCGGAAATGAACGCCATCCACGGGCCGAACTTGCGGTTGCGGTCCTTGATGTCCTGGCCGATTCCCACGGCAGCATCGGGTTTTCCGCCCTGCCGGGTCACTGCACCCTGATAGCCGTAGCCGCGCACGAAGCCGTCGCCTTCCTCGGTCACGTTGCGATAGCGCGGGATGTAGATGCCGGTCGGACGGCGGCCGTGATAATAGCTGTCGGCCGGGTAATGCGGCATCAGGCCGGCCGTTGCCAGCGCATACATGTGGTCCATGATGTTGCGCCCGACCTGATCGGACTTGTTGCACAGCCCGCGCGGGTTGGCCTCGTTTGCCGAGTTGAGCAGGATCTGCGCCGATCCGATGGTCGATGCGTTGAGGAAGAACAGCTTCGCCTCGTAGGTCCGCCCTTCCATGGTCTTGGCATCGATCACCCGCACGGCCGTGATCTTGCCGGTGGCAGGGTCCTGCACCAGGCTGTGCACGATCGCATCGGTGACGATGGTCAGGTTGCCGGTGCGCTCTGCCGCAGGAAAGGATGAGGACAGGCTGGTGTGGTTCGCCCCGAAGCTGCATCCACGTTCGCAGATCGAACGGTTCTGGCAGCTGGTGCGCCCCAGTTCCTCGTGATGCGGCTGGGCGACCGAAAGGTTGGCATTGCGCCCGATGATGACCTTGCGGCCGGAGAACTTCTCCTCGACCGACGCCTTGAACAGCTTTTCGGCGTCGTTCATTTCCCAAGGCGGCAGGAATTCGCCGTCGGGCAGTTGCGGCAGGCCTTCCTTCGATCCTGCCACGCCGATGAACTTTTCGACATGGCTGTACCACGGCGCAAGATCGTCATAGCGGATCGGCCAGTCCACGCCGTGCCCGTCCTTGGCATTGGCCTCGAAGTCCATCGGCGAAAGGCGGTATGCCTGCCGGCCCCACATGATCGAGCGCCCGCCGAGGTGATAGCCGCGAATCCAGCTGAACGGGCGGTCTTCCGGCGTGGTGTAGGGATGATCGCTGTCCTTGACCCAGAACTGCTTGGTCGCGGCATTCATGGCATAGCACTGGCTCTGCACCGGATAGTCGCGCGCCAGCTCTTCTTCGGGCACTTCGTTGTTGTTGGGCAGCTCCCACGGCATCTGGGTGTCGTTGTAGTCGGTGACGTGCTCGACCTTGCGGCCGCGCTCTATCACCAGGACCTTGAGGCCGCGTTCCGTCAATTCCTTGGCGGAAATGCCCCCGCTGATACCCGAGCCGATAACAATGGCGTCAAACATGAATCAATCTCCGCTCAGAACGGACCAAGGCCGAGGTAGGGCCGGGATTTCGGGGTAAGCTTGACCGAAGCCTGATAGGGGCCTGGCACGTGGTCGTAGACCAGCTCGTGCTCGCTGCCGGTCGGGCTGTAGTAGTAGAGGCCGATGACCAGCTCCTTGAGCCGCTTGTAACCGGAGTCGGTTGGCACGGTCCCGGTCTGGAGAAATGCCGCCTTGTTGGCATCGAGCGGGGCTGTCGGCTTGAGGGCGGCGGCATCGTGGGCACGCAGCACTGTCTCGCGCTCCTTCGCCGAAAGCGCGGCAAAGTTGCGGCCCTTGGCTGCTTTGGCGGCGGCATCGATGCGGTCGAGCGCTGCGAGGATCTCGGCGCGGGTGGCAGGCGCGGCCCAGTTCTTCAGCATCGCATCAAGCCGCGCGGGGACCTGCGCCGCAAGGGCGCCCGGAGTGTCGGTGACGGGCAGCATCGTGTCCGCCACGCTGGAAAGCAGCGCAAAGCGGGGAGCGGGGAGGAAGGGCGCTGTCTTTTCGGCAGGAGCCGCAAGTGCATCGACCGGAAGCGCCGCCACGCCGAGCAGGGCAGCGAAGCCGGCCATGATGCCACGGCGATCGGTTTGCGGGAGGTCAATCATCGGCAGTCTCCGTGTTCTGGCTCGCTTCTTGGCGCCGGTCGGAAATGACAGGTAGGAGCATCAGGCCTGGTCCCAGCATTCGCGGATGTAGCGGTGCCCCTCGGTGTAGACCTCTTCGGGGCTGCTGAAGAAATCGCGCCATACGCGGGTGGCAGCGGCAAGTTCAGGCAAGCCCTTGCCGAACGCCTCGATCGTCAGCCAGCCATCGTAGCCCGTCTGCTTGAGCACCGCGATGCTTTCGGCGATCCTCGCGTGGCCGCGCCCCGGCGTGCCGCGATCGTTCTCGCTGATGTGGACATGGGCGACATGGCCGCGCGCCAGTGCCGTGCGCAGCGCCGCCACCGGGTCCTTCTCTTCGATATGGGCATGGAACGTGTCGTAAAGGATGCCGAAGCCCGGTTCATCCAAGCGGTCAAGATAGGCGCTGGTCTGCTCGCAGGTGTTAAGCAGGTAGCATTCGAAGCGGTTGAGAGGTTCCAGCGCGCAAGGCAGGTTCGCCGCGCGCGCCTGCTTGGCCACGGCACGGTGGACCTCGGCGCAGTGTGCCAGTTCGGCCTCGGTCGGTCCTGTGCCGGTAAACACGCCGAGCGGCTGGAAGTAAGGACCGACCATGATCTGCGAACCGAGCGCAGCCGAACAGTCGATGGCACGTTCCAGGTGTTCTATCGCGCGGCCGCGCACGGCAGCGTCGGGCGAAACCGGGTTGTGCGCCTCATCCGGAATGATCGCCGTGGTGGTGCGCTCCAGCCCGATATCGTCAAGGATGTGGCCTAGTTCGGCGTAATGCGCGCTGCTCGATACGTCGAACAGCGGGATTTCCACGCCGTCAAAGCCGGTATCCTTCAGCGTCTGCAGCAGGGGCGCGTCAGCTGGCGTGACATGCCCTGTCCACAGCATCAGGTTGATGCCGACCTTCACGGATCAGGCCTTGCCGCTTTTCCGCTCGACCAGGCGTACGGCAAGGAAGATGAAGAACAGCACCACCGGAATGACCGCAATGGTCTGGAAGCTCTGCTCGGCCGCGTAGGCAAGCACCTGCTGCAGGGCATCGCTGCCGGGCTGGAGCGCGGCGAAGGCCTCTTCGCCGCCGGCCTTTGCGAGCTTCGCCCTGTCGTAGATCGCGCCGAGTTCGGGCAGAACGAAGTAGATCGCCAGCGCGCCGGCAAAGCCGACGAGGCCAATTCCCCACGGGCCAGAGCGCGGGTAGCGCCGCGATACTGCCGCAAGCATGGTCGGCCACATGAAGCACACACCGAACGCCCAGACCGTTGCCGCCAGTACTGCGGTTACCGGCGAATTTGCCACCGACAGCAGGTAGAGACCCAAGGCCGCAGGCACAGTGCACATCAGCAGCAGGCCCATGTCGGAAAAGCGATGTTCAAGCGCACCGGCGAAATGGCGCATCACGAACATGATTGCAGACACATAGACCAGCACAAGGATGCCCGGCATGCCGACGGTGTTGGTCAGCGTCACGTCGACCCAGGCGCCCGGTGCCAGTTCGCTCGACGCGGTCAGGAACATGATCGCGAAGAAGACCCAGAAGCTTGGCCGCTTGAACGGCTCGGTCATCATCTCGCCGAAGGAGACACCCGCCACCGCGCTTTCGGTCTGCGGGAACTGGTGGCGGGACGCCCAGATGGCCAGAGCCACGCCCGGCACAAGGCACAGCCCCACCAGCGCCTGCCACGGCAGGTCGAGCGACTTGAAGAACAGGACCGAAAGCAGACCGCCGAGGATCAGCCCTGCGGGCCACCACGCGTGCAGCTCGTTGAGCTTGCCGGTCTTCTGGTCAGGAAAGAGCGAGGCGACGACGGGATTGATCGAAGCCTCGGTCGCTCCCCAGCCGCAACCCCACAGCACCATGGCGAGGTTGAGCACGAGCATGATCGAGGCGGGTGGAGCGGTTCCGGCCAGCAGGACGAGAAGCGGGCCGAGGATGAAGCAGGCCGAGGCGAACAGGATCACCTTCTTCGCGCCCAACCTGTCGAGCAGCGGCGAGATGACCAGCAGGCTGATGGCAAAGCCGAGGAAAGAGTTGCCGAGCACGACGCCGATCAGCTCGCCCGAATGCTGCGGATCGATCGGATCGAGCAGGGCGGCTTTCATTGCCCCCGCCGCGCCTGCGCGCACGGCGTTGGCCAGCGCCGCACAGAACAGCGCAAGGACGCAGATCCAGAAGATCGATTTCCTGTTCTGGGATGTGGTTGCCATCAAAGTTTTCCCCGCCCGTTCTGATAGTTGTTTTGTTTCACTCGGCTGCTTGCGCTGACGCTGTGGCGTTGGCGGCATCGCTGCCACAGCCACTGCCGGCGCGCTTCATCGCCCATTGGACCGCGCCAGTGAGGAACTGGCGGTACTTGGGATATTCATAAGTCTGCGCGGTGTGGCCGGCTGCGGCGTAGAACACGCGCCCTTGGCCCACGCATCTCCACCACGCCACCGGATGGTCCTTGCCCATTGCCAGTTCGGTGCCCATGAACGAGCCGGGCTTGTAGCTGCCCTCGTCGATCGTGGCGAGAACGGTCAGCCCCGGGATGCCGCGTGGCGACTTGTCGAAGGAATACCACTCGTCGACGTGATCGAACCTGTCAGGCAGTGACGCGGTCGAGGGATGCGCACGGGTTTCGATGTTGACAGCAGCGCTCTGGAACTGCGGGTCCATCGGGTGGCCGATGAAGTTCGTGCCGATCACCGAGGTGACGTACCAGTCCCAGGCCTTGTGCGAATTGTCGCCCGCGCCGTGAATGCCGACATAGCCCCCGCCATTTTCAAGATAGGCCTTGAATGCAGCGCGCTGTTGGGGTGTGAAGACATCGCCCGTGACGTTGGAGAACACCACGGCATCGAAGCGGGACAGGATTTCGGGGCTGAAGGAGGCGCCGTTTTCCGTCTGGTAAACGCCCCAGCCATTTTGCTTGGCCAGCGCATCGAACATCTTGGCAGCAGCAGGAATCGCTTCCTCGTGACGAAATGCGTTGGTCTTTGAAAAGACCAGCACGGCCGGGCGCGGAATATTGGCGGGGATCTGCGGCGGAACCGTCTCATAGACTTTGACACCGCCCAGGAACACGCGCTGGACC
>JBEQCK010000158.1:0-8527 GCA_041639335.1 Novosphingobium sp.
CGACGCAACCGATCAGGCGATCATCCGCGAGTTGCGCAGCAATGGCCGCGCCAACAACCAGCAGATCGCCGAACGCCTTGGCCTTACCGCAACCACCGTTTCCACCCGCATCCGCCGGATGGAGGACGCCAACCAGTTGCGTGTCGTCGCCGTGTCGGACTTCTCCGCCCACGGCTTCAACGTCCTGCTGCGCATCTCGGTGGAAGTGGACGGCCGCCCGGCTTCCGAAGTCGCAGCAGAACTCGGTGCCCTGCCCGAAGTATTCGCCGCGCACATGGTGACCGGCCGCTACGACATCGACATGCTCGTCGCCCTGCGCGATTTCGACAGCCTGTCCGATTTTCTGCTCGACAAGCTCTCCACCGTCCGCGGCATCCGCACGCTGACTCCGGCGATCGTGGTCGACATCATCAAGTACAAGTTTGACGAGGCCCCGATCGAGGGCCGCTCCACAGGACGCGCCAGCGCATGACAGACGCTTCTCTCCTTGCCCGCATCGACCGGCTGGAATCGCTTGATGCGATCCGCCAGCTGCCCGCCAAGTACTCGCTCGCGCTCGACATGCGCGACGGCGATGCTTGGGTGAACCTGTTCCCGGAAGACGTTCGCGTCGGCGGCGGCAAATCCGGCCGCAAGGCCCTGCGCGACTGGTTTGACGAGACCCACTCAATGCAATTCGACGGCACCAGCCATCACATCGGCGGCCACATCATCGATTTTGACGATCCCGACCACGCGCAGGGCGTCGTCTATTCCAAGAACGAGCACGAGTGCGGGCCGGAATGGGTCATCATGCAGATGATGTACTTCGACCAGTACGAACGCGTCGACAGCCGCTGGTACTTCCGCCGCCGCCTGCCGCTCTACTGGTACGCCAGCGACATCAACAAGTCGCCGGTCGGTGACCGCAAGATGCGCTGGCCCGGCGTGCCGCCCTATCATGGCAGCTTCCATGACCTGTTCCCAAGCTGGAAGACCTACTGGGCGCGCAACGGTCAGCCGCACGATGGCCCGGTCGAACCCGCCGCCCCTCTCGAGAAGTTCATCGAGACGATGCGCCGCGGCGCGCCGCTGCCCAAGCCCCGCGTGCGGAGCTGACTCGGATGGCCGACGTGTTCTCGCCCGTGCAGATCGGCGATCTGGAATTGCGCAACCGCGTGGTCATGGCTCCCATGACGCGCGACCGCGCCGGACCGCATGACCAGCCGACCGACCTCATGGTCGAATATTACCGCCAGCGCGCCTCGGCCGGGCTCATTATCTCCGAGGGCACCCAGCCATCGCCTCACGGCAAGGGCTACTGGCGGACGCCGGGCATCCATTCGGCCGAGCAGGTCGCAGGCTGGCGCAAGGTGGCCGATGCGGTCCACGGCCAGGGTGGGCTGATCGCGATGCAGCTCATGCACGTTGGCCGCGCTGCCGTGCGGGCCAACAAGGCTGCGGACGCCGAAACCGTCGCCCCCAGCGCGATCCCCTGCCCCGATCCGATCCCCGGCCCCGATGGCGTCCCCGTTGCCACCGAGATGCCTCGTGCTCTGGAGGCGCACGAGATTCCCGGCGTTATCGCCGAATACGTCACTGCTGCCCGCAATGCCCGCACCGCCGGTATTGATGCGGTCGAACTGCACTGCGCCTCCGGCTACCTGCCGATGCAGTTCCTTTCGTCCAACTCCAACCAGCGCAGCGACGCCTACGGTGGCAGCGCCGAGAACCGCGTCCGCTTCGTGGTGGAAACGCTCTCCGCGCTCGCTGCCGCTATCGGCCCCGGTCGCGTTGGTTTCCGCATCTGCCCCGGCGTCACTTTCAACGGCATGGCAGACGCCGATCCCGCCGAAACTTACTCAACCCTGCTCAAGGCGGTGGACGCCATGGGCCTCGCGTATTGCCACCTGATCCACATTCCCAACCAGGGTTTTGACTCGCTCGAACTCGTCCGCGCCAATTGGTCCGGCCCGGTAATCGAGAACTGCGGCCTGACACTGGAAAAGGCCAACGCAGTGATTGCGCAAGGCAAGGCTGAGGCCGTCTCGTTCGGCTACGCCTGGATCGCCAACCCTGATCTGGTGGAGCGCTTCCGCACCGGCGCGCCGCTCGCCAAAGGCGACCGCACGACCTTCTACACGGGCCATGGCGACGATGCCCGCGGCTATACCGACTACCCACGCGCGGATTGATCGAGGACGATATGAACAGACTGGAAGGAAAGCGCGCGGTCATTACCGGCGGAGCCACCTCTGCAAAGTCAAGATATGTCAAAATACCGCATAAGCTTGGTGAGTGGCACCGCAGACTATCTATATTCGAATTTTCTAAAATCATATTTTACGCATAATGTTGACATTAGCGCACCTCCAGGTGCATTTGCGTGGAGATCAAGGAATCGGGAGAAGCAAAGCGATGGCTCATGACATGACCGGCAAGGTTGCCGTGGTCACCGGCGGAAGCGACGGCATAGGGCTTGCCACCGCAAAGCTTCTCGCGCTGCGCGGAGCGACCGTGGTGATCTGCGCGCGCCGTGAGGACAAGCTTGAAGCGGCTCGTGTCGAAATCGCTGCAGTTGGCAAAGTCGAGGCGGTGAAGCTCGACGTTTCCGACGATTCCGCCTTCACCGCGCTGATCGAGGATGTAGCGGCGCGCCATGGCCGGCTCGACATGCTCGTCAACAATGCCATGTCGGTACACTACGCCCCCATTTCAAAGCTGACGCTGGAACATTGGCGCAAGGATTTTGCAGTCAATGCCGATGCCGTGTTCGTCGGCACCAAGGCAGCGATGGCGGTCATGGCCAGGCAAGAGCTGGAAGGCCGTCAGCGCGGTTCCATCGTAAACATCGCCTCCACCTGCGGGATCAAGGCGCTGGCCAATATGGCGAGCTATTCGGCCTCAAAGGCCGCGCTGGTCCACTTCACCGCCGCTGCGGCGATGGAAGGTGCCCCTCTCGGCATCCGCATCAATGCCATCGTGCCGGGACAGGTGCAGACCGCCGCGACCCAGGACTACGAAAGCCGCGCTCCCGAGTTTGCCGCCGCCACTACCCGCGCCATTCCGATGCAGCGCGGTGGCGAACCTGACGAGCTTGCCGAAGCCATCGTCTTCATGCTGTCGAGCGCGGCGAGCTACATCACCGGCACCGCGCTGCCCGTCGATGGCGGCAAGGCCGCCCAGCTGTACATGCCGGGCTGAGGGGCGCCCCATGAAGCTTGGATTTTCCGCCGCCGACGAGGCGTTCCGCGCCGAATGTGCCGACTGGCTGCAGGGCCAGATGGCGGGCGAGTTCCGCGACATCAAGGGTGTCACCCAGCTCACCGCCATGCCAGAGCGGCGGCGCGAGTGGGAGCAGCAACTGGGCGAACACCGCTGGGGCTGCATCGGTTGGCCGACACAATGGGGCGGGCGCGATGCTTCGCTGGCGCAGCAGGTGATCTTCGCCGAGGAATATGCCCGTGCCGGTGTCCCCGGCCGTATCAATCACATCGGCGTTGAACTAGCTGGCCCCACCATTCTCACCTTCGGAACAGACGAGCAGAAGCGCCGCTTCCTGCCGGACATCGCCGCCGGCAAGACGATCTTCTGTCAAGGCTTCTCCGAACCCAATGCCGGGTCGGACCTTGGCAGCGTGCGCACCAAGGGCAGACTGGAGGGCGGCGAGTGGATCGTTGACGGACAGAAGATCTGGACCAGCCTTGCCCATATCTCCGACTGGATCTTCGTCGTCACCCGCACCGAAGAAGGATCGCAAGGGCCAAAGGGCCTGACCTTCCTGATGATGCCGCTGGACCAGCCCGGCATCGAGGTTCGTCCGATCCGTCAGATCAACGGCGATGCTGAATTCAACGAGACTTTCTTCACCGAAGCGCGCTGTCCGGCCGACAGCCTGATCGGTGCGCCCGGCGATGGCTGGAGGATCGCAATGGGCCTGCTGGCCTTCGAACGCGGCGTTTCCACGCTTGGGCAGCAGATGGGCTTCCGCAATGAACTGGACGAGATCATCGCGGCAGCAAGGGCCACTGGCAAGGACCGCGATCCCGTAATCCGCCAGCGCATCGCGAGTGCCGAGATCGGACTGCGCCTGATGCGCTATGGCGCCTTGCGGATGCTTTCGAACAGCGATCATTCCAGCATCGACGGCGCAGCGCTTACCTACAAGATCCAATGGGCCTCATGGCGGCGCCGTCTTGGTGAACTGGCGATGGACGTGCTGGGGCAGGCGGGCGAGGTTGCCGCAGGCGACGCTTACGAATGGGATGTCCTGCCCAACCTGTTTCTGTTCAGCCGCGCCGACACGATCTACGGCGGCACCAACCAGATCCAGCGCAACCTGATCGCCGAACGCGGTCTTGGCCTACCACGGGAACCGCGCGGCTGATCGCCACGCCCCTCCCGCTCGCCCTTGCCCCGTTGCGTAGCGCACTCTAGGCTGCCTTACGCAAACCGGGGGAACGCCTTGCCTGAAGAAAAGCCGACACGCCGCGCCAAGGGGGCAGCGCTCGACGATATCGACCTGCGCATCATCGAAGTGCTGCAGCGCGATGGCCGCGCGCAATCGACTGTGATCGGCGAGGAACTGGGCCTGACCGGCAATCTCGTCGCCAATCGCATCCGCGCGATGGATGCCGCCGGCCTGATGCGCGTCGTCGCCCTCGCCGATTTCCGCGTCCACGGTTATCGCCTGCTCGCCCGGATCCGCCTGCAGGTCAGCGGGCGCGCACCGCTTGATGTCGCGCAGGAACTTGCGATGCGAGAACACGTCCTTTCCGTGCACATCACCTCGGGCCGCTATCCGGTGAGCTGCCTCTACGCCTTCCATGCCGCGCGCGAGATGATCGAGGCGGCGCGCGATGTCTCGGCTGGCATCGCGGGCGTCGAGGATGTCGACGTCGAACTGCTCAACACGGTCTACCGTTACAACACGGCGGTCGGGCCGCTCGCGGCATGATCGACACTTTCCCCCAGACCGACGATCTCGACCGCCAGATTGCCGAGGCGCTGGCCGAGGATGCGCGGCTTTCGTTCCGCAAGATCGCGGCGGACCTTGGCGTGACCGAGGGCACCGTGCGCGGGCGGGTCAAGCGCCTGCAGAGCGCGGGGCTTTTGAAGCTGGTACCGATCGTCGACATCGCGCGCGGGCTGGATGCCACGAACGCCGGGCAGCACATGATGTTCGTCACGGTGAAGTGTGCCAGCGGCAAGCTCGATCAGGTGCGCGAGGGGTTGCTCGCCCTGCCGCAGGTCCGCGCGCTCTATGACGCCAACGCCGCGCTGCGTCTTATCGCGATCTGCGTGCTGCCGAGCCTCGATGAGGCCGCCGCAGTGACCAACCAGGTGCTGGCACTGGACGGCATCCGCGAGGCGGAGACCGAGCTGGTGCTTCAGACGGTGAAGTACAACGCCGCCATCGGGCCGATTGCGACGGTTGAGGATCTGCGGGGGTTGGATAGCGCCAGCATCGAATAGCCACCGCTGCCACCCCGGGCAAAGCGCGAGGTGGCGGGGTGGGATGCTGGCGTTCAGACTTCCGCCCGTCGCCCGCTCCACGGCGCAGCCTTTTCGACCTGACCTGCCAGACGGAACAGCAGGCCTTCCTCGCCATAGCGGCCGGTGACCATGATGCCGATGGGCAGGCCGTCCTTCGACATCGCCAGCGGGAGTGACATGGCGGGTTGGCCGGTGCCGTTGTAGATTCCGGTGAAGGCGGTGTAGGCGCCGACCTCGCGGCCCCAGTCCATCATCGAGCGTCCGGTATCGAGCCCGATGCGGCCCAAGGGCAAAGGCGGCCCTGATAGGGTGGGCGAGAGGATCACGTCGTAGCGTTCCATGAACTGCGCGATGGTGATTGCTGCGGTCTGGTAGGCGTTGTTGCCGCGCGCGAAGTCCATGCCGGAGTACGACTTACCCATCGCGATCATGTCGAGCGTGGTGCGCTCCAGCACGTCGGGGCCGAGTTCGATGCCGAGCAGCTTGGCCCGGTCCACGCAGTCTGCCGCGACCGATGAGGCCATGAGCGCGAAGCTGCTGGCGCCGATCACCGCCATATCGATCTTCGGCGCGGCTTCCTCGACATGATGGCCGAGGCTTTCGAACAGCTTTGCCGCTGCCTTGGTCGCTTCCACCACTTCGGGATCGACCGGCGCGCCGGAATAGGGCGAGAGCATCAGCGCCACCCGCAGCTTGCCGGGATCGCGGCTGACTTCGGCAAGGAACGGGCGTTCGGGCGTGGGCGCGCTGTAGCGCGAGCCGGGTTCGATGCCGCAGGTGGCATCGAGGATCGCGGCGGAATCGCGCACCGTGCGGCTGACCGCGTGGTGGACCGACATGCCGCCCCAGCCTTCGGTGCGGGCAGGGCCCATCGGCACGCGCCCGCGCGAAGGCTTGAGGCCGAACAGCCCGCATGCCGAGGCGGGAATGCGGATCGAGCCCCCGCCATCGGTGGCGTGCGCCGCGGGGATCACGCCCGCTGCTACCGCTGCCGCCGCGCCGCCAGAGGAGCCGCCCGCGATGCGTGTTGGGTCCCACGGGTTGCGCGTCGGTCCCTTGAGGACGCTCTCGGTGGTGCCGGTGAGGCCGAATTCGGGGGTGGTGGTCTTCCCGAAGATGACGAACCCGGCTCGCTCGATCCGGCGCACCAGTTCCGAGGTAACGCTCGCGCGCTGGCCCTTGTAGAGGCGGCTGCCGTTTTCGGTCACCTCTCCCGCGATATAGGTGTTGAGGTCCTTGAGCAGCCACGGCACGCCGCTGAACGGACCTTGCGGCAAGCCCGCCGCGATGGCCTTGCGCGCGTAGTCGTAGTGCTTTTGCGCCATGAAGTTGAACTTCGGATCGAGCGTTTCGGCCCGCGCGATGGCGGCCTCCAGCAGCTCGCCGGGCGAGACTTTGCGCTTCTTCACCAGCTCGGCAAGGCCGAGGCTGTCGTGGGTATCGAGTACGTCGGTCATCGCGCGCGCATTTCCCGGCAGGCCGGCGGTCGCGGCAAGCGCGATTCCGCCGGCGAGGGCTTCCCGTCTGGTGGCTTTCACTTCGCGTAGTACCGCGAATAGTATTTGCGGAACTGCGCGATGGGGCCGTCGCCCTCGCAGATCAGCGCGTTGGGTTCGAACTTCTGGCGGTCCCAGATGACCTTATCCTGATCGAACTGCTTGCAGATATCGCGGATGATGGCGCGGGCAACGCCTGCCCGCTCGCCCTCGGCCTGGGCCTTGGGCTGGGTGAAGCAGAAGCGCACGTGGACGTGGTCAAGCTCGACCGGCGTGATGCAGGCGACGAGCAGGGTTTCGGAAATGCCGGTAAAGCGCGTCCAGCTCTGGCCGGGGCCCATCGTATCATAGCTGATCTGGCCATCAACCTCGCCCCAAGGCGTGCCCATCTTGGCCTTGACGTCGGCCCCGCGGCCCCAATCACCCCAGCGCAGATCGCCCAACGGCACGTTGGCCGTGCCGTGGATGTACTTGAAGTGTGCCACGTCGACGCCGTTCTCGGCCATGTTCTGGATCGAGCCATAGACGTTCCATTCGAAGACGTCGTAATCGGTCCACTCCGGGTCGGTGGCTTCGGGCAGGTGGACGACGTCGAACAGCGGCGCGGCGTCTTCGGGGTGATACCACACCCAGATCCAGCGGTTCGCCTCGGTCACATGCCACGTCCGCGTGCACTTGCGCTTCACCTGCGGCGGGATCGACTTGGAATAGGGGATCTCCTTCACGATCCCTTCCTCGCCGTCATAGCGCCAGGCGTGGAACGGGCATTCGAGCAGGTTGCCGTGCACCTTGCCGCCATGGCCCATGTGCGCGCCCAGATGCTTGCAATAGGCATCGAGCACGCGGACCTTGCCGTCCTCGCCCCGCCACATCGCCAGATCCTGCGAGAAGTAGCGCAGCGGCTTGACCTCGCCCACGGCGAGGCTGGCCGAAAGCTCGATCGGATACCAGCCGAACGGGAAGCCGATGTCGAGGTTGCGCTCTGCAATGGAGGCGCGGCCCGGAACCGGCGCGGTGCGCCAGTCGGTCAGATCCTTGCCTTTGAGCTTCTCGAGAATCTGCCAGACCGCGACGGGAGCGGTGCGGGCATCTGTTGCCACTTGATCCGCCATGGTTTCACTCCTGAATTGCCGGGGCGGGGGTTGTCTCCGCATTCCGGCGATCACTGGGGGGAGCAGACTTCCCGGCTCCCAGGGATTGCGTTTCCGACTAAGGTGTCCGCTCAAACTCGACGTCTAAAAGCACCGTCATGCTGAACTTGGTTCAGCATCCATCTCTTCGCCTGCACTGTCCGTTCGTGGGGAGAGATGGACCCTGAAACGAGTTCAGGGTGACGTAGTGCGGTGGGGATGGGCGGGCGCACGATCAGAGCCCGAACACCTTCATCGCGTTCTCGCGCAGGAACTTGGGCCACACCTCGTCCTTGAAGGGGACTTGTCTCATGTCTGACATGATGCGATCGAGGCTGAGGCCCATCGGGAAGTAGCCGGCGTAGATCACCTTGTCGGCGCCGCGCGTGTTGGCGTAGTCGATGATTGCCTTGGGGTAGTGCTTGG
>JBEQCK010000159.1:0-8503 GCA_041639335.1 Novosphingobium sp.
CCGATCTTGCGCCGCCAGCTCCTCTTCGGCGCTCAGCGCGGGGCCGTTCGCCATGGCCTGCGCGGCGGCAAGGACTTCGCCCGCGCTACTGGCCTGACGGTATTGCCCGGAGGGCGCGCCGGAGCCGCTGGCGGAGCCGGTGCCGGAGCCGCTACCTGCACTGCGGTCGCGCAATTGCCAGCCTTGCGCATCGCGGCAGGCGATGGCGGCGCTGGCGGCGCGTTCGAAGGCCCGGCAATAGGCGCCGCCTGCATCGCGGAAGCTGAGCAGGACGCGCACCGGGGCATCGGCACCTTGGGCCTCGACGAGCTGGCTATCGAGCGCGCTGGCGAGCTGGGCGTCGGCATAGCCGGCCTGGCCCGCATCGGCAGGTGGACGCAGGGTGAGGGCGAGGACGAGCGAGGCGGCGAGGGCAGGGCCGGCCAACCATGCCCAGCGCGGCGGGCCCTTGCGGCGGGCGCGGGCCTCGGCAAGGCTTACCACCTTGTCCTGCGGGGGCTTCAGCAGCGCGGCGAGGTGATCGGGCACAGGCTCGGCCGCAACGGGGGCGAAATGGGCGCCGAGGCGACTGGCGAGGGCGCGGTGCGCGGCGACCTGCCGTTCCAGCGCAGGGTCGGCGGCGATGGCGGCGGCAACGCGGGCGTGATCGGCCCCTTCGAGCTGGCCATCGGCAAAGGCGGCGATCTGTTCGGCGGTGGGCTGTTCGGGGGTGGGGATCATGCCGCTTCTCCCAGCAGGGCCATCAGGGCATCGCGCCCGCGCACCAGGCGCGAATTGAGCGTGCCGACCGGGCAGCCGACGATTTCGGCCGCTTCCTTGTAGGACCAGCCTTCGACCATCACCAGCAGCACCGCCTCGCGCTGTTCATCGGGCAGGCGGGCGAGCGCGCGGTCCATGTCGGCCAGTTCAACGCGCGCTTCCTGCCCGCCCGACGCGCCGACGCCAAGGCCGGCGTCCTCGACCACGAAGGTTTCGCTTCGGCGGGTGCGGGCGCGGATTTCGTCGATCCAGATATTGCGCATCATCCTGTACATCCAGCTGTCGAGCCGCGTGCCCTGCTGCCACTTGCTGCGCGAGCGCAGGGCGCGTTCGATGGTCATCTGGCAAAGATCGTCGGCCTCGCCCGTATCGCGCGACAGCCCGACGGCAAAGCGCCGCAGACGCGGAAGCAGTGCAAGGATGCCATCGGCGAAGGGATCGGCCAGTGTCGTTACCTTTCTGATGGATAGAACGGACCGCCTCGTTCGTTTAATCCGTGTGACAGCGATAATATGGCAATAATTCCATGAACATGAAACGCCTGACCCTGCCCCTGATCGCACTAGGTGCCGTGGCGACCCCGCTGGGTGCGCAATTGGCGCTTCCTGACCTTGGGCAGGGGGCGGCGGGGCGCGCGTTGGGTGGCCTTGGCGGCACGCTGGGGCAGTTCGATGACGCACTGGGCGATACTCTGGGCACCGTGCGCCAGAACGCGCGCCTGACGGCCGAGGGGCTTGCGGAAGCGCGACTGGTGCGGCTTGAGCGGATTGCCCGCGCCAACCGGGCGACGATCGACAAGGACGCCGCGGGCGATCTTGCCCGGCGGGGGGAACTGCTGCTGATGGACGGCGGTGCGGATGCCATTGCCACGGCACAACGCGCAGGCTTTGTCGTGCTTTCGCGCGAGCGGCTGGACGATCTCGGGGTCGAGGTGGTGCGGCTGGCGGTGCCTTCGGGCATGGGGCTGGCACGCGCGCAGGGCGTGCTGGCGCAGGCGCTGCGGGGGGCGACGATATCCGCCGATACGCTGAACTTTCCGGGCGGCGCCGCGTCGGGCAGGGCAGGGGCCAGGGCAGGGGGCGCCGCGACGGGGGGCGCGACGGGGGCCATGCCGCCGATCGCAACGCCCGTTGGCGTGATCGACGGGGGCGCGACGCCGGCGCTGAAACCTGCCGAAATGCGCGGCTTTGCCCGTGGTGCGCCCAAGGCCAGCGATCATGGCAGCGCGGTCACCTCGCTGCTGCAGTTTGCCGGGGTGCAGCGCGTGCTGGTGGCCGATGTCTATGGCAGCGACCCGGCGGGCGGCAATGCGCTGGCCGTGGCCCGGGCGCTCGACTGGCTGGTCGGCAAGGGGGTGAAGGTGGTTTCGGTCAGCCTCGTCGGGCCACCCAATCCGCTGCTGGCGCGGGCGGTGGCGGCAGCGCAGGGCAGGGGCGCGGTGATCGTGGCGGCGGTGGGCAACGATGGCCCGGCCGCGCCGCCCGCGTATCCGGCGTCCTACCCCGGCGTGATCGCGGTGACGGCGGTGGACGGGCGCAACCGCGCGCTGATCGAGGCGGGGCGGGCGCTGCATCTCGACTATGCCGCGCCGGGGGCCGACATCGCGGCGACCAACGCGGCGGGGCGGCGAGTGAAAGTGCGCGGCACATCGTTTGCAACGCCGCTGGTGGCATCGCGCGTGGCGCTGAAGTGGGGCGCAGGTCTGGGGCCGAAGCTCGATGCCGAGGCGATCGATCTGGGGGTGCGCGGGCCTGACGGCACGTATGGGCGTGGGCTGTTGTGCACGATCTGCAGGCCCGTGCGGTAGGGTGACGGGGGGGGCGGCGGTTGCGCTGATTGCCCACCCCCAACCCCTCCCGCCTGCGGGAGGGGAGCGAGACTTGGGCACCCGCAGGCGAGATTAGTCGCAGCGAGGTGGGCCATTGGCGCTGGCGTCCGCAACTAGGGTCAATTCTGAAAAAAATGCGGGGCGCGTGAATTAAAGCGGCCAGCCCATCCGTTTTCCTCGTGAAGGGCCGTGCGAGAGGCGGCCCTGCAGACTTTGAGGAAAGGAAATCACGATGCGCAAGTTCCTGATCGCTTCGACCGCCATGCTGATCGCGCTGGCTCCTGCCGCACAGGCCCAGATCCTGGGCGGTGGCGGTGTCGGCGGCGGTATTGGCGGTGGCTTGGGTGGATCGCTGGGCGGTACGCTGGGCGGTTCAGTTGGTGGCAGCACCATTGGCCGGACCATGGACAGCGTCGACAGCACGACGCGCAGCACTGTTCGCAGCACCACGCGCGGATCGGCTGACGCCACGGGCCGCGCTTCGGCCAGCAAGTCGGTCGACCGCAAGAGCGGCAAGGTCGGTGCGCAGGGCAGCGCCGACGGTTCGCTGACCGGCAGCCTTGGCCAGACGCTGGCGAGCCCGGCCGGGATGACTGGCACGCGCGCTTCCGGCTCTGCCACGGGCGGAGCGTCGGGCGGGGCGAATGCGCAGCTGATCGGCACCGATGCCGTGCGTTCGACCGCTGGCGCAGTGGCGGGGACGGCCCGCAGCACGGCGCGCGGGGCGGTTGACGGCACCCGCAGCACGGCGGGAGCGCTGGCGACGACCGGGCGCGGTGCAGCAGGTTCTGCTGCCGGAATGGCGAGCGGTTCGGCAAGTGGCGCGGCCAATGGCGCGCTTTCGGGCGGCGCCGGATCGCTGGCGCTGGCCGGCAGCGCGGCCTCCTCGGCGCAAGGCGCGTTCTCGTTGAGCAAGGGGATGAGCGTGCTTGGCCCCGATGGCGAAAAGATCGGCAAGATCCGCGAGGTGATCGCCGACAGCCGCGGGCAGGTGCGGTCGCTGCTGGTCAAGGTCGATGGGCAAAAGGCCCTGCTGCCCGCCGCCAACTTCAGCGGCAGCGGTAACGCCGTTGTCTCGGCCATGGGCGAGGGCCAGATCAAGCGCGTGGCGCAGCAGCAGGACGCCGCTGATCAGGATTGATGCAGCAGAACACGCAGAAGGCGCGGTGCCGGGGAAGGACCGCGCCTTTTTGCGTGGGTGTCAGGCCCCTCCGTCAGCGCTGCGCGCTGCCACCTCCCCATTTGTGCTGCGCAAAAACGGGGAGGATCAAGGAGAAGCGCTGACGGAGGGGCAGATCTTCAGCCGCACAAACCCTGAATATAGGCGAAAGCCTCAAGCGAAGGCTTGGTCGGCTGCAGTTCCAGCCCGACCGTGCCCTTGTAGCCCACGCGCTCGAACATCCGCAGCGTCTCGGGCCAATCGATCTTGCCCGAACCCGGCTCGCCCCGTCCCGGCGCATCGGCGACCTGCACGTGCCCCACCTGGTGCATCGCCGCCGACAGCGCCTGTTCCGGGTCCTCGCCCTCGACGACCGAATGGTAGAGGTCGTAGAGCACCTTGACGCGGGGATGATCGACCATGTCGGCCACCACCACGCTGTCCTGCGTCATCGAACAGAGCACACCGGGATGGTCATGCCGGGTATTGGCGGATTCGAGCAGGATCGTCACGTCCAGCTCCTCGGCAATCGGCACGATCTTGCGCAGCGCATCGGCGAAGATCGCCAGCTGCACCGGACGCTTGAGCCACGGCACGCCGCGACCCGAAGTGACCACCACGTTGGAGCAGCCGAGCGACTTTGCTGCCGATGCCGCCTCGCGGAACACTTCGAGGAAGCCGTCATGCGTCGCCGGATCGACCAGCTGCGTCACATAGTCCGCAACCGTGCTGATCAGTTCAACGCCATGCGCATCCAGCGCGGCCTTGATCGCGCCGAGATCGCGGCCCTTGAGCAGGAACAGTTCGACCTTGCGGAAGCCTGCTGCCGCTGCCGCTGCGATGCGGTCTTCCACCTTCTCGCCGGCTTCGGTGAAGCCATATTCGAGGTTTACCGAGAGATCGAAAGCCATCGCTCACGAACCCCAGATGCGGCGGGCCATCGCCTGGTGGCGGCGGACCTGCTCGAAGGCATCGCGCGTGTCATAGGCGTGGCCTTCCCATTCGGAGACCATCGTGCCGGTAAAGCCGCCATCCTTGAACAGGGGCAGGATCGTGTCGTAATCGATCGCTTCCTCGACGAGGTCGTCGGTCACGCCATAGAACTTGCCGTGGATGTGGATGGTGCGGTCGACCAGCGCGGCCCAGGACTTGGGATCGTGGTTCGAGAGGATGAAGAACGCCAGGCACGCGGCCTGAATCTCCATGGGGCCGTGGCCCTTGGGAATGGCCCACTCACGCAGACGCCCGGCCTTTTCGTGGCTCATCCCGCCTTCGACCCAGACCTCCTTGAGCTTGTCGAGCAGGTCTTCCTTCGCCCCCTTGGCGCGCGCGGCATCGAGCATCGATTCCGGAATGCGGCTTGCCGTGCCGCCGAAGTCGGGAATCCAGCCAAGATATGGCGTGTCCAGCTTGTCGTACATCTCGCCATAGGCCTGCACGGCAGGGTGCCCGGCCCACATCGGCGCGTGGACTTCGACGCCCATGCGGATGTCGAGTTCCTCGGCATAGGGCGCGATTTCGGGCAGCAGGTGCACCGGCAGCGCGAACTGGTAGCGCACCAGCGAAAAGCCCAGCTTCTTGGCGCTGCGCAGCTGGCGCTTGTGGTATTCGACCAGCGCGGCGTCCTCGATCGGCTGCTGGCCGGGCTTGAGGAAGCGGTCGGAATTGATCGCGCAGGACACCGGGTTGAGGCCCGTCTCGGCGATCATCTGCCTGAACTCCTCGGCGAACCTGTCCGACACGTCGGGGAATTCGCGGAAGTTCTGGAAGCCGATGATCTCGATGTTGGGGCCAAGGCCGCGCTTGGCGACTTCGGCCAGCAGCGTATCGAGTTCGAACTGGCGGGTCAGGAACTCGTTGGTGAAGGAATAGAGCGTAACGCCGGTCTGGGGGCCGGTTGCGGTCGTGGTCATTTTGCCGGTCCTCTCTCAGGCAGCTTCGACAGTGAGCGTGGAGGTCTGCGGATTGGTCCGCTTCATCCCCGGAATGTAGGGCGGGCTGACGAACAGGTTCAGCGAGACCTCGCGGGTTTCACCCACCTCGGCCTTGACCGAAGGCAGCACCAGGAACGCCGAATCGCGAATGAACCAGAAAGTATCGACCCGCTCGCCATTTTCGGAAAGCGGCCACTCCTCGCCGTCATAGGAAATGCGCGCATCGGACAAGTCCACAGCCTTTCCGTCTATCGACAGCGGCCCCACTTCGACCACCGAAAACGGCAGCGAACGATACCACGGCAGGCGCATCGCCAGCTTCAGCCCGCCTGCCGTAACGGCAAGCCCTTCTTCCCCGATCACCCGTTCGACTGGCAGCACGTTCGCTCTCCCGATAATTAGAATTCGTCTTCTAATCATCGCTTGACACGCGGTCAAGGCCTGTGCAGATAAAAAGAGAACTTCAGTTCTATTCTAATTCAGGAACAGGTGCCAAGGGGTCATGGCGGAATTCGATTACATCATCGTGGGCGCGGGCTCGGCCGGTTGCGTGCTGGCCAACCGCCTCAGCGCCGATCCGCAAAACCGCGTCCTGCTGATCGAGGACGGCGGCGACAACCAGCACCCCTTCATCAAGATGGCCGGCGGCTTCATCAAGATGATGGGCAATCCCGACTATTTCCGCGTCTTCCCCACCGAACGGCGTGAAGGCCAAGATCCGACAATGCGTGGCGGCATCCACACTTATGGGCGTGGGCTCGGCGGCTCGTCGGCCATCAACGGCACCTGGTATCTCACCGGTAGCCCCAAGGACTTCGACAGCTGGGCCGCGCAGGGCCTGACCGGTTGGGGCTGGGACGAGATCGCCCGCTGCTACGCCAAGTTCGAGGACTATCGCGAACCCGGCGCCCATCCGGGCCGTGGCCGCGGCGGCGAACTGCAAGTCACCGCCTCCACCTACCAGTCGCCCGTACTCGATGCGCTGGCCGCCGGCTTCGAAGCGCAGGGCATGCCGTGGCTCGATGACATCACCACGCCGGGCAAGCAGGGCGTCGGCCGCAGCCAGTACACGGTGGACCGCAAGGGCGTGCGCGAAAGTTCGTACAAGGCTTTCGTCATGCCGATCCTTGGCCGCCACAACCTGACGATAGCGCAGCACACCGCCGTCAGCCGCGTGGTGATCGAGAACGGCCGCGCCACCGGCGTCGTCGCCCATGCCCATGGGGAAGAGCGCATCCATACCGCCGCGAAGGAAGTCATCCTTTCCGCGGGCGTCTATGGTTCGCCCCAGTTGCTCCAGCTTTCCGGCGTCGGCCCCGGCGCGGTGCTGCAGGAACTTGGCATCCCGGTGGTCAAGGACCTTGCCCGCGTCGGCCAGAACCTGTCCGATCATTCCAAGTTCGGCGTCTCGTTCGACCTGACCAACCATCCCGGCACCAACCGCGAATTCTTTGGCTGGCGGCTCTATCGCAACGCGCTGCAGTATTTCCTCACCGGCACCGGCCATCTCGCCCGCGTCGGCATGCCGCTGACCGGGCTCTACGCCAGCGAAGGCACGCCCGAGGACTGGCCCGACCTCCAGGTCGCCGCCGCGCCCTTTGCCATGCGCACCGTCAACGAGATGGCGTCAAAGCCCGGCAGCCCGCTTACGCCCAACCCCGGCCTGACCTTCTCCGGCTATCACCTGCGCCCGAAGAGCCGCGGCTCGATCCGCCTGACCTCGCCCGATTTCCGCGACGCTCCGGTGGCCGATGCCGCGCTGTGGACTCACCCCGACGACAAGGCCAAGAGCCTCGAATTGTTCCGCCTGTTCCGCGCCATCGCCAATTCGGAGCCCTTGAAGCCCTACATCGGCACCGAACGCATGCCCGGCCCGCAGGTGCAGGACGAAGCCGCGATCCTCGCCGAACTGGCGAAAATGGTCGAAGTCGGCCTCCACGGCACCGGCACCTGCGCCATGGGCACCAATGAGGCCACCTCCGTCACCGACCCCCGCGCCCGCGTCCACGGCATCGGGTCCTTGCGCGTGGTCGATTGCTCGATCATGCCCACCCCCGTCTCCGGCAACACCAACGGCCCCGCCATGGCCGTGGCAGAACGCGCGGCGGAGCTGATCCTCGAGGATGCGCGGTAAGACCCCCTCCGTCAGCCGCTGACGCGGCTGCCACCTCCCCATTTGCACTTCGTGAAAAGGGGGAGGATTGGTTCGGCTCTTGGCCCATTTGCACTTCGTGAAAAGGGGAGGATTGGTTCGGCTCCTGGCCCATTTGCACTTTGTGAAAATGGGGAGGATTCCGTCAGTTTGGCGGCACTTGTGCTTGATCCTCCCCGTTTTTGCGCAGCACAAATGGGGAGGTGGCGTTTGCGTCAGCAAATGACGGAGGGGCAGTTTGCCGAGGCTCAGGCAGGAGCGGAACATGGCGCTGGCCCGCAAGTTGCGCTCCACGATGTCGCTGCCGGAAGTCCTGCTGTGGCAAAGGCTGCAGCGTAGCGACGTGAAGTTCCGGCGGCAGCATCCCGTGGGCCGCTACGTGCTCGACTTCTACTGTGCCGCGGCGCGGATCTGCGTCGAGGTTGACGGGATCTCCCACGACATGGGCAACAACCCTGCACGCGATGCGGACCGCGACGCCTGGCTCAACGCGCAGGGCGTGTCGGTGCTGCGGATTTGCGCTGCCGATGTGCTGCGCGATCCCGATGGTGTGGCGGAGGGAATTGTGCGGGCGGTTGCGGGGGGCTGATTTACCCCTCCGTCAGCCGCTGACGCGGCTGCCACCTCCCCATTTGCACTTCGTGAAAATGGGGAGGATCAAGGGGAGGTGC
>JBEQCK010000160.1:0-8444 GCA_041639335.1 Novosphingobium sp.
GATGAACGGGACGGAGCGGGTGAAGTTCCCCCCAGCTTTTTCCCCAAGGCTGTGCACAAAAGGGAAACGACTGACGGATTGCGTGTTCCTCAAAATAGAACATAATAAGAACAAAGGAACGAATCGCATGATCGAACACGCCCCTATCCGCGATCCTGTCGCGCCCCTTGCCGTCCTGCCTCCAGGCCTTGCGCGCGGTATCGGCACCTCTGCCCGCACGCCCCGTTGGCAGCCGGGGCTAGCCCTCGATTGCGCTCATGCCGAACTGTTTGCACCGGCTTGCGATGCGAGCGGGGCGGGGATGGCATTGGCGCTTGCCCGCGATGCCCTCCGCCTGCAGCAGGCTGCAGAAGTGCCCGATCGCCGCCCGTTCCTGTGGGTGCAGGACAAGGCGGCACTGCGTCTTTCAGGTCGGCCTTACCTGCCAGGCCTGCCAGCCGACTTGCGCCATCGCCTCATCCACGTTGCCGCCGCCACGCCCGAAGATGCGCTGTTCGCGCTGGAAGAGGGGCTGCGCTGTCGCGACATGGCTTTCGTGATTGGTGAGACCGGCGGCAATCCTCGCGCGCTCGATTTCACCGCCTCGCGCCGCCTCAGCCTCGCGGCGGAAAAGCATGGCGTGCCGCTGTGGCTGGTCCGGCTCGATGCCCGGCGTGATCTCGGCGCGGCGCGGATGCGTTGGGAGGTGGCGCCCGCACCTTCACCCCGGCCGCGCTGGAATGCCCATGCCCCAGGCACGGCCACATGGCGGGCCGATCTGTTTCGTGCCCACACCTTCCACCCCGGACAATGGACCTTGCGCGATGACGACGCTCTCCTCGTCGCCGAACCTGCTCTCCCAGAATCCCGGACGTCGGATCATGGCGATCTGGTGCACGGATCTGGCGATCGATCGTTGGCGGCTAGTTGAGGGCCTGGCGTACGGGGAAGGGCTGGACGCTACCCCGCTGGCCCTGATCGAGGATACCGCGCACGGCCCTCGCATTGCCGCTGCCAACGCCGCTGCCCGTGCGGCCGGGGCTGCGCCGTCGATGCGCCTTACCGATGCGCGCACGTTCTGTCCGGCCCTCGCCGTGCGCCCCGCTGATGCTGCGGGCGACCTTGCGTTCCTTGAAAACCTCGCCCTGTGGGCGCAACGCTGGGGCCCGTGGAGCGCGCTCGATCCGCCCGATGGCCTGCTGGTCGACACCAGCGGCGTGGCTCACCTGTTCGGCGGCGAGCAGGCCCTGATCGCTGACGCGCTGGCCCTGCTGAACAAGCGCGGCCTGGCGGCCCGCGCTGCGCTTGCTCCCACGGCAGGTGCGGCTTGGGCACTCGCCCGCCATGGACCGACAGCTGCAATCCAGTCTTCAGAAACAGACCCGCGCACCTTCCTCGCCGATCTCCCCGTCGCCGCGCTGCGTCTCGACGCCGATGTGATCCTGTTGCTGCGCCGCCTCGGGCTCAAGCGATTGGGCCAGATCGAAGGGCTGACGCGCGAGAATTTGGCCCGCCGCTTTCGCAATCATCGCTCGGCTGCGGCAAATCCGTTGCTGCGGCTAGACCAGATCTTCGGTTTGCGGCCCGAACCCCTGCTGCCGGTCGTGGGCGTGCCTGCCCCGCTGGTCCAGCGCCGGTTGATGGAGCCGATCCGCCACCGCACCTTGCTCGATCGCGTGGTCGAGGACCTCGCCGCCGACATGGCGCGCCTGCTCGAAGGGCTGGGGCAGGGGGCGCGTCGCCTTGAGCTGGGAATGTGGAAGGTCGATGGCGAGGTGATTGTACGGCGGCTCGAGATGGCCGCCGCCTCGCGCGATCCCGCCCATATCTGCCGCCTCTTCGCCGCGCGGCTCGATGATCTCGATGCGGGGTTCGGCATAGAACTTGTGCGCCTGCGCGTGCCGTGGGCCGAACCCTTACACCTGTCGCAGGCTGATCTTGACGCCGCGGCCGAGCGTCATGGCACCAGTCTGGCCGCCTGCATTGATCGCCTGACGGTGCGCTTGGGGCCAGAGGCGGTGCGACGCCCGATCGCTAATGCCAGCCATCTGCCCGAACGCGCTCAGCGCTGGCAGCCTCCGCTGGCGGATATGCCCTCTTCACAGGAAGAATTGCGTTTCCATCACAGACCGCTGAAACTGCTTGATAAACCGGAGTCCGTCGCGGTTATCTATGAGACCCCGGACGGCCTGCCGCGGCAGTTTCAATGGCGCGGCCAGTTGCACAAGGTCGCCCGGGCCGAAGGGCCAGAGCGCATTGCTCCCGAATGGTGGCGTGAACGCTCCACCGTGCGCTTGCGCGATTATTACCGGATCGAGGACGAGACCGGCCGTCGCTACTGGATCTACCGCCACGGCGTCATCGGCGATGGGCGCGGTGGAGCCCCTGAATGGTTCATCCAGGGGCTCTTCGCCTGAGGTATCAGATCGATGGTGCCACGATGGTCTGCGCGGTCAACGTGTCGATCACTTCCTGCGGCATCGTCTCGGCGGGACGGCCCGAAACAAAATCGAGCAGGTCCTTGGTCAGCCGCTCGGTCTGCGTTGCGAAGACTCCGTGCGGCTCGCCATCGTACTCGATCAGCGTTGCGTGCGGCACGGCCCTGACCACGGCGCGCCCGGTCGCCTCGATCGGCACGGTGGCATCCGAAGTCCCATGGATCACCAGCGTCGGCACGCGGAACGAGGGCAGGTCGCCGCGGAAATCGGTGGTGGCAAAAGCCTTTGCCGAAAGCAGCGTCGGCCTCAGGCCCGCCTGCATCGCCGTCGCCCAGGACAGCTTCAGCGTCTCGTCGCTCACTGGCTTGGTCAGCATCCCCACGCCGTAGAAATCGCGGAAGAAGCCGGTAAAGAACCTTGCCCGATCCTCCAGCATGCCGTCGGTCATTTCATCGAACGTCGACTGCGGCACGCCGTCGGGATTATCGTCGGTCTGGAGCATGTAGGGCACGACCGAGGACACCAGCGCCACCCGCGAAACGCCGCGCCCGCCGTGGCGCGACATGTAGCGCGCAATCTCACCGCCACCCATTGAAAAACCGACCAAGGCCGCGCCATCACTGACATTCATTGCCGCCATGACGTCAGCCAGATCGTCGGCGAATGTATCGTAGTCATAGCCGCCAGAAGGCTGGTCCGACCGTCCAAACCCGCGCCGGTCATAGGCAATCGCGCGGAAGCCGGCATCGGCCAGCGCATTGCTCACCGGATCCCAGCTGTCGCCGGAAAGCGGCCAGCCGTGGATCAGCACCACCGGCGGCCCATCGCCCCACGATTTGGCATAAAGGCGGGTCCCGTCGCGGGTCTCGATCATCGGCATCAAATTGTCTCCTCAGGCCCCGCCCGTGTGGTGCCTGAACGGTTCGTCCCGTTTCGCGTTCCTTCCCTCGGCCTGTCCACAGGTACGGGCTGGCGCAGGATGCCGAAAGAACATATAAGGAACGAATGTCGCAGCTTACCGTTCTCGAACGCCTCGAAATCCTGGCCGATGCCGCCAAGTACGATGCCTCCTGCGCTTCGTCGGGCACTACCAAGCGCAACAGCAAGGGCGGTAAAGGCATCGGGTCGACCGAGGGCATGGGCATCTGTCATGCCTATGCGCCTGATGGTCGCTGCATCTCGCTGCTCAAGATCCTGCTGACCAACCACTGCGTGTTCGATTGCCACTACTGCGTGAACCGCAAGAGCTCGAACACCCGCCGCGCGCGCTTTACCCCGCAGGAAGTGGTGGACCTGACGCTGTCATTCTACCGCCGCAACTATATCGAGGGGCTGTTCCTCTCCTCCGGCATCGTCAAAAGCTCCAGTCACACGATGGAACAGTTGATAGAAGTCGCTCGTATCCTGCGGGAAGAGCACGATTTTCGGGGGTACATCCACCTCAAGACAATCCCCGAGGCCGATCCCGAACTGGTTGCCCAGGCGGGGCTCTATGCCGATCGCGTCTCGATCAACGTCGAATTGCCAACGGTAGCCGGCCTTACCCGCCTCGCGCCTGACAAGTCCGCGCCACAGATCGAAGGGGCGATGGGGTCGCTGAAGGAGGCGATCGTCGAGGCCAAGGACGCCCGCAAGCGCTTCCGCCATGCCCCGAAGTTCGCGCCTGCCGGCCAGTCCACCCAGATGATCGTGGGCGCCGATGCCGCGACCGATGCCGATATCGTCGGTCGCGCCAGCACGCTTTATGACCGCTTCCGCCTGCGCCGGGTCTATTACTCCGCCTTCAGTCCGATCCCCGATGCCAGCGCGGTCCTGCCACTGAAGCGTCCGCCCTTGATGCGCGAACACCGCCTCTACCAGTCCGACTGGCTGATGCGTTTCTACGGCTTTGCCCCGCACGAGGTGCAGCAGGCCGCCGGCAACGATGGCATGCTCCCGCTCGATATCGATCCGAAGCTCGCCTGGGCCTTGCGCTTTCGTGGGGACTTTCCGGTCGACGTCAACCGCGCCCCGCGCGAAAAGCTGCTGCGCGTGCCGGGGCTGGGAGTGAAGGCCGTCAACGCCCTCGTCGCTGCCCGCCGCCAACGCCGCCTGCGCCTCGCCGATGTGGGCAAACTCACCGTCTCTGTTGCCAAGGTGCGCCCGTTCATCGTCACCGAGGACTGGCGCCCTGTGCTCCTGACCGACCGGGCCGATCTGCAAAGCCTTCTGGCCCCCGCCGCCAAGCCCGCCCAGATGGAACTCTTCGCATGAGGCCGTTCCGCGACATGCGCCTGGCCGAAGCGTTCCGCATCCAGCTTGCTACGCCGGACGATTTCGAGGGGTGGCGCGATGCCGCGCGCCGTATGGTCCGCGCCGATGTGCCGCCAGACCGGATCGCCTGGGAATCCCCTGCTGATCAGGGCGCGGACCTGTTCGCTCATGGTGACCGTCGCCTGCCATCGCCCCCCGCCGATGCACCACAGCCCCGTGTTTCGCGAGACTTCCTGCAGCTTGCGCAAAGCGTGATCCTTCACTCTGACTCTAAACGCTTTTCCCTGCTCTACCGAACACTATGGCGCCTGCAATCCCGCCCCCGCCTGATGGAGGACAAGGCCGATCCCGACGCGCGCGCCATGGAAGATCTCGCTCGGCAGGTCCGGCGTGACATTCACAAGATGCGCGCCTTCGTGCGTTTCCGCAGCGTGGAGAACGATGAAGGCGAGCACTACGTCGCCTGGTTCGAGCCCGAGCACCACATCCTGCGCGCCAACGCCGGGTTCTTTGTGCGTCGCTTCACCACCATGCGCTGGTCGATTCTCACCCCGCGCGGGACCCTGCACTGGGATGGCGAAGCGCTGCAGGAAGGCCCGCCTGCCACCCGGGCCGATGCCCCCTCTGGCGATCCGGTCGAGGCGCTGTGGCGCAAGTATTATGCGTCGATCTTCAATCCTGCGCGTTTGAAGGTCGGGGCCATGCTCAAGGAAATGCCCCGCAAGTATTGGAAGAACATGCCCGAAGCGGCGCTCATCCCCGAGCTGATAGCAGGCGCGCAGGCACGCGAGGCGCAGATGGTGAAGGCGGGCGAACAGGACTTCGGCGAACGGCCGCAAAGCCTTGGCGCGATTGGCGAGGCGATCCTCGGCTGCCGCCGCTGCGAGATCGGCTGCAACGGTACCCGCGCCGTCATGGGCGAAGGACCTGCATCCGCCGCCTTGATGATCGTGGGCGAGCAGCCGGGCGATACCGAGGAGGAGCAGGGCCGCCCGTTCGTCGGTCCGGCCGGCCGCCTGCTGCGCTCGCATCTTGAAGAAGCGGGTATTTCGGACGAACGCACCTACGTCACCAACGCAGTCAAGCACTTCAAGTTCGTTCCCCGTGGCAAGCGCCGCCTTCACCAGAACCCCACGGCCAAGGAAATCGATATCTGCCGCTGGTGGCTTGATGGCGAACGCGCGCTGGTCCAGCCCCGGCTAATCCTTGCTTTGGGCGCAAGCGCGGCGCGCAGCCTTCTGGGAAAGACGGTCAGCGTGCAAAAGGTGCGGGGCGAGCCACATTTGCTCGACGATGGCAGCGAGCTGTGGATCACCACGCATCCCAGCTATCTGCTGCGTCTGCAAGATCACGGTCGCATTGAGGAAGAAGCGAAGTTCGCTAATGATTTACGCCGGGTAGCGGATAGACTTTCGGAACTGTCTGGCGCAGTCTGATGCCCGAACCCGCGTTGACGCCGCCACGGCGCCATGTCGCGCCATTCGAAGGGCCGCCACCATCGCCAGCGGCCTTTGTCGAACTGGGGCTGGCAACCTGCTTCTCGTTCCTGCGCGGTGCCTCGGATGCTCAGGATCTGGTCAGGACGGCACGCGAACTGGGCTACGATGCGCTGGGCATTGCTGATGCCAACACTCTGGCGGGCGTTGTGCGTCTGCACACCGAAGCCGACGGGGCGGGCATGCGTCCTGTCATCGGATGCAGGATCGAAACCGTCGAGGGCCTTGCCTTTCTGGCCTATCCGCAGGACCGCGCCGCGTACGGCAGGCTGTGCCGCCTGATTTCCGCTGGGCGAATGCGCACCCTCACTGGAGAGTGGCAGGCGAAGGGCATCTGCGAGATCGATCTGGCCATGCTGGCGGCCCATGCGGAGGGTGTTCACCTGATCCTCGTGCCACCTGCTGGTCTGGATCAGATGTTTACGGCGGAAAGCGAAAGCAATGTCTATGCTTTTCCAAGTGGGGAATCCCCAGTTCTTCCACCGATTACGAACAGCCTTTCCCTGCCTTTTCCCGAGCTTCTCCCCCGCCTTGTCCACAGCTTGCCGACCATGCGACATCTGGCCGCGAGCTACCTTTACGTTGGCGATGACATTGCCCGGATCGAGCGACTGAACGGTCTGGCCCAGAGCAACGGCCTTGGCCTGCTGGCAACCAACGAGGTCCTTTACGCGACGCCAGATCGTCGTCCGCTTCAGGACGTGATGACGGCAATCCGTCACAAGACCACCGTGGCCAAGGCCGGGCACTTGCTCGAACCCAACGCCGAACGGCATCTCAAATCCCCTGAAGAGATGGTCCGTCTGTTCGAACGCTGGCCCCAGGCAATCAACGCCACGCGCGAAGTGGCGGACTCCTGTCAGTTCGGCCTCAAGGAGCTGAGCTACGAATATCCCGAGGAAATCTGCCCCGAAGGCCACGATCCGCAATCCTGGCTCGAAATGCAGACGTGGGAAGGTGCACGGGGGCGCTATCCAGATGGCGTGCCGGAGAGCGTTGCCGATACCCTGCGCCGGGAACTTGACCTGATCGGCAAGCTGAACCTTGCAACCTACTTCCTGACCATCAAGGATATCGTTGATTTCGCAAGAAATTGTGACCCTCCAATCCTTTGCCAAGGACGCGGCTCGGCTGCCAACTCCGCGGTCTGCTACTGCCTTGGCATCACTGCCGTTGATCCCGCCAAGCACGCGCTGCTGTTCGATCGCTTCATCTCGGAGGAACGCAAGGAACCGCCCGACATCGACGTCGATTTCGAGCACGAGCGGCGCGAGGAGGTCATCCAGTACATCTATCGCCGTTATGGCCGCGCCCGTGCAGGGCTTTGCGCCACGGTCATCCACTACCGCCCGCGTATGGCAATCCGCGAAGTGGGCAAGGCGATGGGCCTGTCCGAGGATGTCACGGGCGCGCTCGCCCGCACTGTCTGGGGCAGTTGGGGCACCGAGGTGGGGGAGAAGAACGTCAACGAAAGCGGGTTGGACGGCACCGATCCTTACCTCAGGCGCGTAATCAACATAGCCCAACAAATGATTGGAATGCCGCGCCATCTTTCCCAGCACGTTGGTGGCTTCATTCTCACCCAAGGGCCGCTGACCGAAACCGTGCCGATCGGCAATGGCGCAATGGCCGATCGCAGCTTCATCGAATGGGACAAGGATGACATCGACGCGCTCGGCATCCTCAAGGTCGATGTGCTGGCGCTCGGCATGCTCACCTGCATCCGCAAGTGCCTCGATCTGCTGGGCGCACACCACGGCCGCGACCTGACGCTGGCCACGGTCCCGCGCGAGGACCCGGCGGTCTACGACATGCTGTGCAAGGGCGATTCTCTCGGCGTGTTCCAGGTGGAAAGCCGGGCGCAGATGAACATGCTGCCGCGCCTGCGCCCCCGCCAGTTCTACGATCTGGTGATTCAGGTCGCCATCGTGCGTCCCGGCCCGATCCAAGGCGATATGGTCCACCCCTACCTCAAGCGCAGGCGGGGTGAGGAGAGGGTAGAGATCCCTGCGCCCGGACCCGAACATGGCCCCGCCGATGAGCTGAGCTCGATCCTCAACCGCACACTGGGCGTGCCGATCTTTCAGGAGCAGGCGATGAAGATCGCGCTCGATGCGGCGCAGTTCTCAAGCCTCGAAGCCAATCGCCTGCGCAAGGCCATGGCCACGTTCCGCTCCCGGGGAATGGTGCACGAACTTGAGGACATGATGGTCGGCCGCATGGTCGAACGCGGCTATGATCCCGATTTCGCCGAACGCTGTTTCAACCAGATCAAGGG
>JBEQCK010000161.1:0-8313 GCA_041639335.1 Novosphingobium sp.
GGTCGAATCACTTATCGCGATGAGCGTTGAGCCGACGCTCGAGGGCATCATCACCGGGGCTCCTGGTGGTGCGCCGCCCATCATGATCCGCACCCGCAAGAAGACGATCATCCCGCGCAGCCCGACGCAGATCGACTACATGAAGGCGTTGATCAGCCATGACGTGATCTTCGCGCTGGGGCCGGCGGGTACCGGCAAGACCTATCTCGCCGTAGCGCAGGCCGTGGCGCAGCTGATTTCTGGCTCGGTACAGCGCCTGATCCTGTCGCGGCCAGCCGTGGAAGCTGGTGAACGCCTCGGCTTCCTGCCCGGCGACATGAAGGAGAAGGTCGATCCCTACCTTCGCCCGCTCTATGACGCGCTCTACGATTGCATGCCGCCCGAACAGGTCGAGCGCCGCATCGCTTCGGGCGAAATCGAGATCGCGCCAATCGCCTTCATGCGCGGGCGCACATTGGCTGATGCCTTCGTCATTCTCGACGAGGCGCAGAATACCACCCCTGCTCAGATGAAGATGTTCCTCACCCGCTTCGGCCAGAACAGCCGCATGGTGATTTGCGGTGACCCCAAGCAGGTCGACTTGCCCGGTGGTGTCGGCGCCAGCGGCCTGAACGATGCAGTACAGCGCCTCGAGGGCGTTGATGGCATCGCAACGGTGCGCTTCAATACCGCCGACGTTGTACGCCATCCGATCGTCGGACGCATCGTCGAGGCATACGAAGGGAAGGACGCTTGAGCGCACCGATCCTGGAAATCGATATCGATCCGGTCTGGGGCGAGGAAATCGATTGGGAAGACCTCGCCAATCGCGCCGCCGAGGCGACGGCGCAGATCGCTGGCGAATTGGCTCACGAGAACCTGCTGGTAAGCCTCGTCATGGCCGATGACGAGGAAGTACACGCCCTCAACAAGCAATGGCGCGCAAAGGACAAGCCGACCAATGTCCTGTCTTTCCCGATGCTCAGCCGCGAGGAAGTTCTTCATGCCGCGCGCAATACCGGTGCGCCCGGAATGCTCGGCGATCTGATCCTTGCCCATGGCGTCTGCATGCGTGAAGCGGCGGAAAAGGGCGTTTCGGTAGAAGTCCATGCCACCCATCTGGTGGTCCATGGCCTGCTCCACCTTGCCGGCTACGACCACGAACTGGGCGAGGCCGAAGCCGAGGAAATGGAGAATCTGGAGCGGAAGGCGCTTGCGCTGATGGGCATTGCCGACCCATATGCGGTCGAAGACTGAACAAGTGAGGGAATACGACAGTGCCCGAGGGCAATGGCTCCGCCGGCGACAGCCGGTCGGGAGACGGAGACAGTAGCAGTAGTCGCACCTTGTGGCGCGCGATCAGGGCCTTCTTTCGCGGGCCCGACCACGACCAATCACTGCGCGCGCAGATCGAGGAGGCGATCGACGAGCACGAGGGCGAGGTCCATCAGGACAGCGGCAGCAACGGCAACGGTGACCTTGTCCCGCTCGAACGCCAGATGCTGCGCAACCTGCTCCACTTCAGCGAACACGACGCCGATGACGTAGCCATCCCGCGCGGCGAGATCATCGCCGTGCCCGCCTCGGCCACGTTCGAGGAGATGGTCGCAGCTTTTGCCGAGCATGGCCACAGCCGCTTGCCCGTCTACGGCGAATCGCTCGACGAGATCGTCGGCATGATTCACGTGAAGGACGTGTTCGTAATCATCGCCGGCATGATGCTGTCGAACAAGCAACCGCCCAAGGACTGGACGAGCCTGATGCGCCAGCCTTTGTTCGTGCCACAGGCCAGAGGCGCACTTGACGTATTGGCCGATATGCGCAGCCGCCGTACGCATCTTGCAGTGGTGATTGATGAGTATTCAGGCACAGATGGCATCATCACCATCGAAGACCTGGTCGAGGAAATCATCGGCGAGATTGAGGACGAGCACGACGATGCGCCCGAAGAATTGCTCCGTCGGATCGATCCCGATACCTGGGATGCCGATGCGCGGGCCGAACTGGATGACGTCGCAGACACCGTCGATCCAAGGCTTGCGGAAGTGGAGGAAGACGTGGATACGCTCGGCGGCCTGGCCGTGGTATTGGCAGGCGAAGTGCCGCCTGTCGGTCGCGTGCTTGAACATGCCAGTGGTTGGCGGCTTGAAGTAACCGGAGGCGATGAACGGCGCCTCACCCGCCTCAGGCTGCATGCGCCACAGGCAGTGCTGGCCGAAGAAGAATAGGACGAAGAGATGATCCGCCGCCTGCCCCCACTGCGTTCGCTCGAGGCGTTCATTCGCGTCGTGCGTGCAGGCTCGGCCAAGACGGCGGCCGCGGAACTTGCCCTCAGTCCTTCTGCATTGTCGCGTCGTCTCGGTGCGCTGGAAGATTTCGTCGGCAAGCCGCTGTTCGAACGCAAGCATCAGGCGCTTAAGCTGACCGAAGAAGGCCAGCAGCTTTACGATGCCGTCGCCCCCTTGATCGACGAGATGGCGGACCGCGTCGATCGCCTGATCGATACCGGAAAAGTCATGCGCCTGCGGCTCGGCGTGCTTCCGCTGTTCGGCAGCCAGCGCCTGTTTCCGCGCCTCGGCGAACTGCGCAAGCTGCACCCGCAGTTGCACATCGATATCGATTCGGGCCACGCGGCAGAAACCAAGCTGGGCGATACCATCGATGCCGCCATCGTCCTTTCCGAAGGGCCGGATGCGTCGCTCCATTCGGTGCGGCTGGATCACAACCGCGTCCACGCCATTACCTCGCGCGAGCTGGCAGCCGAACTGGGCGAGCGGCCTGATCTCGCCAAGCTCTCGAAGCAGACATTTCTGGTCCACAACGACTTGCCGGCAAGCTTCGAGGCGTGGAAGCGGGCGTTGCACCTCGAGAAGCTGGAGCCTGCCGCGATCGATCATTTCGACTCCGGGCAGCTGATCCTCGAAGCAGCGGCGCAGGGGCTTGGCATCGCAATCATGCATGATGACCACTATCATCGCAGCCATGATTCTCGCCTCGCCCGGCTTTACGACATTGATGTCGACAGCCCCTATTCCTACTGGTTCGTATGCCGCCCGCGAGCGCTGCAATCGCGCCCGGTGCGCCTGTTCCACGACTGGATGCTGAAGGCCGGGCTTTGACGGTCAGCCGCCGCCGCGCGGTTGCGGTGAAGATCCATTGCCCGGTTTCGGCCCTGACCTTCGATGCGCTGCGCAATGGCGATGGCCACGCGATCGAACACGATCCTGCCGCAGCTGCCATGCTGGCCGTGATCCGCGCCGACAATCCCCTGGGCGACTTCAAGCTCTACGAGGGTGTTTGCGAGATAACGCCGGGATGGGAAAGCTTCCAGCCCGGACCCGACGCCGAGCCGACAATGGGGAGTGCGGGAGAGCGAGCCCTCTCCCCGACAGCGATCATCACGACCTACGCCGATGCAAACGCGGACCTCGCGCCTTCACTCGATGCGCTCATGGCTGCTCACCCTTGGGAGATCCCGGTCATCGAGCTGTCCGAGGTACAGCTACTGGTGCGCTGACGAACAGCTTGGTCTGGTATCCGATAGCTGGAGCACGAGCGCATCGCTCATGCAGACTGGTGGGCGCGCTTTACCCTGGCGCTGCAACTGGGGAGCGCTTTGCCAATGACTTCGCCCTATCGTCACTATGCCGGGAAAGTGTCCTATCTCAATGCCTCCGGGCAAGAGTGGGGTCGGGAGCATTTCTCGGGCTCGGTCCATTCCCGGGGTCGCTCATTGCGGGCGGTCTGCGAAATGGACGATGCGCGTCTCCTGCGTGAAGCGAGCTGGTCTGTGACAGAGGAATGGCGGCCCCGTGAAGGCTACGTCCGCAACACCCGCGATGGCAGGATGATCGGGGCCTGCTGGTATTCCGTCACAGACCGCATGGTGGAATGCGAAGGCTTTACTGCCGAGGAAGGCCGCATCTCGAAACGCATCGAAGCACCGCGCGCAATTGACTTTCTCGGCATGCACCCGCTGGCGGGCGACGCCATTACCGCGATGGTGCGTGGGACAGATGAGCGCGGCGTTGAGAAACCTCTGCTTTGCGCTGCGAATTCAATGGCGCATCTCGGTGATCAGGATCTGTCAGTCATGCTTGTCGAACCCGTCGTGGCCTACATGGGAGCCGAGCAGATTACCGTGGGCGCAGGCACATTTGATGCCTTGCGCTACACGATCCGCTGGAGCGATCAGGTGCCGCATCTGACGGACTATTGGATCGAGCCATCCGATTGCCTGCCCCTGCTTGCGGTCCTGCCCTCGATTGGAGAGCGCTACGAGTTGATGGAACTCACGCACTCACCCGGCAACGCCAGCTGAAGCAGCTTCACGCGCCCAGGGGAGACAACGGGGGCATGGGGCAACTCAGTGCGCGCAGGCCAGCGCCTCGACCACGTCTTCCAGCCGCGCCGGATCTCCCAGTGCGATCACGTGGCCGTCCGAACCCGCGTGCAAGGGATCGCCATTCCAGTCGGCCATGGTGCCGCCGGCACCTTCGACGATCGGCACCAGCGCGGCCCAGTCGTGAAGCTTGAGGTTCGCCTCGCAGACCACGTCGAGCTGCCCCGTCGCAAGCATGGCGTAATTGTAGCAATCGCCGCCCATCACCATGCGTTTGTGATCGGTTTTCGCAGCAAGGCCCATGAAGTGGCCGCCATCATGGTCGTCGAAATAATGCGGCCCGGTCGTCGCCAGCGTCGCGTCCGACAGTTCGCGGCATACCCGCGTCTGCACTGGCTTGCCGTTTAGCGTCGTCCGTTTGCCCATGGCGCCGACCCAGCGCTCCCCGGTGATGGGCTGGTCGAGCACACCGAGCACTGGAAAACCTTCGACCACCAGCGCAATCAGCGTGCCGAAGATCGGACGGCCGGCGAGGAAACCCGCTGTTCCATCGATCGGATCGAGCACCCAGCTTCGTCCCGAGGAACCGGCGGTCGAACCAAATTCCTCGCCAATGATGGTGTCCCGCGGCACCTCAGCTGTCAGAATACGCCGCATCGCCTCTTCGGCTGCACGGTCAGCCAAGGTTACCGGCGTCGAATCGCCCTTCCGCTCGGCTGCTACTGTGCGGAAGTGCGGGCGAATGGCCTCCGCCGCCGCGTCGGCAAGACGCATGGCAAGGGCGATATCGTTTTCAAGCTTCATGCCTTGGCTCTGCCTGCTTTGGGCCAATACGGTCAACCCGCAGAACATGAATCGTCATTGGACAAATGCGCCTGCGCAATTTTAAGGAAGCCGTGACAAACCGCACGCATGGAAGATTCTAGGGGCGCTAAGTCTGCGTGCACGGATTGTCTTGGGGGCACGCTAGATGAGTCGCAGCAACAGGCCAGGCGTTGATCGCGCGATAGTCTCGCCGATCGCCACGCGCGATGGCCAGCCGATTTCCTACAGCCGGGCACCGGCCGCGGACCTCGATCGCTGGATCGGAAGGCTCTATGTGACGATCGTCGGGACCCCTCCCGAACACCGCCTCGACTGCGGCCTGCTAAGCGATTTCGCCTGCATCCGCATACAGTTGCGGGGCAAGTGGGAAGCCACCACGGCCGATGGCGTGCGTGCGTCACAGCGTGCTGCAATGCTGTTTGGCCCACATTCCCGTCGGATGCCGATCAGTGTCACCGGCAGTTTTGTCAGCGTCGGCATCTTCCTGCGACCGGGCGTGTGCCATGCGCTGCGCGGACCCGAGATCGCAACGCTGACCGACAGGCTGGCGACGTTTGCCGAACTGGAAATGCCGGAGCAGCGCTGGCTCGACATGTTCTATCCCGATGCTTCGCCGGAAGACTGGGTTCAGGCGATGGAATGCGAGATGCGCAGTCTGATTGCGGATCGCGCCGTGCGCGAGCCTGATCCGATTTCCGCGCGCTTCGAAGCCACTGCATTTGCCGATCCTACGGTCAGCATTGCACGACTGGCGGAAAATCTTGGCGTGACCCAGCGCCAGCTTGAACGCATCGCCCGCCGCGATTTCGGCATGCCACCCAAGCAGGTTCTCAGACGTGCCCGCGCGCTCGACATGGCCAGCCACCTTCGCGGCGTGGCCGACCACGACGAAGCCGAATCCATTGCCTTGCGCTATTACGATCAGAGCCACCTTATCCGCGAGTTCACCGCGCTGTTCGGGATGAGTCCGCGCCAGTTCGTGGAGCGGCCCCAGCCCCTGATGACGCTGGGCCTTGAAACACGGCAGGCGCGAAGGCTTGAGGAAATTCGCAGGCTGGAACCGGGCGAGGTCAAGCCCTGGGAGTAAGCGGCATTGCGTGGCTCCGCTTCAGCGCCTAGGCCAAAGGCATGGCCAGGGCTGACCGTCTCGAACGTCTCGACAAACGCCGCTCCGAAATGGAAGCGGACTATCGCGCTGCGCTGATCGAAGCGCTTGAAGTGACCGCAGCGGGCAAATGGGGCCTGTTCGATCATAACGCTGACAAGATCATGCGCGCCGCGACTGCACCGATTATCGACAACCTCATCGAGCTTGCCGACGAGATCGCACAAGCGCGCGAGGCCCTGTTCATGGAGCCGTTCACGCTCCATGACGAGTTCATGGCCTCACGCGGCAAGCCTCCGGCCAACGCTGTGGGGGAGCCGAAGCAGGCCCGCGCCTGGCTGGAACGCCTGAAAAACGCCTGACTGCGGCAGGATCAGTCGAACAGGCTGGAAACCGAGCTTTCGTCGGCAATGCGGCGCACGGCCTCGCCGATCAGCGGAGCGATCGTCAGCACGCGGATGCGATCGGAGGCGGCGGTCGCTTCGGTCGGCATGATCGTGTCGGTGATCACCAGTTCCTTGAGCGCCGAGTTGCTGACGCGCGCAACTGCGCCGCCCGAAAGCACGCCGTGGGTGATGTAAGCCGAGACACCCGCAGCGCCCGCATCCATCAGCGCCTGCGCCGCGTTGCACAGGGTGCCGCCCGAATCGATGATGTCATCGATCAGGATGCACATCCGTCCCTTCACGTCGCCGATGATGTTCATGACTTCGGACTGGCCGGGGCGGTCACGACGCTTGTCGACGATGGCGAGAGGGGCGTTGTTCAGGCGCTTGGCCAGCGAACGCGCGCGGACCACGCCGCCGACGTCGGGCGAGACGACCATCAGTTCCTGCGTGCCGTAGCGGGTCTGGATGTCGGCCGCCATGACCGGCGCTGCAAACAGGTTGTCGGTCGGGATATCGAAGAAGCCCTGGATCTGGCCAGCGTGGAGATCCACCGCCAGCACGCGATCTGCGCCGGCCTGCGTGATCAGGTTGGCCACGAGCTTGGCCGAGATCGGCGTGCGCGGGCCGGGCTTGCGGTCCTGGCGGGCATAACCGAAGTAGGGGACGACGGCCGTGATGCGCTTTGCTGAGGCACGGCGCAGCGCGTCGATGCAAATCAGCAGTTCCATCAGGTTGTCGTTCGCCGGGTAGCTGGTCGACTGGACGACGAACACGTCTTCCCCGCGGACGTTCTCGTGAATTTCCACGAAAACTTCCTCGTCAGCGAAGCGGCGCACGCTGGCGTCGGTCAGCGGCATTTCGAGATAAGCCGAAATGGCGCGGGCGAGCGGCAGGTTCGAGTTGCCGGCCATGATCTTCATTGCGTGCGATTCCCTCGGATTCGATCCCCAACGCGCCCTTAGCCCATGATGACAGCTTTGCAACTCTTGGCAGCCATGGGCGTTGCCGCCCAGCGAACAGTCCCTTAGGAGTTGGGGCATGGCCGATACGCTTCGCATCACTCTCGCCCAGCTCAACCAGTCGGTTGGCGACCTTGCCGCAAACGTCGCGGCCATGCTTGCCGTGCGCGAGAGCAACCCGGATTCCGACCTGATCGTCTATCCGGAACTGATGCTGATCGGCTACCCGCCGGAAGACCTGATCATGAAGCCGGCCCTGATCGAGCGGGCGGCCACCGAACTCGAAAAGCTCGCCAAGGTCACCGCAGACGGAGGCCCCGCCATGCTCGTCGGTTCGGTTTTCGTCCGCGACGGCGATCTGCACAACGGCGTCGCCCTGCTCGAAGGCGGGCGCATCGCAGCCACCCGCTTCAAGTACGAATTGCCCAACTACGGCACCTTCGACGAAAAGCGCTATTTCATGCCAGGCCCCTTGCCGGAGCCGGTGCTGTTCAAGGGCGCGATGCTCGGCCTGCCGATCTGCGAGGATATCTGGCACCCCGACGTCTGCCGTCACCTGGCCGACCTCGGCGCGGAAATCTTCATCTGCATCAACGGCAGCCCTTACGAGATCGACAAGGACGTGTTGCGCATCGATGGCGTGGCCAAGCGCCGCGCGATCGATACCGGCATCCCCCTTGCCTACCTCAACCGTGTCGGCGGGCAGGACGAGAT
>JBEQCK010000162.1:0-8250 GCA_041639335.1 Novosphingobium sp.
CTCGAGTGCGATGGCGCGCATCAGGGCAAGGTCGTCTTCGGTTGCAGCTTCGCGCGCGATGGCCCGCTCGCCCATGACCCACACGCGCAAGGGGCTGTGCGGCAGCAGGCAGGCGACGTCGATGTCGCGCGGACGGCGAGCAAGCGCGTCGAGGTATTCGGGGAAGGTCTCCCAGTCCCACGGCAGGCCTTCGGCCATGACCACGTCGGGAATGTCCTCGACGCCCTCCATCAGGCGGATCAGCGCTTCGTGATCGGCCTTTCGACACGGGGCAAAGCCGACGCCGCAATTGCCGAGCACCGCCGTGGTCACGCCATGCGAGGAACTGGGCGACAGGGTATCGGACCAGATCGCCTGCCCGTCGTAATGGGTGTGGATGTCGACGAAGCCGGGGGTGACGATGCAGCCAGTGGCGTCAATGGTTTCCGCCGCGCTGCCGGGGAACGTTCCACCGACGTGGATGATATGGTCGCCGCTCACGGCAACATCGCCCAGATGTGGCTCCGCGCCGCTGCCGTCGACGATCAGGCCGCCCTTTATCAGCAAGTCTGCCTGCGTGGTCATGCACTCTCTCCTGGTGTTTCCCCGGGGAAACATTTAGCGAACATTGTTTCGCCTGTCGGTTCAGCCGATGTAACGCGCGCGGTACGACGCGAAGGCTGCGCGCACGTCGGCCTCGTTCAAGCCGAAGCGTTCGAACGAGTAATCGTGCATCGGGCGCTGTTCGCGCTTGTTGCCGGCCATGAACTCGGTGAGCGCGGCCTCGATCTTGTCGTCGAGCGGCACGCCGATGTGGGTGAGGACGCGCTGTGCCTGCTTGAGCGGCTCCTTTGCCACCTCGCGATAGTCGATGTCGATGAAGCGGCCCTCGCCGATGCGGGCACGGGCCTCCTCGAAGCGGTGCATCCATTCGGCAAGGCGGGGAAACCAGAACGCGCCCACCGCCTCGTCCGAGTGGACCGAGTTCAGCTTGTAGAGCGCCGCTTCCATGCTGACGTAACTGGGCACGACGTCCAGCGGATCGCGGTGGGTCATTACCAGCACCGCCTTGGGGAAGGCATTGGCGATGACATCGGTATAGGGCAGGTTCTGCGGGCTTTTCAGAATCCACTTCTTCCCGCGCCGCGTCGGATCCTGCCACTGCAGGTATTTCAGGATCGTCTTGAGGTCCTTGTAACCCTTGGACTGGTCGTAACCGTTGAGCCACTTCGCGAACGAAGGGATGAAGGTCATCGCCTCGACCATGGTGGTGATGAACAGCTGGCCGAGGATGATGATCTCCTCGTCCGGCGCATCGGGATCGAGCGGGTGGATCGAGGCGAGTTCGGGCGAAAGGTTGAGCCAGCCCTCGATCATCGCCTCGGCATAGGCGCGGCGGGCCTTGGGGTTGCCGGGTTCGTCACCGGGAAGCGGGGCGTAGTTCTGCGCCTCGTACCAGCGGATCGCGGTCATGCCGGGCGCACTGGCGAGAAGGCGGTGAAAGATCGTGCTGCCGGTGCGCGGCAGGCCAAGGATGATCGCGGCGACCTCGACCTCCTCATCAAGGATCTCGGGGTGGCGCTTGATGTCCTCGACCATGCGCAGCCGGCTGGCGAGGCCCTTGACGATCGCCTCGGTCTGGCCGGCAAAGCCTGCCTCGGTCAGCTTGCCCTCGGCATTAGCGGCGGCGATGTATTGGTCCATCGGTTCGAGGAACCAGGTGTCGCCGAAGTCCGACAGGCCGGTGCGTTCACGCGCTGCAGCAAGCAGGGTTTCGCGGTCGAACACCGGGGCGGAGCGTGTGGCGGTGGTTGCCATGACGTACTAGCCTCTCACTAGGACCAATTTGCGCCATGCGTAATTATCAGCGCCATCTGGTTCGCAATTGGCGCTGTTTTGTCACCATGGTCCTGATAATGCAAACACAAATCAGAACGAGACCACCGTTCGCAGCGACTCCCCGCGCCGCATGAGGTCAAAGCCTTGGTTGACCTCGCGCATCGGCAGGCGATGGGTGACGAGGTCGGCGAGGTTGAGGCGGCCGGCGGCGAAATGATCGAGCAGTCCGGGCAGCTGGCTGCGGCCCTTGACGTTGCCCATGAACGACCCTTGCACCCGCCGCCCGAGCTGGAGCTGGAAGGGGATCAGTTCCATCGTCTGGCCATCGGGTGGCACACCGAGGACCACGGTGCAGCCCCAGCCGATGCGAGTGGATGCAAAGGCCTGGCCCATCAGCTTGACGTTGCCGGCGCATTCGAAGGCGTAATCGACGCCGCCGCCGGTCAGCGCCTGGATCGCGGCGACGGGGTCGGTTTCGCGCGCGTCGATGAAGTCGGTGAGGCCGAAGCGCTGGCCCTGTTCATGCCGCAGCGGGTTGATGTCGACGCCGATGATGCGCGCGGCCCCGGCAAGGCGTGACCCTTGCACGACATTGAGGCCGATGCCGCCGAGGCCGAATACAGCGACGGTCGCGCCGCTTTCGACGTGGGCAGTGTTCATCACTGCGCCGACGCCGGTCGCCACGCAGCAGCCGGCGGTGCAGGCGAGGTGGAACGGCACGTCGTCACGGATCACCGCGACGTTGCGCTCAGCCGTGACGATGAACTGGGCGAGGCTGCCGACGCCCGAATAGGCCGAGACCGGCTGACCGTTGAGCGAGAACGGGCTGGGCTGGAGGGCGATGTCGCCGAGGAAGGCCTCGCACAGGTTGGTCTTGCCCGAACGGCAATTGCCGCAAGTGCCGCACTCGCCGATACCGACCGGGATGACGTGGTCGCCGACCTTGACCGACGTGACCGCCACGCCGACTTCGCGGACGATGCCGGCGCCTTCGTGGCCGACGACGACCGGGAAAGGGTAGGGCGCGGCCTTGCCTTCGATCTGGCTGAGGTCGGTGTGGCACAACCCGCTCGCCATGATCTCGATCAGCACGTCGCCGGGGCCGGGCGGGGCGAGATCGAGCAGTTCCTCGACCAGCGCGGCGCCGGGCGCGTGGCAGACCATGGCTCTGGTTTTCATGGGCAAGGGCCTTTTCCAAGGATCAAGTCGGCCGCCTTTTCGGCGATCATCGCCACGGGAATTGCGGTGTTGCCGCCGGGCAGGTGCGGCATGATCGAGGCATCGACCACCCGCAGCGATTGGAGGCCGTGGACGCGCAGCGCATCGTCCACCACCGCCATGGAGTCTGCGCCCATGCGGGCAGTGCTGGTCGAATGGTAATCGGCCTCGGCATGGGCGCGGATATAGGCGTCGATCTCCTCGTCGGACTGGACCTGCGGGCCGGGGGCGAGTTCCTCCCCACGCATCTCGTCAAACGCGCTCTGGGCGAACACGCGGCGGGCGATGCGTATGCCTTCGCGCATGACGCGGCGGTCGTTCAGGCAAGCGTTGTAGTTCTGGTCGATCACCGGGGGCGCATCGGGACCGGCGCTGGCGAGAGTGACGCGCCCTCGCGATTCCGGGCGGGCGACGTTGATGTGGGCATAGAAGCCATGCATCGGCACCATCTCGCGCCCGTTCTGGCCGAACAGCGCCGAGACGAGCAGCATCTTGATGTCGGGCTCTTCCAGCGCCGGGTCGGAACGGACCAGGCAGGCGACTGACATGCCGGGATCGGCCAGTGGGCCGGTGCGGAAGGCGAGGTACTGCGCCATCGCCAAGGCGCCGCGTATCGGATTGAGGAAGCGCAGCATCGACCAAGGCTTGGTCGAACGGTATTTCACGTGCGCGGCGAGGTGGTCCTGCAGGCCCTGGCCAACGCCGGGGAGATCGTGGATCACGCAGATGCCGTGTTCGGCGAGGTGCGTGGCGGGGCCAACGCCGGACAGCATCAGCAACTGCGGGGTGTTTATCGCGCCTGCCGAGAGGATCACCTCGCGCGCGGCGGTGGCAAGCGTGTCGGTGCCGTCGCGGCGGAACACGACGCCGGTGGCGCGGGTCCCGTCGAAGGTCACGCGTCGGGCCTGGGCATTGGTGAGGACAGTGAGGTTTGAGCGCCTTCTCACTGGCCGCAGGTAGGCCGATGAAGCGCTGGAGCGGCGACCCTTGCCGACGGTGAGGTCGACCGCGCCGAAGCCGTCGCGGGTCTGCCCGTTGAGATCGTCGGTCAGCGGGTAGCCGGCCTGCGCTCCGGCCTTGAGGAAGGCCTGGGCGAAGGGGTGGCCTTGCCCGGCGCGGGTGACCTGGATCGGTCCGTCGATCCCGTGCCATTCGTCCTGCACCGGCCCGAAGCTTTCAAGCTTGCGGAAGTAGGGCAGGACATCGGCGAACGACCATCCGCGATTGCCGGCCTGTGCCCAGCGGTCGTAGTCCGAATGAAAGCCGCGATCGTAGGCCATGCCGTTGATCGAGGAGCCGCCGCCCAGCACCTTGCCGCGCGGCAGGTAGAGCACGCGGCCATCGAGATGGGCTTGCGGGGCGGACATGTAGCGCCATGCGTGGGCGCCCGACATCATGATGGGGAGCAGGCCGCCCGGCGCGGCGATCAGCGGGCTCGAGTCCTTGCCCCCGGCTTCGAGCAGGGCGACGCGGCACTTCGGATCGGCGGAAAGGCGATTGGCGAGGATGCAGCCGGCCACCCCGCCGCCGACGATCACATAATCGAATTCGAGGCACTCCATGCGGCCGCGGAGCCGGTCAGAGTTCGACGACGGAGAGGATGTGGCTGTGCTTGTCCGGGAAGACGTAATCGAATTCGAGAACCATGCTTTCGCCGAGCTGGCCGGCGCAGATCAGGTCGGTCTCGACGAAGACCTGCACGCCGCCGCTGCCATAGGCATAACGCGTGGCCGCGCTGAACACGGGGGAAGCATCGAGCCGGGCGTCGATGGCATTGTCGCCGCGACGGGCGCGGTTCAGGCCGATGTTGAGGCGTCCCTTGTAGGCGGGGTCGTTCCCGGCAAGGTCCTGAAGGCCCAGCACCATCTGCTCGAGTTCGTCGAGCGAGGTGACGAGGAAGCCGAAATGGAAGCTGGCTTCGAAATCCTGCGCCATCATCGCGCGGTAGGCAGTGACGGCTTCATGTTCGTCATCGCTGCCGACGCGCAAGGCGGTGTGGATGGCGGCGATCAGCTGCCGTTGCGGTTCGGGCAGGCAGGACAGGTAGACGATGCCATCGCCGCGCGCGAAGTGCTCGCCCGATACCACGAAGCGATAGAAGTTGCCGCCGGGAAGCGGGAGGACCTGCGTCTCCCGCAGGCCGATAGTCTGCAGCAGCTGCGAGGCGAGGGGGCCGTCTTCGGGGCGGGCGTAGTGCAGGGCGAGATGGCCCATCGACAGGCCGCCGTCCGAGATCGCTGTGTTTACGGTATCGGGTGCGGTTGTCGCCATGGTTCTTGCATCCTCGCCAAGCTGCGCTGCCGCCTGTCTTGCGGTCCTTGCTTGATGCCTGGTCTATCAAGAGAAATCCTGCCGCGCAAGAATGGTGAGTGGATACTAACGGACGAATGCGCACAGACTGTTCTTTATCTCTGCGTATGAATTGGATTGTGACTGACTTGATATGTCATTTGCGCATGAAAGGGGTGGAATGCGCGCGGTGTGAGGGGTAAGCGGTGATCATGCAACGCCTCGCGCTCGATCACACCACGGCTATCGATACGACGCCGGTCCAGCTTGCCCAAGCGGCACGCGCTGCCGGGTGCGACGGCATGTGCCTGTTCATGGAACCGATGGATGTGCTGCCTTTGATGCCGAAGTTCGACATCTATGGCGACCGGGCCGCGCGCGCCGAGGTGCGGCGGGTAATGGACGATCTCGGCGTGACGCTGGACCTTGTCTATCCGTTCACGCTTGGAAGCCGGACCGAGGTGGCTGCTTTCTCCACGGCGATGGAGTGCGCCGCAGAGCTGGGAGCAGGGCTGATCAATGCGCTGCTTTATGACCGCGATCCGGGGCGGCGAATGGAGCGGTTCGGGGAGTTCTGCGACCTGGCGGGCAGTTTCGGCCTGAAAGTGGGCGTGGAGTTCTATCCGCCCAGTCAGGTGCATTCGCTGTCAGCGGCCTTGGAGCTGGTCGGGGCGATCGGGCGACCGGGTAGCGTCGGCGTCAATGCCGATCTGCTGCATCTGATGCGGTCAGGCGGATCGGTGGCCGAACTGGCGGCGGCTCCTGCGCAATACGTGCTCTACGGGCAGGTTGCCGATGGGCCGGCAAAGGCGCCAAGCGATCCCGAGCTCGAGGCTTCGTCGGAGCGCATGCTGTGCGGCGAGGGAGATTTCGACGTGGCAGGATTTGTGCGCGCGCTTCCGAAAGGGTGCCCGGTTAGCATCGAGATCCCGCGCAATCATGCCGTTGGCGGCGAGACTGCGACAATGCGCGCGCAACGCGCTGTAGACAGCGCGCGCGCGGCAATCGGTTAGCGTCAGGCGTTGCGTAGGGCGGACAGTTCTCCGGCCGACAGGGTCAGGGCGTCGGCCTTGGCGCTGTCGATTACCTGTTCAGGCGACGAGCCGCCGAAGATCGCGACCGTCTGGTGGGGTTGGCTCAGCAGGTAGGACAGTGCGATCTCGTTGATCGAGACGCCGTGTCTGGCCGCCAGCGATTGCGCCACGGCGAGGCGGCGTTCGTTGACCGGGTTGGCATAGCGCGCAGCGAGCTGCTCGCCGACCGAGCCGGAAGCAAGCTTGGTGAAGTACCCGCCGGACTGGGCGGCATAGGCAATGATCGGCAGGCCGGCGGCGTGAAGGCCTTCATATTCGCCTTCGTAGTAATGCTGGTAGCCCTGCTGCGCGGCGGCGCCCGCGTCAGGCACGGCAAGGCCCCAGAACGTCTCAGAGGCGACGAAGCCGGGCTTGCCGAGCGAGGCGGCATAGGCATTGGCAGCGGTGATGCGGTCAGCCGCCCAGTTGGAGGCGGCGAAGTGGCGGACACGGCCGGCTTCGCGCTGGGCAATCAGCGCGTCGATGATTGGTTCGACGGGGCTTTCCGGGTTGTCCATGTGCAGGAAGTAGAGGTCGATCGTGTCGATGCCGAGGTGGTCGAGGCTTTGTGCAAGGTCGGCGGAGATGTCCTCGGGCGTCACGCGGTTGCGGTAGTCGCCCACGCGCATGTCGAAGAAGCCGCCCTTGGTGGCGATAATGAAATCGTCGCGCCTTTGCGTCTTGAGCCATGCGCCGACCGCGCGCTCGCTGGCGCCGACGGGTGCGTCTGGCATCCAGTCGCCATAGCTGCGGGCGGTGTCGATGAAGTTGCCGCCGAGGCCGGCGAAGGTATCGAGAATGGCGTTGGATTTGCCCTGGTCCAGCATCCAGCCGAGCATGTTGGTGCCATAGCACAGGCGGCTGACGGTGAGGTCGGTGTGGTTGAGCGTGACTTTCTCGAGCATTGCATGCTTCCTTGGAAATGTAAGTGCTGACTTATCAAAACTCGGGCAGAATGGAAGCGCTTGGGACGAAGTTTCCCGAAGCGCTTCCCTTCCCTCAGGCCCTCGCGGCGCGGCGGCCGGCCTGGCGACCGAAGAACGTGCAGTCGGCAAGGCTCAGACCTGACGAATAGCCGTGGCCCCATGCGGGCAGGCCCGAGGTGCACCGGCCCGCAGCGTAGAGGCCGGGGATCGGTGCCCCGGAACGGTCCAGCACTTCGCCATCGGTCGAGGTCTTGAGGCCGCCCAGCGTGAAGAAGCTGAAGTAGCTCGTCTGGAAATTGCATTCGAGCGCAACGAAGGGCGACTGGTTGAGGGGTTTGAGGATCGGCGGCTGCTTGTCGAACAGCGGGTCGCTGCCGTGGCGGGCGTGTTCGTTGTAGAAGTGCATTGTTGCCGAAAGCGTGCCCGCGGGCATTTCGAGTTCGGCCTCGACTTCCTCCCAGGTTTCACCGGTGCCCGCGATGGTGATGCCGGCAAGGTCCAATGGCTGTTCGAAGTGGGCGCTGTCGAGCAGGAGGTAGACCTTGCCGCCCGGCTGGTCGACCGCACACCTGCTGACGCGGCCGTGATAGCAGTCTTCATTGATGAAACGCTGGCCGGCGACGTTGACGAAGACGCCATGAGCCTGATCGGCCGGGATCGTCCACGGGCAGGTGGTGAAAAACTGGTCCATGTGGATCGCATCGCCGCCGACCGAGACGCCGAGTTCGATGCCAATGCCATCGTCCTTGTCGCCGATCGGGCTGTTCACGCGGAAGCTCTCGGGGCAGTATTTGCGGCGCATTGCCTCGTTGAAGACGAAGCCGCCGGTGGCAAGGACGACACCCTTGCGGGCGCGGACGAAGCGGTCCTTGTTGTCGATGCGGACGACGGCACCGGCAATGGCGTCGCCATCTGTGATGAGCGCG
>JBEQCK010000163.1:0-8198 GCA_041639335.1 Novosphingobium sp.
CTTCCGCACCAAGCTGCGCTGGGAGCCGTCGGCCGATGCGAGCGTCACGCTTTCGCTCAACTACATGACCGGCAACACCACCGTTGGCCGTCCGTACATCCGCATGACCCCGGGCCTGCGTTTCCGTGGCACCGGTCAGGCGGCAACCGTGGTGATGCCGGGCGTCACTCCGGGACCGGAAAACACCAACGTCAGCAACAACTACAACGCGCGCACCGATTATGAAGGTGGCGGCGGCAACCTGCGTGGCGAGTTCACGCTGGGCGATCACACGCTGGTTTCGATCACGTCGTACGACAGCTTCGAGCTGAACGACTACTTCGACTCCGACGAAACCTCGTCGAGCCTCGCGTCGGAAAACAATATCCAGACCGGCACGTTCCGTTCGAACCTGTTCACGCAGGAGCTTCGCCTGCTTTCTGACGGTTCCAAGCCGTTCCGTTACACGCTCGGCGCCTACTACGCGAATGTCGACTTCGAGCGCCCGTTCTATCGTGGCCCGGCATTCTCGCTGGCAAACTGGTTCGCCACGTCGAAGTCCAGCCAGATCGCCGCGTTCGTGCAGGCTGACTGGCAGTTCATGCCCAACGCAACGTTCACCGGCGGCGCGCGCATCCAGAACGAGCGTATTGGCTATACCTTCAAGGATATCCAGAACGGCAACGCCCAGTTTGCGGGCAATGCACAGGACACTGCTGCGACGTATCGCGCCAGCTTGCGCTATGAGTTCACGCCGACGATCAGCGCCTTCGTGACCTATTCGACCGGTTACAAGGGTCAGACCTACGACTTGACCACCGGCTTCAACGCCAACCGTGCCAACGCCGGTCCGATCAAGCCGGAAACTTCGCGCGATATCGAATTTGGCCTGCGCACCCAGCTCTTCGATCGCAAGGTTACCTTCAACGTCACCTACTTCGACACGACCTACAAGAACCTGCAGGCGCAGGCTGTGGAAGTGCTGCCCGACCTGACCACCAACTTCCGCCTGACCAACGTCGGCAAGCTGGGTACGAAGGGCGTGGAAATCGATGCAGGCTTCCGTCCGAGCGACCTGTTCAACCTGAACACGTCGATTGCGGTTCTCGATGCCAAGTATCTCAGCTTCCCGTCGTCACCGTGCTTCCCGAACCAGTCGGCAGCGCAGGGTTGCGACCGTACGAAGACTCCGGCCTTCCAGAACCTGACCGGCGAGCGCGCCGTGCAGGCGCCGAGGCTGAAGTTCAACGTGACGGGCGAAGTGACGCCCTCGCTGACCGAGAACATCCGCGGCCTGATCCAGGCGAACGTGCAGTACACCGGCAGCGTGTTCTACGTGGCCCGCGATCCGGAGACCTTCCAGAAGGAATACACGATCGTGAACCTTTCGGTCGGCGCGCGTGACGAGAGCCGCAAGTGGGAAGTGGCGGCGTTCGTCAACAACCTGTTCGACGTGCAGTATTACCCGACGCTGATCAACAACTCCGGCGTCTGGGGCGGCGGCAGCAACATCGCCACGGCAACAATTCTCCCTCGTGATTTCCGCCGTTACGGCGGGGTTCGGGCCAGCCTGAACTTCTGATCACGCATTGGCCGGGCGGGATGACCGCCCGGCCATTTTTCTTAGATAAGACCTGCCGGTGACGCACTGCAAGAGCAGGCCCGGCAGTGCGGACACGCCTTCAATCGTTGCAGGAGAGAGCATGCGAGTGGCACGGTTTGATCGAGCATTTCTTGGCCCGCTGCTGGCGGGCATGCTTGCGTTTGCGACGCAGGCCATTGCCGCCGAGTCCGTGTTCACCACTCTCCCGCTTGCCACGGTCGACACCGCGCCGTTGCTCGTTTCAGCCGACATGCGCGATGGCGTCGATCTTTCGGGCGAGTGGAACTGGTCGATCGATCCCTATCGGTCAGGAATCGCAGGTTTCCACGGCGAAGCGCCCAATCGCACCGAGCAGCGCTGGCTCGACATCGACGTGCGCAAGACTCTGGCCCAGGACAATCGCGAGCTGTTCGAGTTCGATCTCGACCATGACCGCAAGGTCAAGCTGCCGGGATCGTGGCTATCCGCATCGCCCGAGATGCGCCATTATCAGGGACTGGTGTGGTATCGCCGCCATTTTGACAGTCCGGTGGGCCGCAAGGGCCGTTATTTCCTGCGTTTCGGGGCCTCGAACTACGCTACCGTCGTCTTCGTCAATGGCCAGCCGGTGGGACGGCACGAGGGCGGTTTCACCCCGTTTGCCTTCGATGTCACCCGTCTGCTGCGCGATGGCGACAATCAGATCACCATTGGCGTCGACTCCGCCGCGACCGCTGCAACGGTTCCACCCCCGGTGACCGATTGGGAGAATTATGGCGGCGTCACGCGCGATGTGAAGCTCGTCCACACCAGCGATACATATGTCGACAGCGCCTGGGTGCGTCTGACGGCGGATGGCAAGATCGCGGTTGATGCGCACCTGGATGGGCCTGCGGCGGCGAACCAGCCGGTGCAACTCAAAGTTGCCGGGCTGCCCTTCGACCTGAAGGGGCGAACAGACGCGAAAGGCAACTGGCGTGCGACCGCCACGGCGCCACGCGCACTCATGCGCTGGTCGCCGGAAAGCCCGAAGCTTTACGATGTGACGCTTGCTGCGGGCGAAGATACCTGGCGTGACCGCGTCGGCTTCCGCACGATCGAGCGCAAGGGCGCGGACATCCTGCTCAATGGCAAGCCAGTGTTCCTGCGCGGCATTTCGATGCACGAGGAAGAGATCGGCCCGAACCCTGCGCGCGTGATCACGCCCGAGAATGCCAAGGCCTTGCTGGGCGAGATCAAGAACGGACTGCACGGCAATTTCGTGCGGCTTTCGCACTATCCCCATTCCGAGGTGATGACCCGCACCGCTGACGAGATGGGGCTGCTGGTGTGGAGCGAAGTGCCTGTTTACTGGATGGTGGCGTGGTCTAACCCGTCAACGCTGGCGACGGCGCGCAACATGCTGGCCGAAAACATCCTGCGCGACCGCAATCGTGCCTCGGTGGTGATCTGGAGCGTGGCCAACGAAACCCCGGTCAGCGATGCGCGCAACACCTTCCTGCGCACCTTGATTGGCGATGTGCGGCGGCTCGATCCCAGCCGTCTGGTCAGCGCGGCCCTGCTGGTCGAGCGGGAAAAGGGCGCGGCAGTGCCGACGATGACGATGGCCGATCCGCTGGCGGACGATCTCGATATCGTTTCCATCAACACCTACAACGGCTGGTACACGCCTGACCGGCTGGCTGACCTGCCGAAGAGCGTGTGGAACCTGCCAGCCGACAAGCCGCTGATCTTTTCCGAGTTCGGTGCCGACGCCAAGGCCGGATTTCACAGCCCGGACGGCATGCAGAAGTTCTCGGAAGAGTTTCAGGCCGAGTTCTACCGCAAGACGCTGGAAATGGCCGATCGCGTGCCGACCCTGCGCGGGATTTCGCCGTGGATCCTCAAGGACTTCCGCTCGCCCCGGCGGCAGAACCCGGATTTCCAGATGGGCTTCAACCGCAAGGGTCTTATCTCCGAGACCGGCCAGCGCAAGCAGGCGTTCAGCGTGCTGGCGGAATACTTTGCCCGCAAAGCCGGAGAGCTGAAGAAGTGAAGCGTATTCTCGCCGCAATGCTGAGCCTTGCCGCAACGCCGACGGTGGCGGCACCGGGCGATTGGGTCAAAGGCGTACTGCCGGTGGCAACGCCGCCCGCGCTGGCGAGTGTCGACTTGCCGGTAACCCTGCCGCGCGCCAACCCGGCGCATGAGGCCTGGGCGCAGCAGACGCCCGACCAGCGGCTGGTCTACAACGTGAGCAAGCCGCAGTTGATCGTATGGCCGAGCAGCCTGCCTGCCAATGCCGATGCGCCTGCGGTGCTGCTGGTGCCAGGCGGCGGCTTCCAGTTCCTGGCGATGGACAACGAGGGCTTCGATGTGGCGCGCCGGCTCGACAAATTGGGCGTGCGCGTGTTCATCGTGAAGTACCGGACACAGCCGGTGCCGGACAACATTGAAGGCTTCAGGCAGGCCCTCAGCAATCTGTTCCAGAAGGGCGCGCCGGTTGACCTGACGAACCGCGATTATGCCGTGGCCGATACCCAGGCGGCAATCCGGACTGTGCGCGAAGGGGCCGCGCGCTGGCACGTCAACCCGGCAAAGGTCGGCATCCTCGGCTTTTCGGCAGGGGCGATGACGACCCTGGCAACGACGCAGGCCAATGCTCAGGATGCGCGGCCGGACTTTGTCGGCATGGTCTATGGGCCTACCGAAAAGGCCGAAGTGCCCGCCAATGCGCCACCGCTGTTTGCGGCGATTGCCGCGGACGACCGCTTCTTCATCAAGCAGGATTTCGGTCTGTTCCATGCCTGGCGCCAAACGGGCGCGAAGGTGGAGTTCCACCTTTATAGCGCGGGCGGCCACGGCTTTGCCTCGCAGCCCAACGGTACGACGAGCGATGCCTGGTTCGATCAATACGCCTTGTGGCTGAAGGCCAGCGGCGTCATCAGCCACTGAATCCAGCCTTCTGAATTCACCCTGCCATCAGGCAGTTCCACTTACCGGCCCGAGTGCACTGCGCATTCGGGCCGGTTCTTTGTGTGGGTCACACCTGCCAATCCACGACCTTGCGCTGGAGGCCGAGGACTTCGACAGAGCGCAGCGGCAATGCGGCGCCATTCACCATGATGGTGCGCTGCTCGCGCTCTGGCACGACAAAGGAGAGGACCGGCGACGGCGCCTCGCCGGGGCCGCGCCATGCGGCCTCGATGTCGATGGTCTTGTCCGAGGTCTCTACAGTCACGTGCCACAGCGGGGGATTGACCAGATCGGGCCAGTCGTCGCTCGCTTCGTCATAGCCCGTCCACTCGAGACGGCTTTTGCCCGGCGCCAGCATCAGCAGAACGGCCGGTTGCGGGGTTGGCGGGGCAAAGCCGCCCAGAGCGATGTCAATGAGGTGGGCAGAACCCTCGCGCGCAAGGATCGGCGGCAGGCCTTCAGCGGGGGCAGGCAGATCGTGAACCTGCCCGCCTTGCAGAACGCGGTCGTCGCGCAGGTCGATCCAGCGGGCAGCGCCGGGGAGGTAGGTCTTGACCGAGCCCACACCCTTGTCGAGGGCCGGGGCAACCAGCAGGTTCGGCCCGAGCATGTAGCTGTCACCATCGATCCACGCCCGCGGGTCTTCGGGAAAGTCCAACCAAAGGGGCCGCGTCACCACATCGTAGTTGGCGTGATGGCGCCACAGCAGATCGTGCAGGAGCGGCACCAGCGCGCGGCGCAGGTTCATCATGCCGATGATCGCCGGGGTGGTTTCGGGATACATCCACGGCTCGTTCACCGTGCCATCGCTGTTCCAGCTGTGGATCGAGAAGCGCGGCATGACAATGCCCGCCTGGACCCAGCGCAGCAGCAGTTCGGGTTCGGGCGAAGGGCCGGCAAAGCCGCCAATGTCGTGACCGGTGTTGGAGACCCCGGACAGGGCAAGGCCAAGCCCCATCTTCTGGTTGTAGCGCAGGGTCTTCCACGCGGTGAAGTTGTCGCCCGACCAGGTCTGGGCATAGCGCTGCATGCCGGCCATGCCGCTGCGGGTGACGAGATAGGGGCGCTCGTCCGGGCGGTAGGCAATCTGTGCCGCGCGCGAGGCGCGCATCATCAGCAGCGTCTGCGCCGGACGTTCGGCAGCGGCCGGGCGGGGCGATCCGAACCCAGCAAAGCGGGCGCTCGTGTCCCAGATCTCGTATTCGTTGTTGTCGTTCCACGTGGCGCGCATGCCATAGGAAAGCAGCTGCGCGGTCACCTGTTCGCGCCACCACGCGGCGGCATCCGGGTTGGTGAAATCGAGGTAGCTGCCGAGTTCATCCCAGAACAGGCACTCCACCGGCTGTCCGTTCTCGTCGCTCACGAACCAGCCCTTTGCTGCCAGTTCGGCATAGCGCGGGTGGGACAGCAGCAGCGCAGGCTTGATATTGGGGACCAGCTCGACGCCCGCATCGGCATAGCTTTTGACGAAGCCCGCGATGTCCGGAAACTTGTCGTGGTTCCAGTTGAAGACGTAGCGCTTGTCGCCGATCGAGGTGTAGCCTGAGGACAGGTGGAACGAGGTGCAAGGCACGCCGTGTTTTTCGAGGCCTGCCAGGAACTCGCCCATCTGCTCCTGCGCGTTGGGCGCATCGGTATAGAGCATGGTCGAGCCCGAATAGCCCACCGACCAGCGCGGCATGAAGGCGGGGCGGCCGGTCAGCCAGGTGAACCGTCTTGCCACTGCGCCTGCATCTGGCCCGGCGATCATGTAGTAATCAAGATCGCCGATCTCGGCGCGCATGTAGCGATAGTGCGGGTGGTAGTTCGAATGTTCATGCCCGAAATCGAACACCGGATCGGCCAGCGTATCGTAGAATACGCCATGGGCTGCGCCTTCGCCGTCGACCACCAAGACCCATGGGATGGACTTGTAGAGCGGATCGTCGCTTTGCGCGTCATAGCCCATGCAATCGAGATTGGTCAGGCGCAGGCGGCGTCCGGCGCGATCCATGTCGCCGCTGCGCTCGCCCAGCCCGTAGTAGCGCTCGCCGGGACGGCGCTTGACGTAGTGATAAGTCGCCTCGTCCCACCAGCCGAAATTGTAGGCCTGGGTCGGGCGGTCTTCGCAGATCAGCTGCCAGCCATTCGCCGTCGCCTGATGCCAGGTGCAGAGCAGGCCCTCAGGCTTGATCATGAGCTTCAGCCGCGCGGTGGCGATGACAATCTCGTCGCCCGAGTCTTCCAGCTGGAAAGCCGGAGCTGAAAATCCGCTCATGTCCAGACGGTCGCGGCCTGGCTCGGCAATGTCTTCGGCCCCGGGCGCGATCGTCCAGCTGGGCGGGGACGTGACTTTACCGTTCGCAAGCAGCAGCACCCGGATCACGTCGTCTTCGAGCACGAAGACATGTGCAACCGCGCCGGTGTCGGAGCCGAGCGTGACGCGCGGTCCATCGACTTGCGCCACAGTGAAGCGCGGCGGCGCGGACAGCCGGGCGCGGCGCGGCGGGGAGAGATCGTTCATCAACTCAGGCTTTCGCGAAGGTGAGGCGGCGGCGCAGGGCTAGAAGCCAGATCGCGCCGATCAGGTCGAACAGGCCAAGGCAGGCGAACAGCGGCGCGAAGCCGATCGTGTCGGCAAACTGGCCGATGGCGAGGGAGAACAGCAGGCCACCGGTCCAGCCCGCCATGCCGACCAGCCCGTTGGCCTTGGCGATGTCGCTTTTGGGAAAGACGTCGGCGGACAGGGTGTTGATCAGGACGGAGATGACCTGATGGGCAAAGCCGCCGATGGCGAGCAGCCCGATGGCGGCATAGGGGCTGGCGACGAGGCCGACGCAGCCCGGCGCGATCATCAGCACGGCGCCGATCCAGATGCCCGCGATGCGCGACCCTTCGAGCGACAGCCCCTTCCAGCGCTGGAGCCACGGTGCGAGGTAGCCGCCGAGAATGCCGCCTGCGTCTGCCGCAAGGAATGGAACCCACGCGAACATGGCGATCTGCGTCAGGTCCCAACCGCGCTCCTTGGCGAAATAGAGCGGCACCCAGAAGCTGAAAGTCTGCCAAGCCGGCTCGGCAAGGAAGCGGGGGACGGCGATGGCCCAATAGCGTGAGGAGCCGATGATCGAGCGGATCGTCGTGGCCGAAACCGGGACGGGGCGCTGGCCGTCCTGAATTTCCGCAAGTTCCTCGGCGCTGACGTAGGTTGCGTCCTGCGGCGAGCGATACCAGCGATACCAGGCGGCGGCGAAGATCAGGCCAATGCCCCCGGTGACGACGAATGCGGCCTGCCAGCCGTAATGCTTGGCCAGCAGCGCTGCCATGACCGGCGCGATCACCGCGCCGAACGCGGTTCCGGCGTTGAACCACCCCGTGGCAACCGAGCGTTCGCGATCGGGAAACCATTCGCCGATGGTCTTCATGCCGGCGGGGATGACGGCGGCCTCGGCCATGCCGAGCAGGCCCCGGAAGGCTGCGAGCGACAACCAACCGCGCGCAAAGCCGTGGGCCATGTTGGCAACGCTCCACGCGACGGCGAACAGCGCGAATCCGGCAGTCAGGCCTATCCTGTCGATCAGCATGCCGCCGATCGGTTGCATCACGGTGTATGCCAGCTGGAACGCACCGACGATGTAGGAATATTGCTCGGTGGTGATCTGCAGGTCGAGCTTGAGCTGCGGCGCCAGCGCGCCCAGCGAATTGC
>JBEQCK010000164.1:0-5596 GCA_041639335.1 Novosphingobium sp.
GGCTCTGCGCCGTCGGCTCGCCGGATGCAGATCTACGAGATGATGGAGAACTTCGGCGTCTACAAGGACGGCTGGATGGCCGGGACCCTGCCCAAGCGCGCCGCGTGGGAAGCAGGTGCCGCTGGCGACCGCAAGCTGACGGTCTGGCCGGATCAGCGCGAATGGTCTTTGTTCAATCTCGAGACCGACTTCTCGACGGCCAAGGACCTCGCCAAGAAGAACCCGGCCAAGCTCAAGGAGATGCAGGATCTGTTCTGGACGGAAGCGGCCAGAAACAACATCCTGCCGATCCACGACTACAGCCAGGGGACCGAAGGCCGCCCATCGCTTGGCGCCTATCGCACCAGCTTCACCTATCGCCCCGGTGCAGCAGCGATTGCCGAGGATGCCGCGCCGCATACTATCGGCAAGAGCTTCCGCATCGATGCCGACGTCACGGCCGGCAGCGGCACCAACGGTGTGATGATCGCGCAAGGCGGGCGCTTCGGTGGCTACAGCTTCTACCTGAAGCACGGCAAGCCGGTGTTCCACTACAACGCCGTGGGCGCCGACAACTTCACCGTTGCGGCAGACACTGCGCTGACCGATGGGAAGCACACGCTGTCTGCCGAGTTTGCCGCTGACAAGGCAGCCCCCGGCACACCTGGCACGCTGACGCTCTATGTCGATGGAACGGCGGTCGGCTCGGGCAGGTTGGGGCGCACCGTGGCGGGTTGGCTTTCGCACACCGAAGGGCTCGACATCGGGCTTGACCGCATCAGCGCCGTCAGCCCGGACTACAGCGTTCAGAACAGCGCTTTCACTGGCGATCTGCGTGAGGTTCGGGTCTCGATCAAGTGAGGGCCTTTCTGGCAGGGCAAGGTCTGGTCGGCCTTGCCCTGCTTTCCTGCACCCCTGCTGCCACTGCGAGTTCTCCGCCCGGCTATAACAAGTGGCGACCGCCTCGCTTGCCCTCAGGTCCTTCCCGCAAAAAATTGTCTCCCTGAGGAAGGATTTGTCCGCGCCGTGCCTCTTCTATCGTACAAGGCCAGAAAACGGCCGCACAGGAGGATGCTACGAGAGGCGAGGCGAACACGGAGCTGGCGAAACGTCGCCAGAGGGCAACGTGGGTTGCGCAACAGCTGCTGCCGCATGAGCGACAGGTCAGGGGCTGGCTTGCGCGCTCCCGCTTGCCCGGCGAGGAGATCGACGAGGTCATGCAAGAAGCCTACTGCAGAATTGCGATGCTCCCGGCGGTCGATCACATCGAGCATCCGGTAGCGTACCTGTACTCCGTAGCCAGAAACCTTGTCTTGCGCCGCATCAAGCGGCAGCAGATCGTCATGCTCGACGTCGTTGCCGACATCGAATGCTTCAGCGATGATTCCCTGCAATCTCCGGAACGTCAGGCCGAGAGCCGCATGGACTACCAGCGGGTCCTCGCCATCATTGCCGGCCTGCCGGAACGTTGCCGGCAAGTGGTTGAGCTGCGCAAGCTGCAGGGCTGGTCCCAGAAGGAGATTGCCGCGCATCTCGGCATCACCGAAAAGGCGGTCGAGAAGCAGATCTGGACCGGAGTCCGGGCAGTCCGTCAGGCATGGCAGCAGACCGAGGCGGAAGTCGACGCCCTGATCAGCGGTTCGGCACAACCCACCGAACGGCGTGGAGGTCGGGCATGACTTCGCTCCCGAGCGGCGCCCGATCTTCAGACGAAGACTTCATCGCGCAGCAGATCGCGCGAATGGACTCCGGCGCATGGACCGCAGCGGACGAGGCGATGCTGCAAACCTGGCTCGACGAGGCTCCCACCCGTCGCGGCCTGTTGTTGCGCATGGAAGCCGAATGGCTTGCACTGGATCCCGCTTCGGCCGAGGCAGACTCCACGGTTGAAGAGCTGGCCGCGCCGGTTGCGATTTCCTCCTTCAGTCGCTGGACCCGACGCGGTTTGATGGGCGCTGCCGCCGCTTCGGTGGTCGGCGGATATTTTGCTCTCCGCTTGGGAGACGGTGCCACCAATTTCGAAACCCGGGTGGGCGAGATCCGGCGGCTGCCACTGGCCGATGGTTCGGTGATGACGATGAATTCTGCCAGCCAGATCAAGGTCAACCTTGCGCAGGACGTCCGCCAGGTCGCCCTGCTTCAGGGCGAGGCCTGGTTCGAGGTCGCCAAGGACGCCAAGCGCCCGTTCATTGTCCAGGTTGGCGATGTGCAGGTCCGCGCTGTCGGCACGGCGTTCTCGGTCAGGACCCGGGGAACGGCTGTGGAAGTGCTCGTGACCGAAGGCGTGGTGGAGACTTCCGCGAGGCACGATAGCAAGTTTCAGCTGACCCTGAGGGGAGGCGATCGGGCGATCGTCGGCGCAAGCGCGCTGGTCGATCTTGAAACCGGCCAGTCGACCAACGTCGACCGCGCGCTGGCTTGGCGCAGCGGCATGATCGACCTGAACGGCACGCCCCTTTCCAGCGCTGCCGAGGAATTCAACCGCTATAACCAGCGCCAGATCGTCATCGCCGATCCGGCGATCGCAGCCGAACAGTTCGACGGTCTGTTCCGGGTGAATGATCCGAATGGTTTTGCAGAAGCGGTCAAGGCCAGCCTTGGCGTTAGCATCAACACCACAGAGCCCGGGATCATCAGAATAGAGTGAGGCATCTGGAAAAAAGATCGGGAGTAAATCTTTTTTGGAAGGATTTCCGTTTCTGGGTGCTCTTGTTTGCACAGGCATAAACAAAAGCCTGGCAAGCCTGAATATGGGAGGGAATAATGTCGGTTTCGAGAAATCTACTGCTTGCTTCGTCAGCTATTGTTTGCGCGATCTCCTCGCAAGCTGAAGCTGCTGCGCAGACCCGGCAGTTCTCCATCGATGCGCAACCAGCCGAAACGGCGATCAGCATCCTTGGCCGACAGGGCGATGTTCAGGTCATTGCCGCCAGAAAGATTACGCGCTCGATCCGTACCAATGCCGTGCGTGGCGAAATGAGCGTTGGCGAAGCGCTCAATCGGCTGCTTTCGGGGACGGGCCTCGCCGCACGCCAGTTGGGCAACGGATCTTATGCCATCGTCGCGAGAAATCCGTCGACCACCGTGACGTCTCGGCCTGTGGCCCTGACCCGCGCGTCGGCTTTGACGCCGGCTAGCGAGATGACACCGGTGGCCGCCGCTGCCGCGCCCCAGGCTGCGGCCGAAGGGGCGATGCAGGATGCTCCCGTCCAGCAGCCGGAAATCGTGGTGAGCGGCTTTCGCGGCAGCCTTGTTCGCGCCCAGGATATCAAGCGGAAGTCGATAAATTTGACCGAGAGCATTCTGGCCGAAGACATGGCCAAGATGCCGGACCTCAACCTTTCGGAGTCCATCCAGCGCCTGCCCGGCGTGGCAATCTCCCGCGAAGGTGGCGAAGGGCGCAACATCACCTTGCGCGGCTTTGCCCCGGATTTCACGCGCACAACGCTGAATGGAATGGAGGTCCCCGCCAGCAGCGACGGCCTGGATTCGGGCGGCTTCACCATCAATGCCGGCCGTGCGTTCGACTTCCACATCTTCGCATCGGAGCTGTTCAACCGGGTCGATGTCCAGAAGACGCAGCGGGCATCGATAGAAGAGGGCGGCATAGCCGGTACGGTCGATCTCTATTCGGCAAAGCCGTTTGATTTCAACAAGCCGCAGGCCGTGATCTCGGCGCAGGGCGGCTACAACTCGATCACGCGCAAGGTCGACCCGCGCGTCACCGCCATGCTTTCCGATCAGTTTGCCGATGGCAAGGTCGGCGTGCTGGTGTCTGCCGCCTACTCGGAACGCACCGTTTATCAGGAAGGCTTCGGTTCGGTCCGCTGGACATCGCCGTTCGTCAATGGCGACAGCTGGGCCGACACCAATCCCGTCGTGTCCGGAACGCCGGTCGACTGCCCTGCCGCCGACAATCTGGACTGCCTGTGGGCGCCGCGGCTGCCGCGCGCCGACTTCTTCGGCAACAACCAGAAGCGTCTCGGCCTGACCGGCTCGCTGCAGTTTCGTCCGACGGACACCCTGGAAGTGAGCTTCGACGGGCTCTTCTCGCGCCTGGAGAACGACCGCCTCAGCTACAACTCGATGGAGTGGCTCCTGACGCACGGCCCGGCCGGAAACTTCGTCGGCCAGACGCCGCGCTCGTTCAAGATCGCGCCGGACGGCAAGCAGCTGATTGCGGCGTCGTTTGACGATGTCACTTCGTGGTATGAAAGCCGCCACCAGACCTCGGTCTCGAAGTTCCACCAATATGTGGCTTCGGCCAAGTGGCAGGCTTCGGACAACCTCAAGCTGGATGTCATGGCTGGCAAGGCGCGCGATGCGGCAGATCGCGAGGAGCTGCGCTTCTATGCCCGCTCGGTCCCGCACTTCTACTCTTATGACTTCTCGAAGAGCCAGGACGTGCCGGTCCTGAACTATGGCAACTACGATCCGAACAATGCTGCAAACTTCGTCAATGCGCTGACGGCCGCCAATCGCCTGAACAAGGTGATCAAGGACAACTTCACCACCAAGGGCAACCTTGTCCTGGAGGCCGGCAACATCACCGCTCGGACAGGCATCGCCTACAGCCGCCGGTCGGTCGCCTACTCCGAAGCGCAGGGCAACCTGCCGAGCTTTGCGCCGCAGACCTACCTGCAAGCATTCCCGATCTCGAACTTCGGCAAGGGCGTCGTGTCGGGCGGCCTTCCGACATTTGCCGTCTTCGACTTTGACAAGGTGGCTTCGTCCAATCTCATCTCGGACAATTATACGCCCAACACGGCTGCCGGCTGGGAAGTGATCGAGAAGACGCTGGGCGGCTATGGCGAAGTCACCGGCGAGTTCGATCTCGGCGGTATGGTGCTGCGTGCGAACGGCGGCGTCCGCTACGTGAAGACCAATATCGATTCGCGGGCAACCATTGCCGGTTCTCCGGTTTCGGTGAAGCGCAGCTACGACAATTTCCTGCCGTCGCTCAATCTGGCGCTGAACATCACACCCGACATCGTGGCGCGAGCCGCTTACGCCCGCTCCATGACGCGGCCGGGGCTGGGTTCGCTCAACATCGCCGCCCCGACATTCGAATATACGACAAGGACCGTCGGCAATCTCGGCAACCCGGACCTCAAGCCGTACCTTTCCAACGATTACGACGTCGGGCTGGAATGGTACTTCAGCAAGGGTGGCCTCGTCGCTGTCGGCCTGTTCAAGAAGGATATCATCAGCTCGCTCAGCACGGCGGTGGTGACCAAGCCGGTGCCGCAGGAATACTGGCAGGCAATCTACGCCGATCCCCGCTACGACGCCTCGTACAACGCCGACCCCGCCAAGGTTCCCTACACCTTCTTCCAGGCGGTCAACACCCCGGGCGGCAACAGCGTAAAAGGTGTCGAAGTCACGCTCAACGCGCCGTTCACGTTCCTGCCGGGCGTCCTGTCCTACTTCGGCGTGGCATCGAACTACACCCATGTATCCGCGCGGGATTCAACGGGACTTTCGCCCAATTCCTACAATTTCACGGGCTATTTTGACACCGGTAGCATGGGTATTCGCGTATCCGTCAACAAGCGCGATGACTATCTGCTGAGTGAACCGGGCGGAAACGGCCACGTTCAGGAGCGCAAGTATGGAG
>JBEQCK010000165.1:0-8141 GCA_041639335.1 Novosphingobium sp.
GGCAAGACCTGCTCCCCCGCGAAAGCGGGGGCCTCGGTGGCGTTACGGAACGGTAGCGACATCCCCGAAGCGCTTCGCAAACCTCACGAGGTCCCCGCCTGCGCGGGGACGCAGGAGGAAAGGGACACCCCTGAACCGTGTAAACCCCGTAAACCCTTGCGCGCGCTGAGGTGCGGAACCTCGCCCTCGGCGCTGGTAACGGCGACTGTCAGTTGGCCCCTTCAAGCGCCTCGCCAGCTTCCAGCCACGCCAGTTCCGCTTCCTCCAGCGCCTGCGCAACCCTGGCTCGCCGCTGCGACAGGTCGCCCATCGTGAGCTTGGCGAATTCCGGGGCGGCGCTGCCGGGTTCGAACATCGCGCGGTCGATCTGCGCCAGCTCGGCCTGCAGCTTGGCGACACGCTTCTCGGCCTCGGTCTGGGCTTTCTGCAGCGCCTTGTACGTCTCGCGCGCCGCGGCCCGTGCCTTGCGGTCCTGCGCGCCGCCGCCCTTGGCCTGCTGCTCGGAAGCGCCATCAACCTTCGGCTGGTTGCGGCCGAGGATGAAGTCGATGTAGTCCTCGATGCTGCCGTCGAACGGCTTGGCGGTGCCGCCGTCGACGAGGACCAGGCGGTCGGCCACCAGTTCGGCCATGTGCCGGTCGTGGCTGATCAGGATCACCGCGCCCTTGTAGGCATTGAGCGCCTGCACCAGCGCCTCGCGCGCGTCGATGTCGAGGTGGTTGGTCGGCTCGTCGAGCACCAGCATGTGCGGCGCGTCGCGGGTGACGAGGGCGAGGGCAAGGCGCGCGCGCTCACCGCCCGACAGCGTGCCGACCGCGCTCGTCGCGCGGTTGCCGGAGAAGCCGAAGCGGCCCAGCTGCGCGCGGACGGCAGCCGGGCTCTTGCCCTCCATCGCCCGCGTCATCAGTTCGAGCGGGGTGCCACCCTCGGCAATCTCCTCGACCTGGTACTGCGTGAAGTACCCGACCTGCATCTTCCCCGTCGCCGTCATCGCCCCGTCCATCGGCGCGAGCTGCGCGGCGAGCAGGCGGGCGAGCGTGGTCTTGCCGTTGCCGTTGCGCCCGAGCAGCGCGATGCGGTCATCGGGATCGATGCGCAGGTTCAGCCGCTGCAGCACCGGCTTGCCCGGCGTGTAGCCGACAGACGCGAGGTCGAGCGTGATCAGCGGCGGGCGCAGTTCCTCGGGATCAGGGAAATCGAAGCTCAGTGAGGGATCCTCGACCACCGCCGCGATCGGCTGCATCTTGGCCAGCATCTTGGCGCGCGACTGCGCTTGCTTGGCCGTCGATGCGCGGGCGGAGTTGCGGGCGATGTAGTCGCGGAGCCTGTCGGCCTGCGCTTCCTGCGCCACACGCGCCGCCGCCTGCTGCGCCAGCCGCTCGTTGCGCTGCCGCTCGAAGCTGTCGTAGCCGCCGGGGTACAGCGTGAGCTTGCCGGCGTGGAGGTGGACGATGTGGTCGGCCACGTTGTTGAGCAGGTCACGCTCGTGGCTGATCAGCAGCAGCGTGCCGGGATAGGCCTTCAGGAAGTTTTCCAGCCACAGCGTCGCTTCGAGATCGAGGTGGTTCGACGGTTCGTCGAGCAGCAGCACGTCGGGCGCGGAGAAGAGAAGCGAGGCAAGAGCGACGCGCATACGCCAGCCGCCGGAGAAACTGTCGAGCGGTTGGCCTTGCATCGTCTCGTCAAAGCCGAGGCCGATGAGTATGCGCGCGGCGCGCGCATCGGCGCTGTAGGCATCGATGGCGAGCAGGCGGTCGTGGACATCGCCCAAGCGGTCCGGATCGGTGCAGGTCTCTGCCTCTGCGAGCAGCTGCGTGCGTTCGACATCGGCGGCGAGCACGGTTTCGAACGGCGTGGCGCTGCCGGCGGGCGCTTCCTGCGCGAGGTAGCCGAGCCGGGTGCGGCGCGGCATTTCGATTGCGCCTTCGTCCGGCTCGATCTCGCCGATGATCGCCTTGACCAGCGTCGACTTGCCCGCCCCGTTGCGTCCGACCAGTCCGACGCGGGCGCGTGGTGGCACGGCGACCGAGGCGCGGGAAATGATGTCGCGTCCGCCGAGGCGCACGGTGATGCCGTTGATGGTAAGCATGGAAAAGGACGCGTCCGCTTCGGAAATTCAGGGAAATTCGGGCGCGCGAGTCCCTGTCACACTCCCCCGGTGTAGGCAAGCGGAGTTGGAACCCATCAGGTAGGGCGGGTTATCTCATTTCCGCACCGCAAAGGCATACGGGATGTAGAGAAACACCTCGGTATTGCTGACTTGTGCCCAGGCGATGGCGCGATCGAGCCCGGTGACTTCGACGCCGTAACCCGCGCCGTAGGGGCTTGCAGCCTGAAGCGCGCTTCTGGCGATGCGGGCGTTGATCTCCTCGCGGTACTGCTCCGGGTTGACGATGGTCAGCGCCATCGTGCCGAGCTGGCGGATTTCGGAGCGACCTGTGGCGGGCACGGCCTTGACGAAGGCGGAGACCTTGCGCTGGGCGTCGTCGATCGTGCCGGTAAGCCTAGCCTTGATCATCAGCCGTGCGGTGGCGGTACTGCCGTCGTCCTCGAAGCCCGGCTGGACCTTGCCGTTACCTTCGTCCTCATCCTCGTCATAGCTGTTGTCCTCATCCTCGTCATCCGAGGTGGTGGAAGGACTGGCGAGGGCGGGGAACAGGGTGCGCCAGTTCTCTCGCGTGACTTCCTTCACCTCGAGTTCGCCGGTGACGAGGCTGAGGCCATCGCGGCTGGCGCGGTCGAGCGCGGCGAGCAGCATGGCCTGCACTTCGCTGCGGCGCATGTCCTCGCTGCGGGAATCGGAGCCGATCTCAATGCGGCGCACGACACCGTCTGCTGTCCGGCGCAGGCCGATGGCAGGGCGTCGGTCGAGATAGGGCAGGCTGGTCATGACGGACGGCAGCCGCTCGCTGCGCCTTTGCGCGGTAACGATGACTTCGCCCATGCTTTCATCCTCCTGCGCTGACACTTGCAGGGGGGTGGCGAGCAGCGCCATCGCGACAATGCGTGACAATGTGCGTCCGATCATGGCGCGGTCCTCCCGTCGGACTGCCTTGGGGTTATCGCGTAGCGGTAGGGAATATACAGGAAGACATCGCTGGGGCTTGCCTGAGTCCAGATCACCTGCCCATCCACGCCGGTCACGCTGAACGTGAAGTCCGGCCCGAAGATGCCGGCGGTGGTGCGCGCATCCTGGGCGACCAGGGCAAGGATCTTCTCGCGGTACTGGTCAGGGTTGTCGACGCTTAGCGAAGTGACGCCGGACGTTTCGACCGTCGCACGGCCATTGCCTTTGAGCGAGGCGATGAAGGCCTTCAGCTTGTCCTGCGTGGCGCGGGACGATCCCTCGAGCTTGCCCCTGACCATCAGTTCGACCCGGCTGGTATCGACCCGGCCGGCGGGCAACTGCGGCAGGTTGCGGTAGTTGGCTTTCGTCACGGGTTCGAGCTGCACGGAGCCGGTTACGAGGTGGAAGCCCGAGGCGGCGGCGCGATCAATGGCGGCGAGCAGTGCGGCGTCGATCTCGCTGCGGCGGGTAGCGGCGTCGCGGGTGTCGGAGACGATCGTCAGATTCATGACCATGCCATCTGCCTGACGCCGCAGACCGACGACCGGGCGGTCCTTCTGCCAGAATCGGGCGTCATTGCGGCTGGCGCTGACCAGCACCTCGCCGAGGCCCGCCGGTTGCGCAGTCGCCGAACTGGCGCCAATCCCCACGAGCAAGGGGACAATCCCCAAAAGCATTCGCATCAGTGCTGCCCCTCCAACCAGTTGCCGGGGTGGATGCTACGGTGGGGGCGGCCTGCGGCCAAGGCAATTCAGCCGCGCGCACGCGCAGCGGGAATGACTTCCACAGAATCGGTGGGGATGATGGTGGGCCCGGCAGGACTTGAACCCGCGACCTAGCCGTTATGAGCGGCCAGCTCTAACCAACTGAGCTACAGGCCCATCGCGATTTCCGCTAGCGGGGCGGTGCGTGGTTTGCAAGCACTTGAGCAGGGATCTCGCGGCTGGGGGCAGTCAGACTTGCGCGGCGGCGATGATCTCGCTGACGCAGGTCGAACGGACGCGGTGACAGGCGAGATGGGCGAAGACGCCCCGCCACCAATCATAGAACTGGTCGAGGTCATCCTCGTTGCGGACATAGGGCGTGTAGCCCGGTCGAAGCGAGGGGCTGTGGAAGGAGAACACGAGCAGCGGCAGCCGGTTTTCCAGTGCCATGTCGATGCCGGTCAGCGCTTCGTGCAGCGTGACACCTTCGGGAGTCAGCGGGATCCGGTCCAGCAGGCCGAGCCGGGCGAGTGCGCCGCGAAGGCGTGGCACGCGCCACAAGGCGGGATAGACTGCTGGGCCATGGCGGCGCAGGTGGCCGGCGAAAACCGTGGTGAGCGGCATTTCCATCAAACCGTTGCGGCGGTCGATCCACCAGGGGCGCAATGGGTGGTCGCGGAAGTTGGGGCCGCCGGTCGAGCTGTAATCGAAGCGCGAGCGGACCGAGGTGTCGATGGCGATGGCGCAATCGGACAAGACGGCGGCGGTATTCGGGCCGACACCGTAGCGTCCGGCGCGGTAGATCAGCGGACCAACCCCGAATGCCTGTTCGATGGTGTCGCGCAGCTTGCGGAACTTGGCACGTTCCAGATCGGCCGGAAGATTGCCGGCGAAGCTGTTATGGACATTGACGAGTTCATCGTAGGGCGGGTTGACCCAAGGGTGCAGCTGCACGCCGATTTCGGCGCGCCCGGCCGAAACAGCGTCGCCGAGGACCTCGGCAGCGCGCGGGTCGCTCGCCACCGGGTAGTCGACAAGGTAGACCGGGACTACGCCCAGGCCCTCGCAAAACTGCTGGAACTTGGCGAGGCGGGGGATGTGGTCGAGGCCGTGACTGGTGCGATCCAGCGGCTGGGACCAGTCAAATTCCTCTTCCGTATCGACCGTCAGGATAAACCGGGTGCCGAACTCGGGCGCGAACGAGACAAAATCTTCCGGCGCTGGCAGGCGGAGGATTTCCGGAGTGGAAGGCGCTCTCATGCGCGGGCCTGCAACGGCACGGTATCGCCCGGCGGTTCGTCTGCCAGCGGAAGCCTGACAAGGAACTGCGAACGCTCCCGCAGCAGGGTTCCGCCACCGGATTCGAACTCTGCGCGCGCGAGGCGCAAGGCAAAGCCGTTGCCGAGCATGGCCGATGCGGCCAGCACCCCGCCACCTGCCGGCGCTTCGGGCGCGAAGAGGGCCGTATCGTCAAGCCGGTCAAGCGCGGCGGGAAGCGTTACCGCCAGGGCGGCGCAGCGTTCTTGCCGTTCAAGCGCGATGGTGATGCGCTCGCCCGGCGCGACGCTGGTGGCGACGACGGAAAGCAGGCGCCACACGCTGCGTTCGATTTCATCGGCAGCGAATGCCACGGCGAGTGGGCCTTGCGGCATGCTGACGGCGAGGCGGACGTTGCGGGCAGACAGAACGGGGGAGACCTGTTCGACGAGGCCTGCGACCAACGCTGCCGCATCGGCAAGCCCGGTGTCGATCTCGAGCGCGCGCGATTCCAGCTTTACCAGACGCTCGATCTCTTCGAAGCCGGCGAGCATCTGTGCCGCGTCGGCGGCGATGCTGGCGGCCATGGCGCGGTATTGGTGCGGGGTGGTGCCGAAGACCTGGCTCTGGATCATTTCGGCAAAGCCCTGGATCGCGTTGATCGGCGTGCGCAGCTCGTGCAGCAGCTGGCGCAGGCGATCGGCTTCGACCGCGGCGGCGGGCACTGCAGCGGTCTGTTCGGGTGCCGGCGCTTCGACAAGGCGGCGCAGGCGCAGCAGGTAGCCGGCAAATCGCCCGCCGTCCCGCGTGAAGATCGGGGTGCCATCGGCCTGCCATGAGCCGGCAACGAGATCGGCACCTTCGATCGAGATGAAGCCGGCCTCGACCGGCTGGCGCTGTCGGAATGCACGAGCGGTGGTCTCATCGCACCGAATCGGCGCGGCGGAGTCGGCACAGAACAGGTGGCTGCCAAGCAGTACCCCCGGCGGGTCGATGCCTGCGTGAACGACGCTGCCGAGCGCATCCGTGCGCAGGTCAATCGCAGTGACCAGCTTGCGCGGGGCTGCGTTTTCCTCGCCGAAGGGCAGGAGCGGGGCAAGCCCGTCGCCGCGAGCGGCCTGAGGCGCGGTGGCCTCGCGTTCTTCGCGCTTGCGTCGGAAAGCCTCGATCCGGCGGACGATTGCGCCGATGCCATCGTCTTCCGCGATGGGTTCGGGTTGAGGGAGATGGGTTTCGGATTGAAGCGGCGCGGGCGCTTCAGGATCGTGCAAGGGCGCGGCCTCGCTGTCAGCCTGGCCGTGCTCGATCGCGACCGCTTGCTCCAGCTGAGACTGGGGCTGGGGCAGGAGGAAGTCGTTGATGCCGAGGCGCGAGAGCAGCTGGCGAACCGGCTCCCCCAGATCGGCGCGATGACGCACGAAGCCCCGCGCTTGTACCGGCAGGCGCGGGATCACGGCGAGCCAGTCCTCGTCTGTCAGCCGCGCGGCCGATACTGCGGCGGCTGCGGTGCGGGGGCCGCCCTGGGCAAAATGGTAAACCAGCACGGCAGAGCGGTGCGGGGCAGAGCGAAGAACGGCGGCGCATTCCTCGTCGGTCAACATGGCGCAAAGCGAATCCATTCGCTGGAGCGCGCCCGCATGCTGCCGATTCCATGCGGCGAGCGGCACCGGGCCGAGCAGGTCAACCAACTGGCGCAGCTGCGTTCTGGCTGCCGTCTTGCCGGCCGCGTGGGTGCGCAGCACGGTCTCAAGGCGGTCGTCGACAATCATCAGAGCTCCGCGTGTGGCCTTTCATGCACCGTAGCGTGAAGCTCCGGACAGGTTGCTAGTCCGCTGAACTAGCCCGGAGAAGGCTAACAAATCGTGCCGCTGGCGGGAAGGTAACTATCCACTGCGTTGCAATGTGGGACGGTTGCAGTATGAAACAATAAAATTATCTTGGGCGGTGAATTTTGTGCGGAAAGTTGCGACTCACGCTTCTTTCCGAATTCCCCGACCGGGGTCAAACGAAACGGACGAACGCGAAGAATGGCAACCCTTGATGGTATCGACCGGCGCCTGCTTGCCGAATTGCAGGCCGAGGGCCGGGTGACCAACGTAGAGCTGGCGCAGCGCGTCGGACTTACCGCGCCGCCCTGCCTGCGCCGGGTGCGCGCTCTGGAAGATGCCGGCGTTATCCGCGGTTACCACGCTGATCTCGATTCCTCGAAGCTGGGCTTTGCGATCACCGTGTTCGCGCTGGTCAGCCTAAAGAGCCAGGCCGAGGAATCGTTGCGCCAGTTCGAAGACCACATGCGCACGCTGCCCGAAGTGCGTGAATGCCACATGCTCAATGGCGAGATCGACTTCATTCTCAAGATCGTCAGCCGCGACCTGCAGAGCTTCCAGGAATTCCTGACCAGCAAGCTGACGCCTGCGCCGAACGTGGCGAGCGTCAAGACCTCGCTGACGATCCGCACCGCCAAGCAGGTGCCGGGCGTTCCGCTCGAGGATTGATATGGTGGCGCTGCATTAAGGCCCACCCCGCTGCACCCCCGCGAAGGCGGGGGTCTTGGTGTCGTTACGGACCCCTCAAAAAAACCGACTGAGACCCCCGCCTTCGCGGGGGCGCAGGCTTGGTTATATGTACTTCAGTCCGCCGATCCCGCCGCGCGTTCGTGGTGGCGGATCACTTCCTGGATGATGAAGCGCAGGAACTTTTCCGAGAACTCGGGATCGAGCTTGGCGTCCTCGGCCAGCTTGCGCAGGCGCGTGATCTGGCGCTCCTCGCGGCCCGGATCGGATGCGGGGAGCTTGTTGGCAGCCTTGTAGGCGCCGACGGCCTGGGTGATGCGGAAGCGTTCGGCAAGGATGTGGATCATCGCCGCGTCGATGTTGTCGATGGACTGGCGATAGCCTGCCAGAACCGGATCTTCGCTCATTCCCATTCCCCGTCCAAAGGTCGTAACGCGCCGCTACAGTGCAAGTTGCGTCTTGCCAAGCGCCCGCCTTGTCGCCAAGCGGTCTAGCCGATGACTGCCACCGTCCACACCCTGCCGCGCAAGGCCGAACCTTCGCTGGCGCCGATGATGGCCCTCGTTGCCGAGGGCATGAACAGCGTCAACGCGGTGATTC